>NZ_JBHLWL010000012.1:0-45037 GCF_042432965.1 Paracerasibacillus soli | reverse complement strand
GTAAGTGGGGGATCAACAGCCAGTAAAAGCCCGATTCTGTTTAACTAACATTCAGTGGGGGAGATAGGGAAACCCCCACTGAATGAAGTTTCACTTTATATGTTCAACTTAAATTTAAGTTTATTATTGGCGGCACTTTAAGTGCCTGTTCATCCTCTTCGTTTGATTTGTTTATATCAGTTATAAAAGTTAGCCATGGGAAACATTTACTTATACTCTATTCAAATATAACCCAATGGTTCTTCTTTTTATTTGATTTATGTATAGATACATTACATAGACATCGCCTATATGTAAACAGTTGCATTGACTCAAGTTTTATTGTACCCAACAAACTATTCGATGTCAACAACTATTTTTACCTAATGCAACTTTTGGTTTGGGTAATGCTATTTTTCACATATTTTACACGATTCTAGTTACTGATATTCCCTAATAACCACACAAAAAAACACCAGGCAACAAAAAGTTCACCTCGTGTTTTTGCGATATCTTTATTTTCTCTTTTTAGTCTTTTTTGGTTTGTTTACACGTACTAATTCAAAATCTACAACCCGTTCATCCGTATTCACACTTATAACCCGAACTTTTACTTCGTCTCCAATTCGATGAATTTGACCAGTTCTTTCACCAATCAATGCATAGTTTCGTTCATCAAAGTGATAATAATCATCTGTCAAATAGCTAACATGAACGAGTCCTTCTACTGTATTTTCTAATTCGACAAACATTCCAAAGCTTGTGACAGAGCTAATAACACCGACATATTCTTCGCCAATCTTATCTGCCATGTATTCTGCTTTTTTCAAATCATCTGTTTCACGCTCCGCATCAACTGCTCGCCTTTCCATTTCTGACGCGTGCTTTGTGAGATTAGGAAGAACATGTTCCCAGCTTGATAGAACTTTTTTGTTCATTTGCTTTTTAATCAAATACGTACGTATTAAACGATGAACAATTAAATCTGGATACCGACGAATTGGTGATGTAAAATGCGTATAAAATTTTGTCGCTAAACCAAAATGTCCAATGCTTTCTGGATCGTATTTTGCCTGTTTCATAGAACGTAACATAAGTTTTGAAACAATCATTTCTTCAGGTTTTTCTCTTACATCTTCTATAATCTTTTGTAAGGCTTGAGGATGGACTTCATTTGCTGTCCCTTTTACGACATGTCCAAGTCCTGCTAAAAATTCAAAGAAATGATGTAATTTAGCCTCGTCAGGATCCTCATGAATTCGATAAACAAATGGTACATTTAACCAATGAAAATGCTCGGCCACGGTTTCATTAGCAGCCAACATAAATTCCTCTATAAGCTTTTCTGCTACTGAACGTTCTCGAATCACGACATCCGTTGCTTTTCCTTCTTCATCAACTAAAACTTGGGCCTCTTTAAAATCAAAATCAATTGCACCACGACTCATTCGCTTTCTACGTAAAATTGCAGCGAGTTCCTCCATCTTTTCGAACATTGGAACGAGTGCATCATATTTTTGACGTAACGTTTCGTCTTTATCGACTAATATTTTATTTACATCAGAATATGTCATTCTTTCTGTCGTTCGAATTACACTTTGAAAAATATCATGGTTCACAACTTTACCATTTCGGTCAATTTCCATTTCACAACTCAATGTTAATCTGTCAACTTGTGGGTTTAATGAGCAAATACCATTTGACAATCGATGTGGGATCATCGGGATAACCCGATCTACAAGATAAACGCTTGTCCCACGTTCTAATGCCTCTTTATCGATTGGAGAACCCTCTGTAACGTAATAACTTACATCTGCAATATGTACACCTAACTTATAATTATCGTTTTCTAACTTTTCTACTGTCACCGCGTCATCTAAGTCTTTTGCGTCCGCACCATCAATTGTAACAATGACTTCTTCACGCAAATCTTTTCTATCCTGTAAGTCTTCCTCACTAATTTGTTCGGGTACATTTGTAGCATGTTCGATTACTTCATCTGGGAAATCAATCGTAATACCATGTTTATATATAATAGACAAGATATCTATTCCAGGGTCATTTTTATGCCCTAAAATTTTAGTGATTTCACCTTCTGCACTTTTACGGTCTTCAGGGTATTTTGTAATTTTTGCAATTACTTTATGGCCTGTAACAGCCCCATTCATTTTACTTTTTGGAATAAAAATATCGTTAGGAATTCGTTTGTCATCAACAATTACAAAACCAAATGCTCTATTATCTTCAAAAGTTCCGACTACCTCATCAACTGCACGTTCTAATATTCGGATGACTGTTCCTTCCGGTCGATTTCCTGCTTCATCCATTTTTTCAATTCGAACGAGTACTTTATCCTTATTCATTGCGGACGCTAGATCTGAGTGATGAATATATACATCAGACTGTTCCTCGTCATCAGGAATTAAAAATGCAAAACCTTTTGCATGCATTTGAATTGTTCCTCGGATTAGGTTCATTCTTTCAGGTAGACCAAAGCGATTTTTTCGTGTTCGAACAAGTTCACCAGCATGCTCTAATTCATTTAATGCAATAACTAATTCTTTAAAATCAGTTGCATCTTCAATTTTCAATAATTCCTCAAGTTCTTTTACGGCAAAAGGCTTTTTATTATTTTCCTTAAAAAAAGCTCGTACACGTTCTTTTAAATTCTCATCCATTTCGAACACCTTCTTTCTCTTGCCATCTTCTATTATATTATTTCCCCTAATTTTGTAATATTAATCACTTTTCCCAGTCTAGAGATTCTAAAAACTGATAAATATCTTCATGAAGTTGATCTTTTTGTTTATCGAGCGTAATGACATGACCTGATTGTTCATACCAACGAATTTCCTTTACATCTGATTCTATTTGATTATAAATGTAAGTTGCGCTATCGGTATTAATCATTTCATCATTCCGTGCTTGAACGACCATCACTGGCGTATAAATCGTATCAACGTTTTCCTTTACATCGTTAATAAGATTACCAATTTGCGTAAATAAAGGTTTTGATTCCCCCATTAACTTATCCAGTTCTTTTTCAATTATTTGGTCATCTTTTCTTTCTAATTGTTTATATCCCTTAGAAAAATGTTTAAATCCTGCTGTTAATTGCTGTTCATTATCAAAAAACATTGGTGCACACATTGGGATCATTGCTTTCAAGTTTTCAGAATAACTCAATTTTAAACCGAGTACGCCACCTAGAGATAAGCCTGCAACAGCAATTTCTTGATAACCTAGATTTTTTAAATGTGTAAAGGCTTGTTGGACGTCTTCCCACCATTCAGATGGATTAGATTCAATTAACTTTTCAGGTGGTAATCCATGTCCTCGAAATATTGGCGCATGACTCGTATATCCTTTCTTTTCAAGGAATCGACCAAGCATGCGGACATCTGCAGAATGACCTGTAAAACCATGAAGTAATAATACCGCACGTGGTCCTGCTTCAAATGTAAACGGTTCTGGTTGTTTTATTTTCATCATTAATGATCCTTTCATTATGTTTATTATACCTTATGATGGTAGTTTCATGTGTTTATACATGGAATAATAACGTCCTATATGCTAATTTTAGCAATAAAAAATCCTTACCATATTACATGATAAGGAAGAAATTACTATTATACAATATAAACACTTACAAATGCTAAGACAAAAAATAAAACACCCGTGATGACCGTACCCCGATGTAAAACGAGATCAATTCCGCGAGCTTTTTGCTTACCGAATAATTGTTCTGCTCCGCCCGAAATTGCACCTGATAATCCTTCACTTTTACCACTTTGCAATAAAACAAAAACAATCATGATAATTGAATCAATGACAAGTAATACATTCACTACAGTTTCCATTACTGAGACCCCCTGCATTTCACGTCCTGTATTTATTTCGTAATATTTATTTACACGATTTTAAACATACTAATACTTTAGCATACCTGCGATTCAGATAGCAAGTCATTTTTAATAGGTAAAGTCATGATCTTATCACGATATAGACAAATTACAAATGGAACGGTTGGGAATATCAGAAAAAAGTGAGTCAGTCTCACGTTGTTGAATCTTGCTTGTGAATCTGGGCGCAAATATGAACACATATTTGTTTCCTTATAATAGGAAATAAGACGCGTCAAAAATGAAGTAATTTGCTTTCTCGTGGTAGTATGAATAAGAGGTGATCATATGACAGAAACATTCTGGTTACAATCTACAACTGACAATATAGACATTTATGTATCGGCTTGGAATCATGCAGCAAAACCTAAAGCTATTATCCAATTAGCACACGGTATGGTTGAGCATATTGCACGCTATGAAGAATTTGCAAATTTTCTTACCGAAAATAACTTTGCTGTTTTTGGACATGATCATCGTGGTCATGGTCAAACAGGTTTAAAACAGGGACAATTAGGATATTTATCCTCTACAGATGGTTTTGATAAAATGGTAGACGATCTATATACTGTTACAACATATATTAAAAGCTTGTACGCTGATATTCCTATCATTCTTTTTGGTCATAGTATGGGGTCCTTTGTAGTCCGAAGATACATACAAACATATTCCGATGATATCGATGGCGTAATACTATCTGGAACTGGATATTTTCCAGCAACGGTATCTAGGATTGGTAAGCATTTTGCAAATCTATTTGCACCACAAAAAGAAGCGAAACTATTTAATTTACTTGCTTTTGGTTCGTATAATAAACGTATCAAAAAGTCAAATACGGCATTTGATTGGCTAACACGTGATGACATTGCAGTTGAAAAGTATATGGATGATCCATTATGTGGCTTTACACCTTCAGGTAGATTCTTTTATGATTTAATGTCAGGTTTATACACCATTCATCAGGAGAGCGCAAACCAAGCGATTAATCCTACTTTTCCAATACTATTTATTAGTGGCGATCATGACCCTGTCGGAAGTTATGGCAAAGGAGTATGGAAAGTAGCCAAACTTTATTGTGATATTGGTTTTAATAAAGTAACTGTTCAATTATTCCCAGATGCAAGGCATGAAGTACTGCACGAACTTAATAAACATGATGTGTATGAGCAAATATATCGTTGGATAGAGAACGAAGTAACATTCAGTCGATTGTGATTATTTCACATATTAATAAATGAAGTTAGTTTACTTGAATGTAAAGCTAAAAAAAGCCTAAAATAGATACTGTATAGTAGAAAGGTGGTATATTATGTCGAAAGTAACGGGAATTGCTGCATCTACAGGGATTGCAATTGCAAAAGCGTATCAACTTAAAGCTCCCGATTTATCCTATGAAGCAAAAGAAGTTGATAATCCTACCCAAGAGATTGAACGATTAGAAGCGGCACTCAATATATCCAAACAGGAATTAGAAAAAATTAGAAACCATACGAAAAAAACACTTGGAGATGAACATGCTGAAATCTTTTCTGCTCACCTTCTTGTGTTAAATGATCCTGAATTAATTAACCCAATGAAAGATAAAATTAAGAATGAAAATAAGATGGCAGAATCAGCATTAGATGAAACGGCAAATATGTTTATTGACATGTTTAAAAATATGGATAATGAATATATGCGCGAACGTGCTGCAGATATAAAAGATGTGACAGAACGTGTCATGGCTCACTTACTTGGAGTCGATATTCCTGATCCTGCGTTAATTGATGAAGAAGTTATCGTCATTGCAAATGACTTAACACCATCAGATACGGCACAACTTGATCGAAACTTTGTAAAAGGATTTACAACCGATATTGGAGGTCGTACATCACATTCCGCAATTATGGCTCGATCATTAGAGATTCCCGCAGTCGTTGGAACAAAAGATATTACTTCCTTAGTTTCTCAAAACGATACTGTCATAGTTGACGGCTTAGAAGGTAAAGTAATTATTAATCCATCCGAAGATGAATTACTTGCATACAAAGAAAAACAAGCTAATTTTGAAAAACAAAAAGAAGAGTGGGCTAAATTAAAAGATGAACCTACTGTTACAAAAGACGGACACCATATTGAGTTAGTTGGAAATATTGGAAATCCAGAAGATGCAGATAGTGTATTACAACATGGTGGAGAAGGTGTTGGTCTGTATCGTACTGAGTTTTTATACATGGGTAAAAGTGAGATGCCTTCTGAAGATGAACAATTTGAGGCTTATAAATCTGTTCTTGAAAAAATGAATGGAAAACCTGTCGTTGTTCGCACATTAGATGTTGGCGGAGATAAACATATTCCATATTTGGACATGCCTGAAGAAATGAATCCATTCCTTGGATTTAGAGCAATTCGCTACTGTTTGGACCATGAAGAAGTCTTCCGTCCACAATTACGTGCACTACTTCGAGCAAGTGCTTATGGTAACTTGAAGATTATGTTCCCTATGATTGCACAAGTAGAGGAATTCCGTGCAGCTAAGGCACTTTTGTTGGAGGAAAAAGAAAACTTACGCAAGGAAGGTCATGAAGTTTCCGATGATATTGAAGTTGGTATCATGGTAGAAATTCCTGCAACTGCTGTCTTAGCAAAACAATTTGCAAAAGAAGTTGATTTCTTCAGCGTCGGAACAAATGACTTAATTCAATATACAATGGCAGCTGACCGGATGAATGAACGTGTATCCTACTTGTATCAACCATATCATCCAGCAATACTAAATCTTTTAAATAATGTTATTGAAGCTGCACATAGTGAAGGTAAGTGGGCTGGTATGTGTGGTGAGATGGCTGGAGATCCACTCGCAATTCCAATCTTGCTTGGACTTGGATTAGACGAATTTAGTATGAGTGCAACATCTATCTTGCCTGCTAGAACACAAATGCGTAATTTATCAAAAGCAGATCTTGCATCTTATAAAGATGAATTACTAGCAATGAGCACAGCGGAAGAAGTACTAGCCTTTATTAAAGAAAAAACAGAGTAATTCTAATTTAAAATGAGACACTTAAGCGAAAACCTCTACATGAGAGGTTTTCTTTTTTTCGTGGTATAGGACATATAGAAACGTCCCGAATCTGGAAGGCAGTAGTCACCGAAGAAGTATTTGCGACACCTTAATTTAAAAAAACTTATAGTATTGCCTTTAAAGCACATAGACTGATTAAGCTACGCAGCTATATAACAGATCCTTAAAATAATTAGTCTTTACCTATTTGTACGCTAACAATTATTAATCAGATATAATTTCTAGTTTTTTATCTATTGGCATACGACCTTTATTTGGAGGAATACTTTCGGGATACCCGATTTGCATGACAGCAGCAATTTTATGTTTGGTTGGCTCTAAATCAATTGCTTTAATAAAATCTTTATCATGCATATAAGGTGTAATTGTCCATAACATCCCTACTCCATATTTCCAAGCAACTAACTGAGCATTTTGGATAAACGCACATATTGATGCATATTCTTCCTCAAAGCGAATGGGATCATCTAGCTTTTCGAAATAAATAAGTGCATGATGTGGTATTTTCATTAAGAACTCTGTCATTGATAGAATCATTTTTTTAGATTTTTCATCTAATGGACTAGCTACCAATCCAATCCGTTGATAACTTAACATGATTTCATCTATAAATGATTCTTTTCCCTTATCTTGATAAAGTTTTATCTGCCAAGACTCTGTCATATAGTGACTTGGTGCATAAGAGGCATAAGTAAAGATTTCCTTTAATATATCTTCTGCGACATTGATACGTTTAAAATTTCGGATAGAACGGCGATTTTCGATTGCGTCTACGATATCCATGACATCTAGCTCTCCCTTAAAACACTTTTCTTATAACTTCAGTAAAAACTCCAATCAGTAGGAGCGATCACACCTCCTACTGATTATGAATGGAACAAATTTTATTTTAGGTGCGGCTATTGGCTATTCCTAGTTTCTTAACTTCGAAACAATATTTCCACTGGACAACTCTCGCTTTAACAAGCTAATAATCATATAACGTACAAAAACTTTGTTTAACATGACCAAGACAATGAGAGTTCCTATGATAATTAACATCCATTTCACCAACGTTGGAAAAATAACTTTAAAAGAAAGTAATCCTCCAATAATGAAGACAAATATAAAGGATAAAAAATAAATAATTCGATTGGACTTTTCAATCGTTGTATAGAACTGACTAATGATTTGCTTACTAGACATACCATTTAAATACAATGAAATCAAATCGCGATTTAGCACTTTGATAAAAGATGCCAAACTCCCACGATAAATGATTAAAATGACAATGAATAATATAATCTCAAATATAATAAGTAACAGTAATGAAGTTTTAGAATCAGATATTAATTCCTCAAGTCCTTCTGCTTGATAGTATACATAAACATCTTCTTCATCAAACATATCATGGAATGTCGTCACGAAATCAAAGATATGTTCCATCTTTTCTAGGTGGACAATGAGGTTTTTTACACCCGAAAAATTTTCCTCCATATCTATTTTATCTGTTAAATTTGAGTGTATATCTGGTGTCACATAACAATAGTCTTTAAGGAAAAAATGTCCATTCCCCTCATAATAGTATTCATTCACTTTTAACACTGTATGATCCATATCATAAAAGGTTATTGTTTTTCCTTTAAAGTTTTCTGGCAAAATAATTGCAGGTTCTTCAACCTTTTCGTAAAAGTTAATCGCTTCCTGTGTAGTTGGGTTTAACGATAAGCAGCTTATGAAATCGGATTTCCCGTCTACTTCCAGTAATACCGTTGTATCATATTCATAAACTACATCCTTTACATTAGGCATACGTTCAATTCGTTCTATATTATAGTTATACTCGCCATCTTCCGAATATCCATTAATCAACACCATCGATAATTTCTCGTTGTTTAATATATTACTATTAATATTGCCAACAGATAGCATCACAGTAAATGCAGAACTAATTAGAAGTGCTAATAGCAAAAAATTCAATACAATTAGTTTTCGAAGGTTTTTCTTATATTTTTTCTTAATGTAGTCAAATACAAGTCTTCTATTTTTCATTTTTTCCTATTCCTTTATTGAGTTCAGAAAGTAGATATACTTGATTAGCATTCTTTGCGATTAAATCAGAATGCGTGACAACCAATACCATTCTGTCCTTTTTTATTTCATTTAATAATTCTATTATCGTAGAAATATTATCACGGTCTAAATTATTCGTTGGTTCATCCAATAATATCAATGGATAATCAAACACAAGAACTTTTAATAAGGATGCTCTCTGTCTTTCTCCACCAGATAAGTGATTAACAGGGATGTCCAACTTTTCATAGATTCTAATCGACTTACTGTATATTGTTACATATTCTTCAGATAACGGTTGACCATTTATTAAAGAAATAACATCTAAATTTTCTCTAATTGTTAATGACTCAATTAAATTTAGATCTTGAAAAAAATAAGCAATCTTGTTTCGTAATTGTTGAATTTGAGTTTCATTCTTAAAGTCTACTCTTTCATTAAATATCGTAATTTCACCAGCTAACGGTTTTTGAATTAAAGATAAAATATTTATTAACGTTGTTTTTCCACTACCACTTTCTCCAAACAACGTATAAAGGCCGGGCCCGTCTATACTTAAAGATACATCCTTTAAAATCGGTAAATTATTGTAATTAAAGCTTATGTTATTTACTTCTAGATGTAACTTAACGGAATCCCTCTGCATTCTTATCCCCCTTTAACAAGTTTAAAATGTTATTAAAATATAAACTCATTTCAAAATCATAGTTCCCTATTTCTGTGCAGTAGCCAATTTCACATTCGAAGGAAGATATTTTATCAATAAAGTCATTTTCGTTAAATTCTATATCATAGGAAATTAGTAAGTTCAGATAGGTGTTTAAGATTACATAAAAATTTTCCTCAGTGGAGGACAATACTTCATTATATAATCCGAGAATTTCTTGTTTATTTGCATCATTTCTTTCTAGCATATCATACAAGGTCACTTTTTCGAGTAGATCATCATGATTTATTTTAATTTGATTTCCTGAATGCAAATTAAAAAGTTTTAGACAGTAATATTCTTCAATTAACGGAGATACATTGTCACACGCACCATCTCCAACAATCAAATAATCCTCAATCCCCTTATAGCCTACATTTAAACTAGCTTGTTGTAAAAAGTAAGATTGTTGATAGGATTGCTTAATTTCATTACCATTTTCCTCCAAAATTGAGCCTAGTCGGTGTTGTATTAAACCAATATAAACTTCATAGTCTTTTAGGTCTTGACTCGGCAAAATATTTGACAATAAGTATAAATTTCGCAAACTATCTAATGAATAATAGTACGTTTGATACACTGGTTGATTACTTATAATCTCCATTACCAACTTCTCATCAAGCTGTTTGTTCATTTCACTTACGACTTCCAAATGGACATAGAATGTGATTTCATCTCGTAGTAAAACCGAAGTCTGGTTTATGTGATCACTATATATTTCTTTCACTAAACTTAGGTCCACGTTCAATTCATACAATCTACTAAGAACTAACGCGGCATGCAATATAATAGGCTCATCATAGTCAATAATGTAACTACTACGATAATCTTCTATTATCGAAATTACTTCATCTTCCACATCATCATGTATTTTGTCGTTTATAATAAAATCCATAATTACATAATAGTAGTATTCTATTGTATTATTCTTTGTCGGTACAGGATTTTCCTGAACAGAGTCTAATAATGTACTCAAATCTTCCATTGCTCCATTTTCTTCAAGTGCAACATACATAAAATAGGTATCAAAATACGAAGAAGATTGTAATTCATCCCTTTCAAAAACAGATTGATTTAATAACCTTGTCAAGAGAACTTTACAATAAAGCAAATTAGATTCTTGTTGTTTACAACTTGACTCGCCATAATTTAAGGAGTCAACTTCCGGAACATGTAACTTAACTGCGTTGACCATTATATTCGATTGCTCTTCAAATTGGCTATTGATTTCAATTACGCTACTGTCACTATCGCTAAATAGATAAGATTCAATTGTATTTATAAAATTTTCATTATGGACTGCACGATTAATAAATTCTGGACTATTATTACACGCTGTGATAATTATAGTTATAAAACAAAATATGAGCATTCTCTTCATCATTAGTATCCCTGCCACTCCGTTTATATGTACTGTAAATGGTGGATTGGTTATTTCTCTAAAACATTAAGATATGAGATTATATCTTAGCAGTTGCTGTATAAGTTCTATTTGAATAGTCCACCTCTGTAGTCGTAAACATACCTAGGTATAACCAAAGCCCACTACCGCAAACGTTCCCAGAGCTATAATATGATTTACCTGTTGTTGACTTTGTATATCCTGGACTGGAACCGCTACCGCTTACACCAGCTCCTTTAAAGGAAACACTGCCCCCAATTGTGTAAAAACTTACATTGTGGTAGAGCTTTTTGAATCCAGTTCTAGTAGTAGAACTATGGGCTTTGTAATTACCACATCCACCACTTGCTGTTCTTGGTAAATCTGCCTTTGATGTAACTTTGTTAACCGTCTTCACTGCCCGATAAGCATCTGTAGGCGTTGCAAATACCAACATTATTGAAAGTGTCATGACCATCGCAAAACCTAAGCATGAAATTTTTTTAATCAATTTTTCCCCTCCCAAATTTCCCCATAATTTTCAAATATAATCCACCATTTACATAATTCTAAGTATATAACAAGATTATTCAAAAGCAAGCATAATTTGCAAATAAACATAAAATAATCAAAAAATAATGATAAATCATTGTCTTATAATAGTATAAATAGACTATTCATTAATATAACTACTTCTTTGGGAGTAGGAAAGATGAGCAAGTGAATATGAATACGCTTAATAAATTCATATAAATACCGAATTCTACTAAAACAAGACATCCCAAATTTGAAAATGAGCCTTGGAAGTGGTTTGAAAAGTAGACACTGGAAATCCAAGGCTGAACAAGGAATAAGTATGAAGGAACAGAAAAAGTCGGTAATGTTCAAAGAGACGCTCTCAAAAGGTCATAAGAAAGTTGGAATAATGTAAAATGAATTTTTAAAACCAAGCTGTGCTGATAATGGGGCGTAAATAGATGCAATTTGGAATTAACCTTCAAATACACAATACTAGCGTTGCACAACATCCTAAAACTCTTCAGAAGCACGTACTATATAAAGCAGAAACTGAAAATCAAGATGAAGAATTATCTGTATTAAATATCAAGATTTTTAAAGATAAATATAATAGGAAAATTATATTATCGTCTATATCGTAGGCCGTGAAAGAGTCGTGGGTACGTTCGACACACCTTATCAACTGGATATACAACAAATTATCTCACACAGCGCTGGGATGGGGTTGAAAATTAACTGATAGACCAAGCATTAAAAAGTTTAGTAAAGATACATTTCTAAGTACTAAGGAACTCCTTATGACAAACTCCTACTACTGAGACAACACTTTTCTTATAACTTCAGTAAAAACTCCAATCAGTAGGAACGATCACACCTCCTACTGATTATGAATGGAACAAATCAGGACTTTATCTATCTTGTTATTGATTAATGGTTTTATCTTTACATATGACTCTTATTTGTAGGAATTTGAGATAATGGCCTCGTCATTGTTGTCATAAAATGTGTGTAAAAACTTTCATAATCTAATTGAAAGGCAATCCGAAATTTCCTGTCTTCATCCGTATCTTTCGTAACATACGAGCGAATATCGGCAATTGTTTGACCTCTCGTACTGCCAGTTAATGACTGTGGGATATAAACTGGCAAATAATAATATGTAAACATATCATCGTATAAGACTGCCATTAATGTCAAAACGTCATGCATTGGGCTACCCTGAATTCGAGGATCACGCGCTTTATAATAATTGAAATAAAAATCGACCATTGGCTTAATGATATCTATTTGGCCAACTTTATCTATATAATTAATCATTTCAGGTGTGGCTACTGCCTGTTGCGTTACATTTAGAGGAATGATGGTTAAGTCTTCTGCATATTTCAATACGACATTTGCGGCAAATGGATCACCATAAATATTCGCTTCCGATACGGATGTTACATTACCAGGAACCCAAAAAGCTCCGCCCATAATATAATATTTAGATACTTTACCCATTAGTTCACGATATAAAATAAACATTGTTGCCAATGATGTGAGTCTTCCAATATTTACTATAATGAGTTCATTCTCATATTTATTTATTATGGAAACAATATCAAAAAAGTTTTCACTTACACCTTCACCATTTATTTGTGGTGGGGTAATGGGACCTAACCCAAACTCGCCATGTATTTCCGGAAAATATGTCGGTTCTTCACCTGTCATCGGAGTTTCTGCCCCTACAATGATTGGAAACTCAGTTGTAATATTTAAGAGTTGTCGGATATAATTTACACTAGCCAATGCATTTTTCCGTGATATATTTCCATAGTCTGCAACAACCCCAATAATATCGATATCTTGATTTAATGCCCCATATAATAAAGCCATTATATCATCAATCCCAATATCCCCAAAAATTAACACCTTTTTTCCCACCCAATATCCCTCCGCCAGATTTTATAATAGACATATTTTACTATATTATATCAATGGCTTATTTTAGAACCGGGAAAATATTACTATTATTTTCATAAAAAAAAAAGAAGTTGTCCACTTTACTAAGGACAACTTCTTATAAAACAACATTATTTAAACAACATTATTTATTCAAATTATAAAATGAATCTAAGCCACCATATACGCCCATACCTTGTAGTTCATCTTCAATACGTAATAACTGATTATATTTTGCTACGCGGTCTGTACGAGATGGTGCACCAGTTTTAATTTGACCTGCATTTGTTGCAACAGCAATGTCAGCAATTGTTGCGTCTTCTGTTTCACCAGAACGGTGAGAGATGACTGCTGTGTATCCAGCACGTTTTGCCATTTCGATTGCTTCAAATGTTTCCGTTAGTGTACCGATTTGGTTTACTTTAATAAGGATAGAGTTTCCAACACCTTGTTCAATACCTTGAGCAAGTTTTTTCGTATTTGTAACGAATAAGTCATCGCCTACAAGTTGGATACGATTACCTAGTTTTTCTGTAAGTAGTTTATGACCAGCCCAGTCATCTTCATCTA
The DNA here is from genome assembly GCF_042432965.1 of Paracerasibacillus soli. NCBI lineage: Bacteria > Bacillati > Bacillota > Bacilli > Caryophanales > Bacillaceae > Paracerasibacillus > Paracerasibacillus soli. The sequence goes on along the minus strand of NZ_JBHLWL010000012.1, from coordinate 30,923 downwards.
AACCATCTTCAATTGAAATGATTGGGTATTTATTAACCATCTCTTCATACCATGCAACCATTTCTTCAGATGTTCTCACAACACCTTCACCTTTAAGGTTATATTTACCACCTTTGTACATTTCAGAAGCAGCAACGTCCATTGCTAATTTAACTTCCTCACCAGGTTTATATCCTGCCGCTTTAATAGCTTCTACAATTGTTTGTAGTGCTTCTTCATTTGAGCTTAGGTTGGGTGCAAATCCACCTTCATCACCTACAGCGGTATTGTATCCTTTTTCTTTTAAAACACTCTTTAAAGCATGGAAAATTTCCGCTCCTGTACGTAATGCTTCACTAAAACTAGGGGCACCTACTGGCATAACCATGAATTCCTGAATATCAACATTATTGTCTGCATGCTCTCCACCATTTAAAATATTCATCATCGGTGTTGGAAGCACTTTTGCGTTGAAACCACCTAAATAGTTATATAAAGGAATTTCTAAGTAATGTGCTGCTGCATGAGCTACTGCCATAGATACACCTAAAATAGCATTTGCTCCAAGTTTACCTTTGTTTTCAGTACCATCAAGTTCAATCATAATATTATCAATAATATTTTGGCGTGTTACATCAATACCTAGTAATTCTGGTGCGATGATTTCATTAACATTTTTAACTGCTTTTAATACGCCTTTTCCACCGTAACGTTTTTTATCTCCGTCACGTAATTCAACTGCTTCATATTCTCCAGTTGAAGCACCACTTGGCACAAGGGAAGAACCAAAAGCACCTGATTCAGTAAATACCTCTACTTCTACTGTTGGGTTACCACGGGAATCTAATACTTCACGAGCATAAATATCTGTAATATATGGCATAGTTAATCTCTCCTTTTATTGTTCATACTCTACTATCATATACGGTTAAATTATTTATTCAATTGTTTCCTTTTATTAGGGATGACCCAGTCATTTCTTCGGGCTTTTCAACACCTAATAAATCAAGTAATGTGGGGGATAAATCAGCTAATTTCCCACCATCACGAACTTCAATTCCTTCTTTTGTAATAATAACAGGAACTGGGTTCGTTGTATGAGTTGTCATTGGTTTCCCATCAAGTGTAACAACTTCATCTGAGTTACCATGATCAGCTGTAATAATACAATGTCCACCAAGGGATATAATTTTATCTACAACTTTTCCTAGACACTCATCTACTGCCTCTATCGCCTTAATAGTCGGCTCTAACATACCAGAATGTCCAACCATATCAGGATTAGCAAAGTTTAAAATAACAGCATTTAAATAACCTTTATCTAATTCCTTTATGAGCCCTTCTGTTACCTCATAAGCACTCATTTCTGGTTTTAAATCATATGTTGCCACTTTTGGAGAATTAATTAAAAGTCTCGTTTCTCCAGGAAATTCCTCATGTCGACCACCACTCATGAAATATGTCACATGTGGATATTTTTCCGTTTCGGCGATCCGTAATTGTTTCAATTGATGTTTTGATAAAACTTCTCCAATTGTATTATCAAGGCCAACTGGTTCATATGCAACATATCCATCAATAGATTCATCGAATTTCGTTAACATAACAAAATCTAAATCTGTCGGTACATTATCACCGCGGTCAAAGTCATTGAATTGCTTATCTGCAAATGTACGAGAAATTTGAATTGCTCGGTCTGGACGGAAATTGTAGAAAATAATAGAATCACCAGTTTGAACGGTACCTACCGGTTTTCCGTTTTCAGTTATAACTGAAGGAATAACGAATTCATCATAAATGCCGTGCTCGTATGAATCCTCAACAACTGCAATTGGATCTTCATAACTAGGTCCTTTTCCATAGACCATGGCATCGTATGCCTTCTGAACACGTTCCCACCGTTTATCGCGATCCATTGAATAATAACGTCCAGAAACGGTCGCAATTTTCCCTACACCGTATTCTTTCATCATGTCTTCAGTTTCTTTTATATACTTTTTAGCTGTTTGTTGTCCAACATCTCGTCCATCTAAAAAGGCGTGAATATACACTTCATCTAATTTTTCTTCGCTCGCAAGTTTTAATAAGGCGAACATATGATGAATATCACTATGGACACCACCATCAGATAGTAGTCCGAAGATATGTAATGCCTTATTATTTTCTTTTGCTCGACGCATCGCTTGTAAAAATACCTCTTTTTGGAAGAACTCGCCATTTTCAATGGACAAATTAACTCTAGATAAGCTTTGATATACGACACGACCAGCGCCTATATTCAAGTGACCAACTTCAGAGTTACCCATCTGACCTTCTGGAAGGCCAACTGCTAAACCACTTGCTTCAAGTTGGTTATGTGGGAATGTATTCCAATAGCGATCAAAGTTAGGTTTCTTTGCTTGTTTTACTGCATTACCTACGACCTCATTACGAATTCCGAAGCCGTCCAGAATGATTAACGCAGCTAAATTTTTATTTTCGGTCATTTTGCACCAGCCTCCACTAGCTGTAAGAAGGAATCTGCTTCTAAACTTGCACCACCTACAAGCGCGCCATCAATATCAGATTGCGCTAATAATTCATCAACATTTGCAGGTTTTACACTACCACCGTACTGAATCACAACTTCTTGTGCTGTTTTTTCAGATGTCACTTCATTGATGACTTGTCTGATATGTGCACAAACTTCGTTTGCATCTGCACTTGAAGCTGTTTTTCCTGTTCCAATCGCCCAAATTGGTTCATATGCAATAATTGTTTCTGCTACTTGTGCTTCCGTTAAACCTAAGATTGCCTGTTTCACTTGTTTTTCAACATGTGCTTTTGTTTCATTTGCTTCACGTTGTTCTAATGTTTCACCAACACAAACAATCGGTGTTAAGCCATGATTAAAAGCTGCGTGAACTTTTTTATTAACCGTTTCATCCGTTTCTGCAAAGTACTCTCTACGTTCAGAATGACCTAAAACAACATGTGTCACACCAATATCTTTTAACATAATTGGGCTTACTTCACCAGTAAAAGCACCCTCATTCTCAAAATGCATATTTTGAGCACTTACCTTTAAAGCAGTTCCTTCTGTTTGCTCCACTAATTTTGCTAAATAAGGAAATGGCGCACAAACGATTGCTTCTACATTCTCGCTAGTAGGTATTTTACTCACAATTTCATCAACAAATTGTGTTACTTCTTGAGAAACTTTATTCATTTTCCAGTTTCCTGCAATCACATTTTTTCGCATAAAATCACCCCTAAAAAGTTACATATTTCATTACTTATCATTAAGTGCTGCTACTCCTGGTAGAACTTTTCCTTCCATAAATTCAAGGGAAGCTCCTCCACCTGTAGAAACATGATCCATTTTATCAGCTAAGCCAAACTTTTCAACTGCTGCTGCTGAATCACCACCACCAATAATCGTATATCCATCAGTTTCAGCTAATGCTTGGGCAACAGCTTTTGTACCATTCGCATACGCATCCATTTCGAACACACCCATTGGTCCATTCCAAACAACTAACTTAGACTTTTTAATAATATCTCGATATTTTTCACTCGTTTTAGGACCAATATCTAGTGCTTCCCAATCTGCCGGGATTTGGTCAATGGCAACTTCTTTTTTATTTGCGTCTTCAGAGAAGTCGTCAGCTACTATCGCGTCAATTGGTAAAACAAATTGTACACCTTTTTCTTCAGCCTTCTTCATAAATTGTTTCGCTAAATCTATTTTATCTTCTTCTAATAAAGATTTTCCAATTTCATGACCTTGTGCTTTAACAAATGTGTAGGCGAGGCCACCACCAATAATCAAGTTGTCGACTTTATCAAGTAAATGATCAATAACACCAATTTTATCTTTTACTTTTGCTCCACCAATAATCGCAGTAAATGGTCTATCTGGGTTTTCTAACGCTTTACCAAGGACTGCTAATTCTTTTTCCATTAAGTATCCTGCTACAGCCGGTAATTTTTCAGCAACACCAGTAGTAGAAGCATGTGCGCGGTGAGCAGCACCAAAGGCATCGTTCACATATAGATCAGCCATATTTGCAAATGCCTGTGCAAGTTCAGGGTCATTTTTTGTTTCACCTAATTCAAAACGAACATTTTCAATGAGAAGAATGTCCCCTTCGGATAGGTTTGCAATTGCATTGTCTACTTCTTCCCCGTATACAGCATCAGTTTTAGTTACTTCTTTTCCGGTAAGTTCACTTAACCGTTTTGCAACTGGATCCAAACGTAACTCCTCGACAACTTGTCCTTTTGGTCTACCTAAATGACTTGCTAAAATTACCTTAGCTCCATGCTCAGACAAATATTGAATTGTTTTTAATGCTGCCTTAATTCGTGTATCATCCGTTACCTTGCCATCCTGCATTGGTACATTAAAGTCAACTCTACAAAAAACGCGTTTCCCTTGAACTTGAACATCTTCTAATGTTTTCTTATTCATGGTGAACCCTCCTACAATAAATATGTAATGATTTTTCGATTCACAAGTTTATTTCATTTTACTTGAAAAGGAGGAGGGGGTAGCCTCCTCCTAAATTTTTATAAAAGGATTGATTATAGTCCTTTTTCAATCATATATACAGCTAGATCCGCACAACGAGCAGAGTAACCAGCTTCATTGTCATACCATGAAACTACTTTTACAAGGTTATCTTCTAATACCATTGTAGACAAACCATCTAAAATAGATGAGTGTGTGTTACCAATGATATCTGTAGAAACTAATGGCTCTTCACTATATTCGAATACATGTGACATTTCGCCTTCAGCAGCTTTTTTGAATGCAGCATTCACTTCTTCAGCTGTTACATTTTTATCTAATTCTGCTACTAAGTCTACAACAGAACCGTCTGGTGTTGGAACACGAACAGCCATACCGTTTAATTTACCATTTAATTCTGGTAATACTTTTCCAACTGCTTTAGCAGCACCTGTAGTTGTCGGAATAATGTTTTCCGCAGCTGCACGAGCACGACGGTAGTCTTTATGTGGTAAATCTAAAATTTGTTGGTCGTTTGTATATGAATGAATTGTTGTCATGAGACCACGTTTAATACCGAAGTTATCATGTAGTACTTTTGCAAATGGTGCTAAACAGTTCGTTGTACAAGAAGCATTTGATACAACATGATGGTTAGCCGCATCATATTTATCTTCATTTACACCCATTACAATTGTAAGGTCTTCGTTTTTACCAGGTGCAGAGATAATAACTTTTTTTGCACCTGCATCAATATGTTTTTGAGCTGAGTCACGATCAACAAAACGTCCTGTTGACTCGACTACGATTTCAACACCTAATTCGCCCCAAGGAAGATTAGCAGGCTCTCTTTCAGCAATAACTTTAATTTCTTTTCCGCCTACAACGATGTTGTCTCCATTTACAGAAACTTCTTGATCTAATTTTCCATGGACAGAATCATATTTTAATAAGTGCGCTAACATGTGAGCATCTGTTAAGTCGTTAATTGCTACAACTTCTACTTCTTTTTTATTAAGCATTTCTCGAAATACAAGACGACCAATACGACCGAAACCATTAATTCCAACTTTTACTGACATATAAATTCCTCCTATTTAAATCATTTTTATTTATATATTAAAGGGATACATCCCTTAATATCTGTTCCGCAGCAGCTTCATCCGTAATCAGAACATCGCTTTTCCCATTTTTAAAATAGGAAATAATAGCTTGTCCTTTTGATTTGCCTCCAGCTACCGTAACAACGTGCTTTTTCGAGGTCAAATCTTCCAATTGAAGACCTACTGTTTTGACTTTATGAATTACGGTTCCCTTTTCATCAAAATAATAACCAAATGCTTCGCCTACTGCCCCATCTTCTATTAGCTTTGTAACAGAAGCCTCTGGAGTTCTTCGACGATGTGCCATTGTTAGTGCATCACCTACACCATGCAAAACAACATCCGCACTTTTAATTTGATCCAATACTTCTGATATTGCAGGTTCCGTAATCATCGTTTCGTATGTTTTCTCGCTTATTAAGTCTGGTACGAATAACATACGATAGGAAGCATGTGCTCTTTTGGCCATTTCAGCAGCTATTGTGTTAGCTTGACTTTCCACCTTTTCCCCTATTCCACCACGAGCAGGTACGAATAGATAACGATGATTATCATCAAATGGAGTCATTGCTTCAGCAACTGCAGCCATTGTAGTACCACCTGTAACGGCAAGTGTAAAGCCAGGTTGTACAATCTTCTTCAGATATGCAACACAAGCTTTTCCCATCTCATACTTTACCCAATCATCTTGATCACTATTTCCTGAAATGATCATAACATGATCTATATGTAGCATTTCCCGAATCCGCTTTTCCAAAACACTTTTCCCAGTAATATCTTGCAACACATTTGCCAACTGTTCTAAAAGTAATGTACCCTCTTTTGAAAGTTGCATTCCTTTGGAAGTAACAAATAATAAGCCTTGATCTTGCAAAAATTCTACTTCTCTTCTTGCAACTCTTTCTGTTAACCCGGTTGCTTCGGCTAGCGTCCTTCTTCCAATCGGTTGATAAAGCCCAATACAATGTAAAACCTTGTATCGTTGCTGCATGTCTTCAAGAATATTGGGGTATATTTTTTTTAGCATTTCAAAAAAAGAATTCATGAGATGAAGCTCCTTTGCATAACAAGCAGGTCAGATTGAGTCCCAGCTCGACAGAAATTGTCCCACAACAAGTAAAAAAATAATGAAGTAGCAATTTCTTCACTATTATTATAACACACCTCATAAATATAACAATTCATGTGACTTCAGAATATGTTATGTTTTTGTGGCAAATTTGAATCATTATTAATATATCCATGTTTCTGCGTTTTATTATACTTTATCAATATGTTTTGCAAGTGCGTGTTCCAATGATTCCATATTTAATTGTTCACAGTTTAACGTTGTTTCATTAATTTGAACAAAAGGGATTAATAGTTGATACTTTTCTAACCAAGCGTCATTTGTATAAATATCTCTCTCTTCTAATTCAAAAGGGTATTTCTGTTGGAACATGATAAGCAATGCTTTTGCTTCTTCACATAATGAGCAAATTTCTTTTGTATAATAAATGACCTTTTGCATCGTATACCTCCGTTATTTCCTTTTCATTGATGATGGAATATGCAGTTGTTCACGATATTTCATGACCGTTCGTCTCGCAATTGTTATGCCATAATCTTCATTTAATATCTTACATATTTTTGCATCTGACAATGGCTTTGCTTTATTTTCCTGATGAATAATTTCCTTTATATAATGTTTAATGGCGTAAGATGACGTTTGTTTTCCACCTTGTTTTAATCCTGATTGAAAAAAGAACTTAATCGGTACGACTCCGTGTGGTGTTTGGATGTATTTACTATTAATGGCACGACTTACAGTTGATATATGGATTTGTAAAGCATCCGCAATTTCCTTTAATGTTAGAGATTGTAACATCGTTGGCCCAAATTCAAAAAAACCTACTTGCTTCTCTAACACTTTTTTTATAATTTGTTCTAATGTGTGACCACGATATGAAATCGCCTCGTTCACTCGCTCCATTTGCGTACGCTTTTCTTTTAAATACGTCGCAGCCTCCTTGTCTTTCTCTATCAAATCAAGATATGCGGGATTGATGGTTAACCTTGGAGAATACCATTTATAGAAGGAAACTTTCCACTTATCATTCTCTTTGATTATTGCTGCTTCTGGAACGATGTATGCTATTTGATCTGTAGCTAGTAAACTGCCTGGCTTCGGATGGCATGCTTTTATCTGATTCAAGACATTCCTTACAATATCTTCGCTTACACCATAATGGGCTGCAATATAATCAATTTCCTCTTGTGCGACCCAATCGAGATGATGTTGTAGTAAATCTACAACAAAATCTTGCTTTGATTCTCTTAATTGTAAAATGATACATTCAGTCAAACTACGCGCACCAATTCCAGGTGGGTCCATTTGCTGCAAATAGGATAATGCTTCTTCTGCATTCTCTACAGAAACATCACATTGTTTCGCCCATTCTTCCAATGTAATGTCCAAATAACCATCTTTATTTAGTGAATCAATACCAAACTCAACAACGTGAAGTAAGGCTTTTGGAATTTTCACAGTATATAATTGATTCCTTAGTTGCTCATACATTGTGAGGGATTGGGCATTCATTTCACCAATTTGTGCGTGGTCGGGATGTTCCACTCGATAATGATTTATTTCATAATCATAATTAATTTCCTCTATTAGTGGATTTTCTTTTACTAATTCCTTTATATAATCAATTAATTCTACACTTGATAATTGCAATATTTTGATTGCTTGAAGGAGGGATTGATTCATTTTTAATTGTAAAGTTTGTTCTTGAACGAGACGTTGTTTCAAAATCTACTCCCCCTCCTTTTTACTAATCTTCATATTCTCGTATTAATACACTTTGGCAACAATCTTTTAGTTTCAATAATCAGTCCTAGCCAAAAGCGCAGCATACAGCGTACCAGTCATGCCGTCGTTACCACTAGATGTCCCTCATTGCTTGAGTCAATACTGTGATAATTTACAGCTGTGCATCCATCACTTTATTTTCAATCTTACCAATCTTATCAATCTCGATTGTGACGATATCACCATTGCTCAAAAATTGTGGTGGATTCATGCCAAAACCAACGCCATCCGGTGTGCCCGTCATAATTAAATCCCCAGGTTGTAATGTGATAAGACTTGTGATAAATTCAATTAAGGTTGGAACGTCAAATATAAAATCACGTGTGTTACCCTCTTGTCTTAATTCACCATTCACATATGAACGTACAGCAAGGTTTATTGGATCTTTTATTTCTTCTGTCGTTACAATCCACGGTCCAATTGGTGTCGTTCGATCAATTGATTTTCCTTGTAACCATTGTGGTGTTCGCTTCTGTAAATCACGGGCAGATGTATCATTTCCTATTGCATAACCCGAGATATAATGATGGGCGTCTTCTCGTTTCACGTGCTTTGCCTCTTTCCCAATAACAACAACAAGTTCTCCTTCATAATCCAGTTTTTCTGTAAAACTTGTCTTTTCTATCGGATCATTAGGCCCAATTAGTGCATTGGCAAATTTAGCGAAAAGTACTGGGTATGTAGGAATATCACTGTCCATTTCTTTTGCATGTGCTGCATAGTTTCTTCCCACACATATAATCTTTTGCGGATTTCGGATAGGTGGCCCAAAGATGATGTTTCTTTGCTCCATGCGTAGCAATGTGAGCTCTTCTTGATTTTTCTTCACAAAATCATATGCTGCTATTGCCCTTTCTATTGCAGGTGTACCAATCTTAAAGAAAAGGTCTGGTTCTGCTGGAATAATTTCTAATTGTTCATTTTTATTTACCGCTTGTAACATGGACTTATATGCATCTTGCACATCTACAACATATTCATCTAATATAAAACCAATACGTTCCATCTGATTGCTATTTTTATTTCGATAATTTACAAGTTTCAATTTGTAGTCACCCTGCTTCCCCATTATTATCCGATCATTACTTTCTTTTATTCTAAACGTTTTCATCCTTTTAATCTACCAATCTATTTCATTAATTCCTCATTGCTGCAATGATTTTATCAATGTTCCATTCTCCTCACAAAAAAACCAGGGGTGCATTTTAACGCGCTTCCCTGGTTTATGCCTACAATGTAAACTTCAAGCAACGGTATATTTCAACCCGTTCATGCAGCTTGAAGAACGTTCCTTTAACTCTTACGTTTTACAATCAAACATGAGTATTTTACTATCTTGCATGGTTGTAAAATTATGCCGGATTTAAAATACGTTGCAAAAATTGCTGCGTTCGTTCTTCTCTTGGTGAAGTAAGAACTTCTTCCGGCGAGCCTTGTTCAATGATGTAACCACCATCCATAAATATTACTTCATCTGAGACTTGTCTAGCAAATTGAATTTCGTGGGTAACGATTACCATTGTCCATCCTTCGTTTGCTAGTTCTTTAATAACGGATAGGACCTCTCCAACTAACTCTGGATCTAAAGCAGATGTTGGTTCATCAAATAACATCAAATCTGGCTTTAGTGCTAGTGCCCTTGCAATCCCAACCCGTTGTTGTTGACCACCTGATAATTGATAAGGATAAAGATCCTGCTTGTCCTTCAATCCTACCTTTTCTAAAAGTTGCTCCGCTGTCCCGCGCACTTCATTTTTATCACGCTTTTGCACAATGATGGGGCCTTCTGTAACATTTTCCAAAACGGTTTTATGTGGAAATAGATTATATGATTGAAAAACCATTCCTGATTTCCTTCTTAATTTTAACCACGTATTCTTACTCATTTTATTTTCAAAATCCATGATTAAGCCATCATCAAAAGTAAATATACCTTTATTTGGATGTTCCAAAGCATTTAAGCAGCGTAATAGTGTCGTTTTTCCTGAACCAGAAGGTCCAATAATCGTTAACACTTTTCCCTTTTCAATTTCTAAATTAATGTCCCTTAACACTTCTAGCTTATCGAATGATTTGGCTAGACCTTTAATTGATAAAAACATGTGTAACTCTCCTATCTATTTAGCAGTATACCGCGCCAGACGTCTTTCCAGGATTCCTTGGACAAATGAAAGTATCAGACAAATAATCCAATAAAGTAATGCAGCCTCTACATATAGCAGCATGAAATCATAAGTCCTTGCAGCAATTTCCTGTGCCTTTCTAAATAGCTCAGCCACTAAAATTAATGAAGCAAGTGAAGTATCCTTGACTAAACTAATAAATGTATTTGATAAAGGAGGTACCGAAACTCTTGCGGCTTGCGGAAGAATAATTCGTCTTAATACCGTATTTTTCGTCATACCAATTGTATAGCCAGCTTCCCACTGTCCTTTATGAATGGATTCAATTGATGCTCGGATAATTTCCGAAGCGTATGCACCTACATTCAATGTAAATGCAATAATTGCACTTGGAAAAGGAGATATCGTCATGTTTAATGTTGGTAAGCCATAAAATATAATGAATAACTGAACAAGTAATGGCGTCCCCCTAATTGCAGATACATATACAGCTGCTGGAACACGCAAAATGCGAATACTAGACAGGCGCATTACTGCTGTTACAAGTGCCAATAATAAACCTAAAATAAATGCAATAAGTGTGAGGGGGATCGTATATTTTATTCCACCAATGACCATCGGTAAAAGCGAGTTTTTGAATAACTCCCATCCCCCCATATCTGAAGTTATCGTATTAGAAATATTACTTAGAAGATACATCTTCACCAAACCATTCTTTTGAAATTTTTGCCAATGTGCCATCTTCGCGCATTGCTTTTAATTGTTCGTTCACAACCTCTATTAACTTTTCGTTTCCCTTATTAAAACAATATCCTGTTTTTGAAACATCCTCTCCTTCTGCTACAATCTTTATATTTTTATCACCTTGCTGCTTCATATAATTAAGTACTGCTAATTTATCATTTACTGTTACATCAACACGGCCTTGTTTGATTAACTCAATCGCCTGGGCAAGTCCATCCACCGCTACAAGCTCAGCTCCATTTTCTTCCGCGATTGCACCATAGTTGCTCGTTAAAGATTGTGCTGACTTTTTACCTTCTAATTTCTTAAACGAATTTATATTGTTATTATCCTTTGCGACAACCACAACTGCTGAAGAGTATGTGTATGGATCAGAGAAATCATAATTCTCTAATCTTTCTTTGTTTATACCAACTTGATTGGCAATGACGTCGAAACGTTTCGCATTCAAACCAGCGAACATCGAATCCCACTGCGTTTCTCCAAATTCTACCTTTACTCCCATTCGTTTCGCAATCTCTTTAAAAACCTCTACATCATAACCCGTTAATTCTCCAGCTTCATTATGAAACGTAAACGGGGCATATGTACCTTCAGTTCCAACTGTGATAACCCCTTTCTCCATAATTTCATCATAAAGATTACTGGTCATTCCTGACTCCTCTTCATTATTCGAACCACAAGCAGTTATCATAAGCATGACACAAAGTATCATTACTGAATATGCTATTTTTTTCATCATCAAACCCTCCAATGACTATTCCTAAATGAAATAACAACCATTTTATCATAAATGAACTGGCTACATATTTTCACTGATTGAAGCTTCACTTTCTCTATTTATCATTCCCAGTTCATGCAGCAATTACCACGATTCACTCACAAAAAAATTGTAATAAAAAACAAAAAAGCAGGTAGAATTATTTCATACCCGCTTTGTTTATATATTAAAGTAATTAAAGTAATCTTTTTATCATATTTTCTCTGGATTCTGGTGACAAAAAGGAAAGTGGGATATCGAAAGCTGTTTTTGCACCAGTTTCTCCAAATTGATTTAATTTAAATGCCGCTCTTGCATATGCGACGAGAACACTTGCCGTAAATTCTGGGTTACTATCAAGTGCAAGTGAAAATTCATATGCCTGCTTATTTTCAGATGAAGTGTTTCCCGACCGAATGACAAAACCACCGTGTTTCATTTTTTGATGGTCCTTTAAAAACTGCGCTTCACTAATAAAGTGTACCGTTGTCTCATACGGGGCAAAATAATCAGGCATTGTTTTAATTTCTTGTTCAATTCTTTCATAATCTTTTTCATCTGCTACGACATAACATACGCGCTTATGACGATCAGCAGCACTTAAATCTGCTCCAATTCCTTCTCTAGCTTTTTCAAGCACATCTTCAATAGGAACCGTATATTGTACAGCGTGTTTAACACCTGTAACCCTTCTAACCGCCTCTGAATGTCCTTGACTTAATCCTTCACCCCAGAATGTATGTGTTCCACCATCTGGTATGACAATTTCACCTAATACACGATTCATAGAAAAAAGACCTGGGTCCCAACCGACAGAAATGACACCAACTTTACCACTCTTTGTAGCAGCCTCTTGTACATGGTGTAAGTGGTCAACTATTTTGGCATGATTATCAAAACTATCCACAATGTTATACATCGTAACTAATTCAGGACTCATTTGCGGAAGATCACTAGCAGAACCACCACATAAAATAAGTACATCTATTTTATCTTGGTATTGTGATAGCTCTTCATAAGCATATACATGTGTATTTGTAAATACAGGTTGCACATCGCTTGGTGCTCTACGTGTAAAGATACCTACTAATGTCATATCTGATTGTTTTTCAATCGCTAGCTCAGCACCTCGCCCAAGATTTCCATAGCCAACGATACCAATTCGAATTATTTTATTTTCCATTAAGACACCTTCTTTAACAATTATCTTCCATGAGTATAAACGTTTCAAATAAGTGGAGCAACTATTTAGTTATGGTTCACGCTTTACTTGCATATTGATTTATAATGGGTAGAAAAATTAGTTAAGGAGGAAAACGATGCTAGAAAATAAGCGAATCGCTGTTATTGGTGGGGATACAAGATACATAGAAGTTATGAATCGATTAATAGAAGCAGGGTTAATCGTTCAAGTTGCTGGTTTTAAAAACTATCGCTTCACTTCGGATAAAGTACAAAGTAAGAAATTAAAACAAATTGATTTTTCAATTCAAGATGCCATATTACTCCCTGTATCCGGTGCAAATGAAAAAGGTAAAGTAGAACTTGCACCATATGCCGATGAAGAATTATATGTATCGAGAGAACTTTTTGCTCAGACAAAAGAGGATTGTCTCATTTACACAGGTATTGCAGGAAATTATTTACAAGAGGCAGCAAAAGATCACAAACTTATACGTTTATTTCACCGAGACGATATGGCCATTTTAAATGCTATCCCAACTGCAGAAGGCACACTTGAACTTGCAATGCATCATACAAATTATACCATTCACCGTTCACATGTTTTAGTACTTGGTTTTGGGAGAGTCGGCTTTACAGTTGCTCGCTTGTTTGCGGCAGTAGGCGCGTATGTAACAGTCTGTGTGCGCTCGTCTACTGACGCCGCCCGAATTACGGAAATGGGAATGAAACCAATTTATTATAAGGAATTAGAGCATTATCTTACGAAACAACAAATCATCATTAATACCGTTCCAGCACGTATATTAAATAAAAAAGCGTTAGAACAAATGGATTCCACAAGTCTTATGATAGATTTAGCATCTAGCCCGGGGGGAGTAGATTTCAAGGAAGCTAGCAAATTAGGGATTCATTCCATACACGCATTAGGCCTACCAGGAAAAGTTGCTCCTAAAACCGCGGGTAATATTATTGCGGATGTCCTTCTTCCGCTTTTAGAACAAGATCTTTGAAATATAATAATTCTCATTCTTGCCGAAAAACAAATAAGATGTGTTTAGAAGCGGGGTTAGAAGTTTGAAAGAAAAAAGAAAAATAGCAAGGACGCATCACTAGCGTAACCCTTGCTACTATTGAGGTTGTTACTAACGCGCTCGAGAGGACTCGAACCCCTGGCACATGGCACCGGAAACCATTGCTCTATCCACCTGAGCTACGAGCGCATAATATATTTTAAACACATAGGCTATTATATCGTGGAAATGTTTTTGTTTCAAGTGTTTTTCATTTAATCGTTTATTTTGTCCTTATAGAGGGTATGATGGATAGAGAGTTTTTCATATATATACAATGAAACATGATGAAGGTAAAGTTTATCGTTTGACCTTCATTGACCTTTAGTTTATGATAGAAATATATTTAATTTATGGTAAATAGGAGGAATTTTTTATGCAACTAATACCTACAGTAATTGAACAAACAAACCGCGGAGAACGTGCTTATGACATTTATTCACGCTTATTGAAAGACAGAATTATTATGCTCGGTAGTGCCATTGATGATAATGTTGCAAATGCGATTGTAGCACAATTACTATTTCTTGAAGCAGAAGATCCAGGAAAGGATATTTCACTGTACATTAATTCACCAGGTGGCTCCATTACAGCTGGAATGGCAATCTATGATACGATGCAATTTATAAAATCAGATGTATCAACAATTTGTATCGGAATGGCCGCTTCAATGGGGGCATTTTTACTTGCTGCAGGTGAAAAAGGGAAACGTTTTGCACTACCAAATAGTGAAATCATGATTCACCAGCCACTTGGAGGAACACAAGGACAAGCAGCAGATATTGAAATCCACGCAAAACGTATTTTGCAAATGCGCGACAAGATGAATCAAATTTTATCTGATCGTACAGGTCAACCGATTGATGTTATCCAACGTGATACAGACCGTGATAATTTCATGACAGCAGATCGTGCAGTTGACTATGGATTGATTGATAAAATCTTGGAAAGAAAACCCGAATAAAATATTCTCAGAAATAGAAGGGTCAGACCCCCTCATAAAGTAATGGGAGGTCTGACCTTTTTGTTTTGTCGTAGCCTTTTATCTTTAAACTTTTTCGCTGTTTTCTGTAACAAACTCGATTAAGCTATTTAAAGCAACGGTTTCATCTGGTCCATCTGCAGTTAGGATAATCGTTTCTCCCTCCGTAATGGCTAAACTCATTAGTCCCATAATGCTTTTTGCATTTACTCGTTTACCTTCCTTTTCCAAAAACAAGTTTGCAGAATATCGATTGGCTTCTTGTACAAACTGTGCAGCAGGCCTAGCTTGTAACCCTGTCTCCAACTCAACCCTTACTGTCCTTTCTACCAACATCATCATCCTCCCCAGGAATAAGTATCCTCTTCACGTTCTCTTTTTGTGTAAATTATCGATATTATACCATGAAAGCGAACGAATAACCAAGCTTTATTTACATTATTTTCCCTTGGCGGATACTTTCGGCAAATTCATCGATTTTCTTCATTCGATGATTCACTCCAGACTTTGAAATTTTACCACTTGGAATGAGCTCCCCTAACTCCTTTAATGTCACATTATCATGTTCTAACCTAACAGTGGCAATTTCTTGTAACTTTTCTGGTAAAGCTTCTAAACCTACCGTCTGTTTAATAAAACGGATATTTTCTATTTGTCGGAAGGCAGCACCAATTGTTTTATTTAAGTTAGCTGTTTCACAATTTACTAGCCGGTTGACTGAATTTCGCATATCACGCACAATCCGTACATCTTCAAATTTAAATAATGCATTATGTGCACCGATTATGTTAAGAAACTCCGTTATTTTTTCTGCTTCCTTTATATATACAATAAAGCCATTTCTACGTTGCAATTCTCTTGCACGCAAATCAAATGTATTTAATAAAGCACACAAAGCATGATTATGCTCCTCATACATATTAAAGATTTCCAAATGGTACGAAGATGTTTCTGGATTATTGACTGAACCCCCTGCTAAAAAGGCGCCTCGTAAATATGCCCTTCTACAACATACCTCTTTTGTAAATCTTTTAGAAATAGAGCGAAGAAATACATATGGGTCTTCTAATATTTCTAATTCTTGTAATATCTGTTTTACGCCGTTTTTCATACGGACAATGTATACATTATTTTTCTTTAGCTTCATTTTCCTTCGAACAAGTAATTCTACCGGTTCATTATATTTCGATTTAATTAATACATAAATTCTTCGTGCAATGGCTGCATTTTCTGTTTGCACGTCTAATGTATAGTTTTGCTGTGATAAGGATATAACACCATTCATACGTATTAATGCAGCAAGTTCTGCCTCAATGCAACATGGGTCAGATTCAATTGTTGTTAATTCCTTTTTTATTTCTGAAGCAAACGACAACTTTACTCACCCTTTTTACTTGTCTTGGTCACAAGCGAATAAAGCAATGTTGCAATTTTATTCGTATCATGACGCAATGTAT
The DNA here is from genome assembly GCF_042432965.1 of Paracerasibacillus soli. NCBI lineage: Bacteria > Bacillati > Bacillota > Bacilli > Caryophanales > Bacillaceae > Paracerasibacillus > Paracerasibacillus soli. Next base: position 14,174 of record NZ_JBHLWL010000012.1, on the reverse strand, counting down.
ATTGTTGATGGTCAATAATATCTCCCTCAATGACCTCCAAACCCATCTCCATTAAGCGCTCAATATCAAACTGTACAGGTTTTGCATTTTCTTCAGCATACACCGATTGAATCTTTTTGCTTATTGGTTCATTATGGACAACCACTGCATCTAAACTATTCTTTCCGACATGGTCAATAATCGCCTGGGCGTGATCAGATGCTGTATAATCCGTTGTTTCACCTTCTTGTGTCATCACATTACATACGTATACTACTTTTGCTTTTGCATTTAATATTGCTTCATCTATTTGTGGAAAAATCAAATTCGGTAAAATACTTGTATATAAACTACCAGGAGATATAACAATTAAGTCCGCTTTTTCAATTGCTTCAATAGCATTAGTTAAAGGTTCGGCTGGTTGCGGACTTAAAAATACACGCTTAATACGTTTTTTTGCTAAGGGAATTTTTGATTCGCCCGAAACGATTGTCCCATCTTCCATTTCTGCATGCAATAGCAAATTTTCATTAGAGATTGGGTATATTTCCCCTTTTACATTTAGTACACGTGAAATTTCCTTTATGCCCGTAAAAAAATCTCCGGTAATAGAAGTCATTGCTGCCAATAGTAAGTTACCTAAAGAATGGCCAGAAAGTCCATTCCCCATGGAAAACCGATGCTGAAATAATTCGATTAACATTGGTTCCACGTCAGACATTGCTGCAATCACATTACGAATATCACCTGGAGCCGGGATATCCATTTCACTACGTAATCTCCCAGTACTTCCACCATCATCAGCTACCGTTACCAAAGCTGTTAACGTGATTGGCAAACTTTTTAATCCGCGTAATAAAACAGGCATACCTGTTCCTCCGCCAATGACAACTACTCGTGGTTCTTCCTGCGTTCCCATTTTAATGATCCTTCCTTTTATCAATATCACGATGACTTACGTGTGTAATATACTGACCTGATAATTGTTTTGCAAAATACTCTGCTAATGCAACAGAACGGTGTTGCCCACCTGTACAACCGATAGCGACAACGAGTTGAGATTTTCCTTCTTTTTTATAAAGCGGCAACATGTACTGCAAAAGATCCATTACCTTTTCTTGGAACTTTTGCGTATCTGTCCATTTAAATACATAGGTAGCCACGTCTTGATTTAGACCTGTTAATGGCTGCAAATTTGGTACATAGTGTGGATTTGGTAAAAACCTTACATCAAAAACTAAATCAGCGTCTATTGGCAAACCATATTTAAAACCAAACGACAACATATTCACAGAAAAAATATCTTGTTTTTCTTCACTGAAAGCTTGTAAGATTTTTTCTCGTAATTCACGTGGTTTTAAATTTGTTGTATCAATTATACGTTGTGCCCTACCTTTTAATTCGTCTAAAATAACCCGTTCTTGTTTAATTCCTTTTAATGGTAAATCCCCAACAGCTAAAGGGTGAGAACGTCGTGTTTCTTTGTATCGACTCACGAGTTTTTCATCTTTAGCATCTAGAAAAAGGATTTGTTCATCAAGCCAGTTTTCGTCACTAACACTATCTAATGACTCAATTAACGTATCAAAAAATTCACGACCACGTAAATCCATTACAAGCGCTACTTTTCGAATACTGTTTGTAGTGTCTTTCATTAGTTCTAGAAACTTTGGTAATAATGTAGGCGGTAAATTATCCACACAATAATAACCTAAGTCTTCAAAACTCTGTATTGCGACAGTTTTACCAGCACCAGACATTCCCGTTATAATAACCAGTTTTGTTTCATTTAATTGATTTGTCATCTATTTAACTCCTTCCCATGGATCAAGGCGGAAATCTAATAATTTATACGCAGTAGTATATTGAAACGCCCCAAACAGCACATCTTTATTTCCTGATAATACATACTCGAAAATTTTCCTATCTCCTTCTGCCATTGGTAAAGTTAAAACTTCTTCACGTCTTACCCAGGTGAGTTCTCCCTCTTTACAATGATCATTTAATGTACCAGAATAATTTCGATTCACAAATGTAAACATCATCCATTCGTTTTCAAGTTGCTGTTCATCATAAATGTTAAAAGTAAATACACCAGCTAGTGTTGGCTTTTCTAATGTTAGTCCCGTTTCTTCCCAATACTCACGAACTACTGACTCTTTAATTGTTTCCCCTTGCTCCATTTTTCCACCCGGCATTGCGTACCAGCCTCGGCTTGGCTTTTTTATTAACAGTACATAATCTTGATTGATTAAAATACAATTCGTCACACGTTGCATACATATCACCTTTATATCTATATTTCATGCATTCACTTCATCTTTATCTTCTTACTTCTATTATACATTGAATGATAGGAACATACCACCATGCATAAACCAACAGCATGATGAAAATGGTAAGCGCCACTTCGTAACATACAGACTTCCATACAACAAAAAAAAGACACAGATACGATATATATCTGTGCCCAACAATATATTTATAAAAAAGGGGGTCAATTAGTTAACTACATTGTATCGTATAAATGTTTCGTCCGTGTTACAACAACATTAAAACCAGTTTAAAATGATGAAATCGACAAGTATACCTCTTTATCTTGTCGATTTCATGTTTCTTATAAAGTTGATGTTTTCTTTTTATCTTTTAGCTCTTCAATATAAGCCTGTGCAGACTCTGCTGCAATACTACCATCACCTGTAGCAGTTACTATTTGTCTAAGCTTTTTCTCACGAATATCGCCTGCTGCATACACACCAGGTATTTTTGTTTCCATGTTTTCATTTGTTAAGATATAGCCTTCATCATCTGTAATTCCAAGGTTTTTAAACGGTTCACTTAAAGGAAGCATACCAATATAAATAAATACACCATCTGCTTTAAATTCAGATGTTTCTCCAGTTTTAAGATTATTCAATGTTAAACTAGATACTTTATTTTCCCCATTAATGGATACTGCTTGTGTGTCCCAAATAAAGTCAATCTTCTCGTTGTTAAAAGCACGTTCTTGGATAATTTTTTGGGCTCGTAAAGCATCACGACGGTGAATAATGGTAACCTTTTTCGCAAATTTCGTTAAATAGATTCCTTCTTCAACCGCGGAATCTCCACCACCAATTACCACTAATTCTTTATCTTTAAAAAAAGCTCCGTCACAGACTGCACAATAAGAAACACCGCGACCAGCAAGTTCCTCTTCGCCTGGAATACCGATTTTCTTATGCTCTGCACCCGTTGTAATAATGAACGTCTTCGTTTTATATTCATTTTTACCAGCTTTAATTAGTTTATAATCGCCATGATCCGTTACTTCACTAATATCCCCATAGGCATATTCCGCGCCAAACTTTTTGGCATGTTCAAACATTTTATTGGATAAATCAGGTCCTAATATATGATCAAAACCAGGGTAGTTTTCCACTTCTTCCGTATTCGCCATTTGGCCACCCGGTATCCCTCGTTCAATCATTAATGTATGGAGATTTGCACGTGATGCATAAACAGCAGCAGTCATCCCAGCTGGTCCAGCACCAGCAATCACTACATCATACACTTTTTCCTCGGACATCACCATCGCCTCTCTTTTTCTGTAATATACTATGATAACTAAATTAAGCGTATAAGATTATCTCATTTTCGTCTATTATTCTGCTCAATTCCTCCATGGCTGCCCTTCGTTTTCTAATTGCGGGTATTTCTTACAACCTATTTCCCATATCGATTGAGCTTTTGAGATGTTTCCCATTTCATACAAGGTTAAACTATACCAGCGAAAATAAGATAAAGGTGATACAGTCTTCTGTTTAATCATGCGAAACCGTTTATTCGCCTCTGCATATTGGGCAGTCCTTGCCAATGTTGTTGCTATGATTAGCTTTTGTTGTTCATGGATTGGATATACATTGCGTATTTTACTTATATAATGATTGTATTCTGTTTTCTTTCCGAGTTCATAATAAAACAATGCCAAGTTTGTATGACTATATAATCCACTTGGTTCAGATTCTAAATGCGTTAATTCCATCGCAATAGCCTCTTCATGTTGCCCCTCGAAAAACAATGCTTGTGCATATTCATGTCGAATAACTTTATGATCTGGAAACAAGATCAGCATTTCGTTTAAAACCGCCAATGCTTTATTCCAATCTAAGTTCTCCATAAAGTGGAAAGCTGTTTCTTGATAGATTAATAACTCATCTTCATCCTCTAATTCCCAATCGTCTTCCTCTTCTTCTTCAAATTCAATCAGTTGTAATAGTTCCTCTGCTTCTTCCGTAAAATCTCCATCATTTTCTTTGTTTAAATAGGCAAGTGCATATTTTTTTGCCTCAGTCAGTAAACCCAAATGGGCATAATTATTCGCTAATAAATAATAGCAATCAACGTATTCTTCAGTTGATTGCAATACAATTGTTAATTCTTGATTCGCTTTATAATAGAGTCCTAATTCTGTATAAACGACAGAAAGTTGACAACGATATAATGGTTCATTTGGATTTGCTTCAATCGCTTTTTTTAACCATTTTGTCGCATTATCAAATTTACGTTTTTGAAATGCCTCTACTCCACGGACATAATAAAAATCGCCATCCGGTATAAATGGTATAATTTTTTTATTCGTTTGTTGCATACACAATCTCCTAGTTTACTTCTTTTCAGTACAAAGTATAACATAATCACGAATGAAAATATATACTTCGACTAAATTGCTATAACAATAAAGTAGGGATATGCATGTATGGATAGAAAATAGGCGCACTAAAAAGGGCCTGAGGGGTCAGACCCTTTTTTATTATGAATCTGTTGGATGTGTTGCTTCACGTAAAGCACGATCCAATTCGGCTTGATACAATTCTTTTGCCTTTGTTGACCATGCAAATACATTTGCCAAATAATTTACTACTGCTGTTTCATGTTCTTTTACCCAATTGATATCAAAATAAAGCGCTCCTGTCCTTCGAATAAAGAAATCGGCTGGCTTATAGACGAGCTCGTAATCAAGTCCATACAATAGCTCAGCAAAAACAACTGGATCTATATTATTTTTAATTGCTTCTTCTTTATTTTCCTTAAATAATGTAAATATTACCGATACATTTGCACCATATTTTTGAATGAGCCTTTGTACCATTTCATCTTTTATTCCTAAGCTCAAACCTTCATTCTTCATATTTCCTTTATACTTTTCAAATCCTTTTGACCCACCAACTTCTCCACCTGAAATTGGAATATGCTCTGTTTCCGATTTTGAATAAAGGATTCCATATTCCGTTTTCATCTGTTTGACAATTGTATCCACTACTTCTTCCGCCATTTTGCGGTAACCAGTCAATTTTCCACCCGCAATCGAAATTAGACCAGAATTTGAAATGAAAATTTCATCCTTACGAGAAATCTCTCCCGGTTTCCTCCCATCTTCTTCAATTAACGGACGTAACCCCGCCCAACTTGATTCAACATCGTCATTTGTTATTTGTAATGAAGGAAACATAAAATGAATTGCTTCTAATAAGTAATCCCGATCTTCTCTTTTTACCGTCGGATGCGCGATATCTCCTTCGTAAAACGTATCCGTAGTTCCAACGTATGTTTTATTTTCCCGTGGAATTGCAAAAACCATTCTTCCATCCGGTGTATCAAAATAAATTGCTTGTTTTAAAGGGAAAACCTCTTGTGGAAATACGAGATGTACCCCCTTTGTTAGATGCAAATGTTTTCCTTCTTTGGAACCATCAATTTCACGTAATGCATCCACCCAAGGGCCGCATGCATTAATAACTTTTTTTGCATAACATTCAAATGTATCTCCAGTAAGTTGGTCTTCCAATAATGTTCCTATTACTCGATTATTGTTATCATAAATAAAATCAACTGCTTTTACGTAATTAATCGCAGTTGCTCCTTTTTCCACGGCTTTTTTCATCACTTCAATCGTAAGTCGTGCATCATCCGTTTTGTATTCTACATAGTAGCCAGCACCTTTTAAACCCTCTCTTTTAATAAGTGGCTCTTTTTCTAATGCTTCTTCTGGACTTAACATTTTCTTTCGTTCCGTCTTTTTTACACCAGCTAAGAAGTCATATGTCCGTAAACCAACATTTGTCGTGACAGGGCCAAACGTTCCACCTTTATGAAAAGGTAACATCATCCATTCCGGAGTCGTGACGTGCGGGCCATTTTCATAAACAATAGCTCGCTCTTTCCCAACATCTGCAACTAGTTTTACTTCAAATTGTTTTAAATAACGAAGACCACCATGAACTAACTTTGTAGACCGACTCGATGTACCCGCCGCAAAATCTTGCATTTCAAAAACAACTGGTTTTAATCCGCGGGATGCAGCATCTAAAGCAATGCCTGCACCTGTAATTCCACCACCAATAACAAGCACATCGTATTGACTCTTTTCAATCATTCTTAATGTTTCAGATCGATTGAAACTGCTGAATTTCACCATATGATTAGCCTCCCACTTATTGCTTCTACATTAAATATAACCTTATCTTTCACATCTCATGCACAGATAAATGAAAAAGCCACATTCAACCCCATTATTCTTTTTAGGTTGACTGCGACTCTCTATTTTTCCGTCTCATTCATTCACTTTATATTTAAAACAGCGAATTTATTTGCATTACACATGCTTTTACTTGTAACTAACGCAACATCGTACTATCTAGAGAAAGTAATTTAGATATACTTTACAATATTTCTTTATTTTCTCTCTGTTCCATTTCCTCTTTTGTATAAATGATTCGCATTGGATTTCCCCCGACAAATGCACCAGCGGGAACATCTTTATGAACAAGGGATCCCGCAGAAATTATTGCACCCTCTCCAATTATGATGCCAGGTAATATCGTTGAATTTGCTCCAATCATCACATTATCCCCAATGATTACCTCGCCAAGACGATACTCATTGATTAAATATTCATGAGCTAAAATAGTCGTATTGTACCCAATAATACTATTGTTACCTACCGAAATTTTTTCTGGAAACATGACATCTGGCACAACCATTAAAGCAAATGCTGTTTGCCTTCCTACTTTCATTTTCAGAAAGACGCGGTATAACCAATTTTTCACACTTAAAAATGGTGTAAACCGGGCAATTTGAATAATGATAAAGTTTTTGGCCACTTTCCAAAAAGAGACCGTCTTATATATTTGCCATAATGAATTTGCACCTTGAACAGGAAACCGGGATGTTCTTCGCATGTTTACACTCCTACGATTTGTAGTAAATCGCTCATTTTCTCTAGCATATATGTTGGTTCATATGCGTTTAAAAACTCCTCACCTTTATGTGACCATGCCACAGCAGCAGTTGCCACACCAGCACGTTGTCCCGCCTCAATATCATGAGAATTATCACCGACCATTAATGTTGTTTCTTTTTTTCCATGCAATGCTTCCATTCCCATTAACACAGGCTCGGGATGTGGTTTAGCATGGGTTACTTCATCTAAAGTGATAATTGTGGAAAAGTATGAAGACAATCCCGTCCATGATAACCCTTTTTCGACACCTTTTCGCATTTTTGTAGACACGATGCCTAATTGTATATTTGCCTTTTGTAATGACTCCAATGTCTCCTTTACTCCTGGAAAAAGTTTGACATATTCGTCATGATGTAAAAAATTATGTTCACGATATGTTTGTACCATGTCGTCCACAAGGTTCGGTGCAATTTTATTGAACGTATCGCGCAGTGGTGGGCCGTTAAAAGATAATAGCTGTTCTTCCGTAAATTCATAACCATATTGTTTAAATGTATATTTAAAAGATTCTTTTATGAGTTCATTTGTATCAATTAATGTTCCATCAAGATCAAAAAGTATTGTCTGAATCCCCATATATGTAAATGCACCCCTTTTTCTAATCAAATTTCAATCAGTAGAGGTTTTCGACTTCCCCTGCCGATTGTTAGTTGTATAAGCAGGCTTTTACTAACTGTTAACCTCCACTTGTCATTCTTATTCCCCTCAAATGGAGATCTTATCATGCATAGAACTTGCTAGTCGTGCTCACAATTTATCGCACCTTTGATTATTTCCTAGCAAGTTCACACTACAATAAACATCTTATTTTTTCTTTTTGCCTATCTTTCTTCCATCGTAATAAACATCAATAGTTTGCTTCGTCCGGCGATATATAATAAGTGCAATCGATCCAACAATTAAGATAATCGAAATGACTTGTGCTGCCCGTAAGTCTCCACCATATAAACTGTCTGTTCGCATCCCTTCAATAAAGAAGCGACCGACGGAGTAAGACATGATGTAAGTCAAGAATAGTTCTCCACGGAACAGATTTTTTCTTCTTAACCAAATTAATAAAATGAAAACCAATACATTCCATATGGATTCATATAAAAATGTGGGATAGTAATATACACCATCAATACACATCTGGTTCATTATAAAATCTGGTAAGTATTGATGGAAATTTTGGTATGCTGCTTCTGAAATTGCACCACCATGGGCTTCTTGGTTCATGAAGTTTCCCCAACGACCTATTGCTTGTCCTAAAATTAAACTTGGTGCTGCAATATCTGCGAGTTGCCAAAATGAGACTTTACGAATTTTAGCAAATACGATAGCGGTTAATACTGAGCCAATCAATGCACCGTGGATAGCAATACCACCTTCCCATATGGCGATGACATGCCACCAAGGTCTACCAGCATAACTTTCCCATTCAAAAATCACATAGTAAATTCGAGCAAAAATAATCGCAATTGGAATCGCAAATACAACTAAATCGACCATTGTATCTTTCTTCAAACCTAAACGATTTGCTTCTCTTGTTGCCAAATATAATCCAATAAACGCTCCTGCCGCAATAATAACACCATACCAATAGATGGAAAATGAACCTATTTGTATAAATACACGATCTAACGATGGTACATCACACGTCATCTAATCACCCCTACTTTTTTAAAACTCCCTATCATCCTGTTTTTTAATCACTTTAGTTAAACGTTCCGAAAATTCCTCCGCTGCATTCACTCCCATTCGTTTTAAACGAAAGTTCATGGCGGCTACTTCAATAATAACTGCTAAGTTTCGACCTGGTCTAACTGGTATGGTCGCCATTGGTAAATGGACATCCATAATTTTCATCGTTTGTTCATCTAATCCAAGCCGATCATACTGCTTTTTGGCATCCCAGTTTTCTAAATTAATGATATAAGAGATTTTCTTGAAGTTACGTACAGCACCCGCTCCAAACAATGTCATGACATTAATAATCCCAAGACCTCGTATCTCGAGTAAATGTTCAATTAATGGAGGTGAATTTCCAATTAGCGTATCGTAATCTTCCTGTCTAATTTCGACGCTATCATCTGCGACAAGTCGGTGACCTCGTTTTACTAATTCTAATGCTGTTTCACTTTTACCAACTCCACTTTGACCGGTAATTAAGACTCCAACACCGTAAATGTCTACTAAAACACCATGGATAGCAGTGAATGGTGCAAATTTTGCTTCTAGGTAGTTAGTCAAACGGCTTATAACACGTGTTGTTTTTCTTGGTGAAAGCAGTATTGGTGTGCCCGAGTTATTTGCTGCCTGAATAATTTCCACTGGAACTTCCATACCACGAGAAATGACGATACCGGGTGTTACATCCGTACAGAGTCGATATGCACGGTCTTTCTTTGCATCTTCACTTAGCTCAAGGAAATATGTCATTTCTGTTTTTCCAATAAGCTGTAGACGTTCTTTTGGATAATAACGAAAATAGCCAGTCATTTCAATTCCTGGTCGGGAAATATCACTTTCTTTAATTTCTCTATGTATTCCATCTTTACCTGCAACTAGCTCTAAATTAAAGTTTTTTAATAAGTCTTCCGTTCGAACGACTGACATATGTATCCCTCCAACAACAGGTTGAATTCGGTTGAATTAACTGATTAACATTGTAGCATATTTTTCTGGTCATGCAGTAATAAGAAGAGTTTTAGAAATCATTTTCAATGGATATCATCCATACAAAATGACATGTCCACTTCGAATGAAACGTATAGAACTAATATCTTCCCAGAAGTGAAAACTACAAGTATGAGTACTTTCGTCAATCTGTGAAAGGAACATTTGAAAAGGCTCGCTTCTCATCTCAGAAACAAGCCTTTTTCTACTAGTATTTTATACTTGGTTTACAATGACATCTTATACTTTAATCCAACGAATTAGTCTAGCTCTACAGCCAATACTTCTCCTGTTGTCGCATCCAGCTTCACTTCATATTTTACACCTTGTGGATTAATGATTTCGACCTCATAAATCATTCGTTGGCCCCTATGTTCTAATTCTGCCTTCACGACTTGACCTTGTACTTGCTGTCGCGCAACTTGAATCGCATCTTCAATTGAAATTTGCCTGTACCAATTTGGTTGCTGAAACTGTGGGTGCATATGTTGCGGTGATGCGTGTTGTGGATGCATATGCTGTGTCGGTACATGCTGAGGATGTGGATGGTGCGCTAATGGGCGCATATGATTTGGTTGCATAAAACATTCTCCTTTACACTCCATTTTGTTCCCTTACTATTCTATTCATTTGCCTAAAAGGAGTGACACATTATTCAACACAAGTATTTTCCTTCATTCAGCAGCTTCTCCACCATAACTTAGTAACTTTTACACAATTAATCCTATCAATACTTTCGCGATATAAATCTCATAGACAATGATTTAAACTTCCTTTCTATGTTTAAAGCAATTTTACGTCCAGTAATAATTTAGGGTGTTGTCCAATATAGTACATGTATAGTCTTTCTATTAGAAAGGTGCTGTTCTATGCTTGAAATAAAACCAAGAATAAAGCGACTCGGGTCATATAATTTGGAGCATTTACCAAGTGATTTAACTGCCGGGATTATTGTGACATTTCTACTTCTACCACAAAGTATGGCCTATGCAAGTTTGGCTGGTGTTCCAATTACGATGGGACTATTTGCAGGTACATTTCCATTAATCGTATATGCCATTTTTGGTAGTTCTAAATATTTATCAGTCGGGCCTGTATCTGTTGTATCACTATTAACTTTTACAGGTATTGCTAGTATTACGAATCCGGATTCAAATAACTTTTTAGAATTGGTTGTTTTCCTTGCCCTTCTAGTTGGAATCCTGCAATTGATAATGGGTTTATTAAAAATTGGTTTATTATTAGAATACGTTACACCAGCTGTAATTGGTGGATTCACATCCGCTTTAGCATTCATTATTATCTTCCACCAACTCCACACTATTACAGGTGTTACAGCACCAACAACACAAAATTTTATTCTGTATGCCTTTGAAGTTATTCGTACTTTACCAACAGCTAATCCTGTTTCCATGGTAATTGGGCTTAGTAGCTTTTTAGTTTTACTTATCATGAAAAGTATTGCTCGCGCTTCGCCAGGTCCTATTATCGTTATTCTTGCGTCTATTTTATGTGTAGACTATTTTAATTTACATCTGTACGGTGTCACGATTGTTGGTGAAATTCCCCAACAATTTCAACATATCTCTTTTCAATTACCAGGATGGGAAACGATTATTTCTTTACTGCCAATCGCACTTATTATTAGCTTTATCGCCTTTTTCGAATCCTTTTCCGTCGCAAAGACGCTCGCAAACAAGGAAAAGGAAAGTTTAAATGCTAATCAAGAATTAATGAGTTTGGGATTTACAAATATAACAAGTTCTTTAATTGGAACTTTCCCTGTCGCAGGTGCAATCTCACGAACCGCTGTTAACTATGAAGCAGGTGCAAAAACAAGACTCTCCACCCTCATCACCGCACTTCTTATGTTATTGGCTATTTTTTATGTGACACCATTATTTTATTTTCTTCCAAAGGCTGCCTTAGGTGCGATTATTATTTACGCAGTTCGTAATTTAATCCATATTAAACAATGGAACTATTATCGAAAACATAATCGTCCCCAAGCATTTGTTTTTCTTGTCACCTTTATCGCTACATTATGTATAGACGTTTTTCTTGGACTTATGTTTGGCGTAATTTTGTCCATCTTCATTCATTTATGGAATCAAAAGCTGCCCGTTACGTCTTTGTATTACAATAAATCCTGATAGTAAGGAAGACATCGATTCAATCGGTGTCTTCCTTGTTTTAAGGAAAAGAAATATCTAAAACTTCACTAAGACAGATCCACATGTCATTGTCTTTAGAACTTATCCTTATTTTATCTCGTTCAGGTGATATTTTCTCTATTTTCCCAACTATATATCTATCCTCATATGGATGAAAATATTGGATTTTAACATCCTTATTTTGTTTTATTGCCTCAACAATAACGTGTGAGAATAACTCATTCTGCTGTTCATCAAAAAGGGGGATAATCCTTTTGTCTAGCTCTTTTTGATGACGTTGCAGTACCTCTTTATGTTCAGGTAACATCATCCTGCTTGATTCCCATAATAAATTCAATCCGGGGGTAAGTTTGTTAGGCTTCACTTTTAGCATCCTCCTATATTGCATCTATTTATAATGTCCACCTATTTTCTCTGCACGATCAAATACTTGCCCTGATTTAGTCAGTGAAGAAGCGCGCACAATGGCTGTTTGACCATATTTAGAGCGGATTACATCCATCGCTTGATTTAACTCTTCTTTTCTCATAGAAAAATCAAAGAGATTTAACTGATAAGAGTCTGCTGGCTGAAGTTGGGATAAAGTAATTCCTGCACTCCTTATCGGCAATCTATCCCAATGTGCACAAAATAATTTAAAAGCAGCTTTAAAAATATCCATTCCAAAATTAGTAGGTGAGGTCAATTTTACTTGACGGTGAAAGCCAGTAGGATTTTCAAAATCAGCGCCTCTTACCCCCACCGATACAGTATTACCTCTATAATTTTTTGCTCGTACACGTTGGGCAACTTCCTCACTTAGTTCTAATAGAATCACCTTAATTTCTTCTATCGTTCGATAATCCCTAGGTAAAGTTATTTGATGACCAATTGCCTTTTGGTTTTCATGGGTATGCGGCGTCACAGGAGAATAGTTAATGCCGTTTGCAGTTTGCCATAAAACCTCTCCATTAATGCCCCATCGTTTCTTCAGAATATGGACAGGAAATTGTGCTAAATGGCCAATCTTTTGGATTCCTAGTCGTTCTAAATGATGTACCATTCGACTTCCAACACCAAACATCTTGCCAATTGGTAATGGCCACATTTGTTCTTTCATGTTTGAATGGTCTAGTTGGAAAATCCCATCTCGATTTTTCTTTGCAAACGCATCACAGGCAATCTTTGCAAGTACCTTATTTGGTCCTATCCCGATTCGACTATATACACCTGTGCCTTCCATCACTGCCGTTTGGATTTTCTTAGCAATCGTTAATGGTTCCCCGAATAATCGTTGACTCCCTGTAACGTCTAGAAATTGCTCGTCTATGGAGAAAACTTCTACAAGGTCCGTGAATTGCTCTACTATCTGTGTAATTTGATAGGATACTTCGATATATCGTTTCATACGCGGTCTGACGATAACTGCCTCTGGGCATTTTCTTTTGGCTTCCCATAATGGCTCTGCCGTTTTGACTCCAAATTTCTTAGCCAACGGGCATGCGGCTAAAATAATGCCACTTCTTCTTTCTGGATCACCAGCTACAATTACAGGTTTATTTTGAATTCTTGCATTATCTGCTTTTTCCACAGAGGCATAAAATGACTGCATATCTACTAAAAAAATAACCTTTTTCATAAAAAAACCTCCAAATAAAGTAAAGCTTCAATCAGTGGAGGTATTCGCATTTCCGCTACTGATTGTTAGTTGAACGAATCGGGCTTTTACTAGCTCTTGCTCCCCCTTTATCATTCTCAAGTTCCCTTGAGCTTTTAAAGTGGAGATCTTACAGCCAGATAAACTACACAAAGGAAACTAATGTTCCCATTATCATTATATGCGAATATCCGTTCTGTATTCAATAAATAATCATTAAAATTTAGATGGTTTTTTTGGGTAATATTGTTATGAAAGTTAACGTTTTTAATAGAGGTTTATCATGTAGTGGAAATTAAAAATACTTGAGAATAGCGGGATAAAGCAAAAAAAGGGGTCAAAAAAAAGGGGTCAGACCCCTTTAAAATGTACCCTTTGTAAAGGACATTTTTAAAAAAGGCTTTTAAACAACTTGAAGAAGATGATGACTGTATTTTGCAGGCGT
>NZ_JBHLWL010000011.1:0-3392 GCF_042432965.1 Paracerasibacillus soli | reverse complement strand
CATATGTAAATCGCTCCTTTTTAGGTGGCACAAATGTGAGGCATTTTCGCTCTTTCCGGCAACCACTTCCAAGTAAAGTATAACACACTATACTTTATATTCATAAAGTGTGTGCTCTGCGAGGCTGTCGGCAGTGCCGACCAAAACCATAAAACCTTTAAGACCTTTCTTTTTTTTACGAGAAAAAAGAAACAAAAAAACCTGCCCTCTGCCACCTCAGCAAAGGGGGGTTTTGCTCTCGTGCTCGTTTAAAAATCAGCAAGGGACAGGTAGTATTTTTTGAGAAGATCACTCAAAAAATCTCCACCTTTAAACCCTTGCCAATTTTTATTTTGTCCGTTTTGTCTAGCTTACCGAAAGCCAGACTCAGCAAGAATAAAATTTTTATTGTCTTTCGGTTTTCTAGTGTAACGGACAAAACCACTCAAAATAAAAAAGATACAAGAGAGGTCTCTCGTATCTTTTATTCAGCAATCGCGCCCTTTAATGGAACAAAAAGATTTGAATTCCTGTTATAAAAAAAGGATCAATTTTGAACTCTCTCCCAAAGTTGATCCCTTAACGATTTAGAAATCCCTTTGAGAATGTTTATATACATTCAAGGTAACCAGCCAACTAATGACAATGATTCCTGAAAAAAGTAATAACAAATTACTATACAGATAAGTTGACTGATCAACTTCCATAGGTAACAACCTTTGATCAAGTAAGGGTATGGATAATAAACCACCTACAATTGCAATACCTGTTCCCTCTGATAAAAAGCTGGTAAAGTTAAGCAAACTCATTCCAGCACCAGCTTCCTGCTGTTTCAAGCTACTTGAAACAATTGTTGATATAACTGTTTTGGTGAACGAAAGCCCACCTAAAACAAATACGATTATAATTGTCATGAACCATGATGTTGTTTCTAAAAGAAAGGAAGCAGTTAAAAAGCTAACAGAAAGAAATGTAACTCCGATGTTTAACACGTATAAAGGACCTCTTCTATCAACAAGTATCCCACCAATGTAGCCGAAAATAATGACACTCATTGTTCCAGGGAAAATAATTACACTTCCGATTTCGGCAGTACTTAGCTGGTGAACATCTTTCATCATATAAGGAACCATAGAGACAAACCCTGCTACTGTTCCAAATATAATTCCCCCACAAAGAACTCCAATCATAAAAGGTATATTTTTCCCTAATCCGGGATCAACAAAAGGATCTGTTACTTTCCTGATATGTTTTACAAATATCAGGAATGACAGCACGCTAACGATAAGAAAAGAAATGCTATATGATGTTGTAAACAACATAAAAAATACAATGCCTACAGACATTAGTATAATTCCTTTGATATCAAAATGACCTTTTATCCTTACTTCTTTCTTTAATAATTTCATAAGAAACGGAACAGTGATAATTGTTATCATAGGAATGAGTAGAAGATAGGACCAATGAATATAATGGGCTATCATTCCACCAATCGCTGGACCGACTCCTTCTCCCATGGCTACTATCGATCCAATAAGACCAAATGCTTTACCCCTATTTTCCTTTGGAATATAGCGCGCAACTACAACCATTACGAGTGCTGGAAATGCAGCTGCACCAGCCCCTTGAATAAAACGAGCCATAATAAGTAAGGAAAAGAAAGAATGGCCAACAAACCCAATTACCGACCCGAAACAATTTATTATAATTCCAAATAGGAGTAACCTTTTGATGCCTAATTGATCAGATAGCTTTCCATATACAGCTGTTCCAATGGAAAAGGTTAACATAAAGGCTGTGTTCACCCAGTTTGTACTCGCAGGTGGTTTATTAAAATCATTTGCAATATCAGGTAATGAGACGTTCAAAACCATTTCATTTAATACGCTAAAAAAAGATAAAATGCAAAGCCAAATTAAAATTTGGTTGTGTCGTAAATTCGATTGTGAATAGGATGTATTCACATTTCACCCTCCAATAATGAGGGCAGACGTAGTTTATAGGGTTAATGATACGCTTCCCTCTTTTAATTGAACCCTGTTACATTCATTACACTTCATAATTAATTCCTCCTAAACTTGATTAAAACATTTTACCACATATAAACTAAGTTTTAAATTCAGTATTTCATCACTTATACAACAATATGGCCCGTTTGTTGAACTACTCTTTAATAAAATAATTTTTCCGTTCCCAATTCCACATTGCAATAATAGAAAATCCATCTTCATCGGCTTTTTCGTCATCATCTGTATGAATCAAATCGCCTTCTTCTGTGTCATCAAGGTTTAATTTTTTATGTATTTCTTTTAACAAACCACCATAGGAGATTAACCTTTTACGGTGTAAACCTTCCTCCAAATCAGACAAACGTTTCAAATTCTTTTCTTCATCATCGGTCATAAAATCCGTATCCTTTACAGGATATTTTGCAGTTTCGTCAATTGCCGATTGTATATCCGATTTATATTTATTTTTCGGTCGAATCATTTGAACTTTTACATTTGGATCATAGTCTAATTTCATTGCCTTTTTCCAAAATTGAATCCATTGTTTTTGATTCACGTAGTTTTCTGTATTCTTAAAATAAGTTGGTTCCACACATACCAATACATGCATGTGCTGATTATAAGAATTATCTTTATTATTTATTGTCACTTCCGTTGCACGCATAAAACCAACAAGATTTTTATTAATTTTTTTATATTGCATCATTCGGCGAAATCCTTGAGCCATATCTGACAAACTCTTATTTAATTCTTCGCCATCATAAACATTTTTAACTGTTAATGTGAGAAACAACCAACGAACTGTTGGCTTTTGTTTAATAACTTCAGCAACAACCTTTTGTGACTGAATGCCATGTTTCATTGCTCTCCTCCAGTTGCACATTGGACAAAGCCTGGATTTACAAAACCACACTCGATACAACTTTCTTTCGCCTGTTTCACGATTTTGTTTATACTCTAATATTTCAGCACAATCTTTTACTCTTTCAGCCTTTTTAAATTCAAGAATATGCAGAAGTTCAAAGTAATCAACATTAGCGATTTTCTTTTCTCTCCATGGTCTCACTTTTCCACTTTTTGTCTTGTCCACTAAAACCCTTGATTTTTCATCTGAATAAATGCTACTATTAGGACACATAATATTAAAAGAAACCCCCATCTATTTAGTTATTTGTTTGGTCACTTATAACTTTAACAGATGGGGTTTTTCTGTGCAACCAATTTTAAGGGTTTTCAATACTTTAAAACACATACATACCAACACTTCAACGCACCTTTCAGCAACTAAAATAAAAATGACGTTATTTCTATATGTATCAAGATAAGAAAGAACAAGTTCAAAACCATCAAAAAAAGACACCTTTTCAGGTGCTTTTTTTATTTTATAAACTCATTCCCTGATCT
>NZ_JBHLWL010000010.1:0-169791 GCF_042432965.1 Paracerasibacillus soli | reverse complement strand
CTGTTTATCCTGCCGCTTAAGTGGCAGGATAAACAGATCCCGAATCATTAATATTTTAGCGACCTTAATTCAGCCACCAACACTATTTGACAAAGAGCCGCTTTTTAAAAATCGACATAAAAAAAGACAACCGGAGTTGTCGTATGTAATAAAAGCGTCCCAGGCAGGATTCGAACCTGCGACCCACAGCTTAGAAGGCTGTTGCTCTATCCAGCTGAGCTACTGGGACAAATATGTATGGAGCGGGTGAAGGGAATCGAACCCTCGACAACAGCTTGGAAGGCTGTAGTTTTACCACTAAACTACACCCGCATCATCGTTGTAAGTTTTTAGAAACCTAATAGCGATTAGTACACAAAACGAAATTGAAGCTTTAAGGTAACTTATCTTAACCACAAAATATATTATATGCATATAGACTTTTTTTGTCAACATTTAAAACCAATCTTTTTTGATCGTTACAAATCGATCTTCATTATCTAGTTCAATTCGATATTTTATGTACCGATCATGTGGAACGTCATGAAATCAATTGTTAGAAAGTATAATTTTTAGGATTTATAAACAATTACTGGCAAATATGTTAAAATAACTAAAGAATCATAATTGATTTTGGGTTTAGATTTTCTTTATCTGGGTACTTTTATATAATAACTGACTACTGAAGACATGAGGAGGAAGTTCATGCAACAACCCTCGCAAAATATAATTCTTTTCCCAAAGTGGAAAGAGCAATTAGAAAATGAGAGTTTACAGGCATTACATGAAAAAAGATATAAAGAAGCATTAGAGAAATTTAATAAATTAATTCACTATGCTATTACCAGTCATGAAATATTAATTGGAAAAATAATTTGTTTAATTGAACTTGAAAAATATGAAGAAGCAGAAGAAATGTGTCTACATGCTATGAGTCAACGGGATACGAATTATTATCATTTTGTTCACATTTATTTAACTATATTATTTCAAACTAATCAATACGATTTACTTATGGATACAGTCGAGGAAGCATTATCAAATAAAACAAAAATACCTGTTATTATCCAAGAGCAGTTTCAACAGTTATATGATATGAGTGTGAAAATTAAACAGGATCTAATTAGCGAACAATCAGTCGAGTTAATCAGTGAGTTGTTTGAAGCAATACAGACTAATGATTTTATTAAACAATGGGTGCATATCGAAAACCTGCGATCAATTAAAGCAATACCAACTAAAAAAGTAATCCAATTATTAAAAAATGACGATATCCATCCAGTAGTAAAAACAGCTATTTTTCAATGGTTACAATCGGTGAACTTTTCGGATTTTATACATATTACAAAGTTTGGTGCGAGCCTCCACTTAAACCCATTAGATATTCCGGATTTAAAAGCATTATCAACCATAAAACAAACGATGCTCTTATTTGCTAACCTTGAACAAAAAAATCCATCTCTATTCGATATACTAGAACAACTATTGTATCGATATGTTTACGTATGGTATCCATTTATACCATCACACCAGGATGTGATGGAGATTGCAGAGGCGCTAAAGTATATTGGAAA
This sequence comes from Paracerasibacillus soli, assembly GCF_042432965.1. Lineage (NCBI taxonomy): Bacteria > Bacillati > Bacillota > Bacilli > Caryophanales > Bacillaceae > Paracerasibacillus > Paracerasibacillus soli. The sequence goes on along the minus strand of NZ_JBHLWL010000010.1, from coordinate 168,238 downwards.
CCAATATTTATACGGCGAAAACGATGCATATGAGGTAGAGATGGAAAGTAAGACAGGAAAGTACATAGAAGAAATAGAAATGTGTGAAAAACTATACCTAAGTATAATTGATGCATAATATGGATTTAACCCAAAACTGTCTGTAGAAGCGATATTTTCAACGTAATATAGATAGATTTGGGTCTTTAGTATGTATATAAGGGACTAAAGCTTGAAAAAAACTTGAAAGCAAAGTAAATTATGATATAATATAGTGGTTGAAATTTGATAGAATATAGTTAATCGTGTAGATTCAAAATTCATCAAATCTAGTACATCTGTTTAACGTTTATATTTTATAAAATTGGCACAAACAATCTACTAGGTAACCAATCATATATATGCAAAACATAATGTATGAAATAATAGTTTTTTGGAGGGAACACAATTATGTCAGCTAAATGGGAAAAGCAAGAAGGAAATGTAGGTGTTTTAACGTTTGAAGTCGAAGTTGACGAGTTTGAAAAAGCTTTAGACAAAGCGTTTAAAAAAGTAGTAAAAGATATTCAAGTACCAGGGTTCCGTAAAGGGAAAATGCCTAGAGGACTATTTGAAAAGCGTTTTGGCGTTGAATCATTATATCAAGATGCCATTGATTTTGTTTTACCAAATGCTTATTCAAAAGCAATTGATGAGACAGGTATTGAACCTGTAGATCAGCCAGAAGTTGATATTGAAGAAGTTGAAAGAGGTAAAAACTTAGTATTCACAGCTAAAGTTACTGTCAAACCAGAAGTTAAACTTGGTGAATATAAAGGACTAGACGTTCAAAAGGAAGATGACAAAGTTTCCGCAGAGGATGTCGATCATGAATTAGAACATCTTCGTGACCGTTATGCTGAACTCGTTGTCAAAGAAGAAGGCACAGTTGAAGAAGGCGACACGGTAGTTATAGATTTTGAAGGATTTGTTGACGAAGTAGCTTTCGAAGGTGGAAAAGGAGAAAATCAATCTCTTGAAATTGGTTCTGGTCAATTTATCCCAGGGTTTGAAGAACAGCTTGTTGGGAAATCAGCAGGAGAAGATACAGAAGTGAATGTGACTTTCCCAGAAGACTACCATGCAGAAGATTTAGCTGGTAAGGAAGCTATCTTTAAAGTGAAAATTCATGAAATTAAAGTGAAGGAATTACCTGAACTAGATGATGAATTTGCAAAAGATGTAGATGACGAAGTTGAAACATTAGAAGAATTAAAAGCTAAAAAACAAGAAGAACTATCTGCTCAGAAGAAACAAGATGTAGAGAACAAAATGAAAAATGAACTCATTGAAAAAGCAACTGAAAATGCTGAAGTTGACATACCTGATGCAATGATCGAAACGGAATTAGAACGTATGATGAATGAATTCCAGCAAAACTTGCAAATGCAAGGAATGACGATGGAAATGTACTTCCAATTTTCAGGCCAAGATGAGGCTGCATTGAAAGAGCAGATGAAAGACGATGCTGCAAAACGTGTAAAAACGAATTTAACACTTGAAGCAATTGCTCAGGCTGAAAACATTACGCCATCTGATGATGACGTGAAAAAAGAAGTCGAAAGAATGGCTGAAATGTACAGCGTTGAAGTGCAACAAATTGAGCAAATGCTAGGTGGTAACACAGAATTATTAAAAGACGATCTTAAATTACAAAAAGCAATCGATTTTCTTGTTGAAAATTGTAACGCTAAGTAAAGTTAAAAAAACATGGTGAAATCGTACACCATGTTTTTTTTATGATTAAAATTCATATCATTATAATTTTATACGCCCTTCAACATACATTATTAATACGGATGATTTGACATTTCTTAAAAACCCTCCATAATAAAAAACATAAACATAACAAATACTAGGTTAACCTTCATGAATAAAGGGAATATTTATAGTAACAGTTGAAATATAATAAATGGACCTATGCTTTTATTTTGTTTTCCAGATTTGTTCTGATATGATAACATTGACAGATACATTGTTATGGGACAGAGAAGCTGATATATATCTTTTAGGGGTGAAAATAAGCATGTTTAAATTTAATGATGAAAAGGGACAATTAAAATGTTCATTTTGTGGAAAAGGCCAGGAACAAGTTCGAAAGCTTGTTGCAGGACCAGGCGTTTATATATGTGATGAATGTATAGAGCTATGTACAGAAATTGTAGAAGAAGAACTAGGTACCGAAGTAGAAGCTGAATTTAAAGAAATTCCAAAGCCTAAGGAAATTTGTGAAATCTTGGATGATTACGTAATCGGTCAGGATAATGCAAAGAAAAGTTTGTCTGTAGCAGTATATAACCATTATAAACGGATTAGTTCGCCGAAAAAGCCAGATGAAGTAGAACTTGCAAAAAGTAATATTGCGCTTTTAGGACCTACAGGTAGTGGTAAAACATTACTTGCTCAAACGCTAGCGCGTATATTAAATGTACCTTTTGCCATGGCAGATGCAACCTCGCTAACTGAGGCTGGATATGTTGGAGAAGATGTTGAAAATATTTTATTAAAGCTCATCCAAGCTGCAGATTATGATGTCGAAAAAGCAGAAAAAGGGATTATTTATATCGATGAAATTGATAAAGTTTCCCGTAAATCAGAGAATCCATCTATTACAAGAGATGTCTCGGGTGAGGGTGTTCAACAGGCTTTGCTAAAAATCCTCGAGGGTACAGTAGCAAGCGTACCGCCACAAGGTGGTAGAAAGCATCCACATCAAGAATTTATCCAAATTGATACGACTAACATTTTATTTATTGTTGGTGGGGCGTTTGATGGAATTGAACAAATTATAAAACGTCGTTTAGGTAACAAAGTAATTGGATTTGGTGCGAATCTAGAAACTGATGACTTGGATAAAGGTCAGTTACTTGCAAAAGTACTTCCAGAAGATTTGTTGCGCTTTGGTTTAATTCCAGAATTTATTGGTCGTTTACCTGTTATTGCGAGTTTAGAGCCATTAGATGAAGATGCTTTAATTAAAATTTTAACATTGCCGAAAAATGCACTTGTTAAACAGTATAAAAAGCTATTTGAAATGGATCATGTTGAATTAGAATTCGAAGATGAAGCGCTAGTTGAAATTGCGAAAAAGGCAATAGAACGTAAGACTGGAGCGAGGGGATTGCGTTCTATCATCGAAAGTATTATGCGCGATGTTATGTTCGAATTACCATCAAGAGATGATATTGACAAATGTGTCATTACTGAGGAAACCGTAATAGATGAAAATACAAATCCAAAGTTGATATTCCATGATGGAACAGTGCAAAAAGGAAATAGTAAATTACCAAAAGAGAGTGCATAATCAAATTATCAGCTCAAATTTATGAGACTGACTTGGCCTATCAGCTCCTTCTCTAGATAAAGAGATGTGTGTATGGGGATGCCTATGGTCAGTCTCATTATTTATATCATAGTCTCTAATAGGATTGGACATACTATATACGATATAAAAGCATTTCTACTATAAAATACATATATTATACAATCAAATAATGGAGGTACATTTATGTCACAAGAAAAGCACTTATTACCCCTCCTTCCTTTACGTGGCTTATTAGTCTTTCCAACAATGGTTTTGCATTTAGATGTAGGACGTGAAAAGTCAATTGCTGCTTTGGAAAAAGCAATGATGAATAACCAACAAATTCTGCTAGCTGCACAACAAAAAATAAGTATTGAAGAACCAAAACCTGAAGATATTTATCGAATTGGTACAGTGGCGGAAGTTAAACAGATGCTAAAACTACCAAATGGCACGATTCGTGTATTAGTAGAAGGGATGTATCGCGCAGAAGTAACTCGTTTTGAAGACGATGCAGACACATTTGTCGTTGAATATGAAAAGTTGGAAGAAATAATAGATAATCAAAATGAATTGGAAGCCCTAGTTCGGAACCTATTAGATCAATTTAAAGCGTACTTAAAGGTTTCACGAAAAATAACAAAAGAGACATTTCACACTGTATCTGATATCGAGGAACCAGGTAGGTTAGCTGATGTTATTGCTTCACATTTACCATTAAAAGTGAAAGAAAAACAAGGGATTTTAGAGAAGGTTAATGTTAAAGATAGATTGAAGCACTTAATTCGGTTGATTTCTAATGAACAAAAAGTACTTAATTTGGAAAAGAAGATTGGCGAACGCGTAAAGAATTCCATGGAAAAGACGCAGAAGGAATATTATCTACGTGAACAAATGAAGGCAATTCAGCAAGAGTTGGGGGATAAAGAAGGAAAAACAGGTGAAATTGAAGAACTTAGAAAAAAAATTCAAGATTCAACTATGCCAGAACGGGTTGAAGAAGTTGCGTTAAAAGAATTGGAGAGATACGAACGTGTACCGCAAAGCTCTGGAGAAAGTTCTGTTATTCGCAACTACTTAGAATGGCTACTATCATTGCCATGGACTGAAAAAACTGATGACACGATAGAAATTACGAAAGCGAAGAAAATTTTAAATCAAGACCATTATGGATTGGAAAAGGTTAAAGAACGGATTTTAGAATATTTAGCTGTACAAAAATTAACCCAATCTATAAAAGGCCCTATTTTGTGTTTGGTTGGCCCACCTGGTGTCGGTAAAACATCACTTGCAAAGTCGATATCGAAAGCAATTAATCGTAATTTTGTTCGTATTTCGTTAGGTGGTGTCCGCGATGAAGCAGAAATTAGGGGACATCGTCGTACATATATTGGGGCAATGCCAGGACGAATCATTCAGGGAATGAAAAAGGCAAAATCTGTTAATCCTGTATTTTTATTAGATGAAATTGATAAAATGTCCCATGATTTTCGAGGAGATCCATCTTCTGCGATGTTAGAAGTACTTGATCCAGAACAAAATCATACTTTTAGTGATCATTTTATTGAAGAAAGCTATGATCTTTCTAACGTATTATTTATTGCAACTGCAAATTACGTTAATAATATTCCAGGTCCATTATTAGATAGAATGGAACTTATTTCGTTAGCTGGATATACAGAAGTGGAAAAACTACACATTGCAAAAGAGCACTTATTGCCAAAACAACTTAAAGAAAATGGATTACAAAAGAGTCATTTACAAGTAAGAGAAGAAGCAATATTGAAGTTGATAAGAAGATATACACGAGAAGCGGGCGTACGAAGCTTAGAACGGCAACTTGCCAATTTATGTAGAAAAACAGCGAAAATTATTATTTCCGGGGAAAAGAAACGAGTTATTGTAACGGAAAATAGCTTGGAAGAATTACTTGGGAAGCCTATTTTTAGATATGGACAAATGGAACAAGAAGATCAAATTGGTGCTGCAACTGGGCTAGCCTATACTTCAGCAGGTGGAGATACGTTATCTATTGAAGTGGCCCATTATCCTGGAAAAGGTAAATTAATTTTAACAGGGAAATTAGGAGAGGTCATGCGAGAATCAGCTCAAGCAGCTTTTAGTTATATTCGCTCACGAGCAAAACAATTAGATATTGACCCAGACTTCCATGAAAAATATGATATTCATATTCATGTACCGGAAGGAGCAACACCTAAGGATGGTCCATCAGCAGGAATTACGATGGCAACCGCACTCGTTTCTTCTTTAACAGGTCGTGCTGTAAAAAAAGAAGTCGGAATGACTGGAGAAATCACACTTCGTGGTCGGGTGTTACCAATCGGAGGGCTGAAAGAAAAATCATTAAGTGCACACCGTGCGGGGATAACGACAATTATTATTCCAGAAGAAAATGAAAAGGATATTGAAGATATACCAGAGAGTGTACGTAAGGATTTATCATTTATAAAAGTAAATCATCTTGATCAAGTACTAGATCAAGCGTTAGCGGGGAAAAAGATAAAATGAAAGTAACACAAGCAGAATATGTCATTAGTGCAGTTAGTCCAAAACAGTATCCAACAGAAAATATACCGGAAATTGCTTTAGCGGGTCGTTCCAATGTTGGAAAATCGTCTTTTATTAATAAACTTATTCAAAGAAAAAGCCTAGCAAGAACATCATCAAAGCCTGGTAAAACACAAACACTGAATTATTATTTAATAAATGAACAATTTTATTTTGTAGATGTCCCAGGATATGGCTATGCAAAAGTATCAAAAAAGGAACGTGAAAAATGGGGTAGTATGATGGAAACATATTTCCAGTCACGCAAGCCTCTAAAAGCAGTTATATTAGTAACAGACATACGACACGAGCCGACAAAAGATGACATTCAAATGTATCAATATTTAAAGTATCATCAATTACCAGTAATTGTGATTGCGACTAAATTGGATAAAATACCAAAAAACAAACAAGCACAATTTAAAAAGCGCACTCAGACAGTGCTAGAATTGGATAAAGATGATCATTTGATTGCTTTTTCATCTGAAACAGCTGAAGGAAAAGAGCAAGCTTGGGCAGCGATTAGGCACTATTTAGCGAAGTAAAAAATGAGGTTGAGACAAAATAAAAGGTTAGACCCTTCCACACTGTAATTAGTATTTTTGTTAAAATTACAATGGTGAAACGAGGGGGGGGCAAAGCCTTATGTCTCAGCCTCTTTTTGCTTTCTTATTTTCTTTTGATTAAGATATATGCACCAATCAAGATTAAAACAATTGGCCAGTACTGCTCTAAAAATCCAAGAACAGTGTAAATCCATTGAAACCATTCGGGAATTTGAATTGTGAAAATCATTAGTAAAGAAATGCCAATTAAAATAATACTAATGAAAAAACCTCGTTTCGTTTTTAGTGCGCGAAGAAATAATGCAATCCCAACGATTAAAGGATAAGCAGCCCAATGATCAATCCAAAATGAATAATGTTCAAGTCCATGAAAATGGACACCTAATCCTATCAATAGCACGCCTGGGAAAATTTGATCATAGTCCTTTGTTTTTATACTATGTATTAAAAATACAAGGCCAATAATAATGAGTAAAGTAGTCCACGAATAAAAATCTGTGATGATTGGTATTTTAAACTGTCTAAGTAAAAAGAATGTTCCTATCCCTATTAATAAATATCCTGAAAATCTATAAGGCTTTTTCACTTTGTATTCTCCCCCAAATTGATATCTTACTATTTAATACGTTTATCGTAACATATAGTTTCATCTTTCATGAAAGAGAAAAGCTTTTGTTTTTATGATAGAGAAATTCACTGTAAAAGCATATCCCCTCATTCTGATTCATATAGATAATTATGACTTTCGTGTAGATTTAGTTTTATAGAAGGGGTGATAAATATTGTTTAACGATCAATCTGTTTTTAGTTTTGACTTGGAAGAGTCTTTGTATTTTGAAAGGGAACAGGAAGTGGCCGAGATTGTTAGTATTTCACTGGATCCAGAAATATCCATTCAATCTTTTCATGATTACATTTCTATTCGAGGTGTAATTAGTTTACAAGGCCAATATGTACCTGTTCAAAATCAAGAAGCAGAAGAATCTTCTTTTCAAGAATTTCAATCTAAAAGATATATCGAAAAGGTAGAAAAAATTAATGATACATTTGCACAATTTTCACATCGCTTTCCAGTAGAGATATCAGTACCAGCTTATCGGGTTGCTAATTTAGAAGATGTGACAGTAAATATTACAACATTTGATTATGAATTACCTCACACAGAACGATTAATTGTGAAATCGACTGTTGAAATCCATGGTATTTCAAATGAAGCAGATCCAAACAAACAAAGAATGAAGGAAAAAGAAATTGTAGAAAGAGTGGTTGAACATGACGAAGTACTTGAGGTGGAACAAGCAGATGACGATGTAAACGAAGCACAAGTATTACAAGAACAGGGTGAACTTACGGATACATTTGAATTTGAAATCAAGAAAAAGAAAGAGGAAGAAAAAGAAATTGTTCGAGAATCTGAACCGGAAGCACATGTAGAAGAGAAAAACGATGTTCAAAACGATTCTACTGAGGAAGAGGAAGACCCGGAGCGGTGGAAGAAAAAGAAAACACAAACATTAGCGGAATTCTTTGGAACGGATTCATCTGAAGAAACTGTCGAGAGTCCACATTCATCAGATATTGATCAAGATGATTATGACGATTATGATGATACAGAGAATGATGATGATGGATTGGAAACAGTTGAATATGATGAATATGAAGCGTATGACGACAACTATGATGATAGAGAAGTAGAGGTTGCTGATTTAAGTTATTTATCAGATATGATTCGGAATCATGAAGAGACATACACGAAAATGCGCCTTTGTATCGTTCAAGAAAACGATACTTTGGAGAGAATTGCTGAACGATATGAGACAACTACCATGCACATTATGAAGCGAAATCATATGCAAGATGAGGATGTTGTTATCGGACAATTATTAAATATTCCAGTAAAGAAGAAAAGAGAGAATAAATAAAGGAACTATTATACCTTTTCGTACCCCTTGATTGCATTGCAAGGGGTTAACTTATGTATTGTTAGAAATATGAATGTGTGTTGGTATGTGAAATAAAGTGGAAGGGTCTTTGAACACAAGTTATACTCGTATTGTTTTGTAAATGACCTAAAGATAATATGTGAGGAGGGCGTGATATGGAGAAAATCTGGCATGTTCTAGAACAGTATAGCATACGTCCGGACACAATAGAGCAAGTTACAGATCGCGTTTATAAAATCAAGGTGGGACAACAAGTATATGCCTTAAAACGAAGTAACTTAACGGAGCAAACAGTTAAAAATTTAGAGAACTTTTATCATGTTGCTTACTATGAAAGACTCCCATTAGTTTTGCCAGTTTATTTAACAGTAGCAGAAAAGCTTTATGCGGAATTAGACAATGAATTTTATTATATAGCACCATGGATAGAACAAGAAGAGCACCATCGACAGCAAGATTTTTATACCGCCTTTTTCCGTAGTATCGGTCAATTTCATCATAAAACAATGCAAAAACATACATTTTCTGTTGATAAAATAAAAAGTTCATTTACAAGTTATAAAATCCAATGCCAAACAGACTACAAAAAACTTTTGTCAATGGTAGAGAGATTTGAGCATCATCCTTATATGTCGCCATTTGAATTATTAGTTTGTTCACAATTTCATTATTTGGAATATGTGTTTAAGAATTTGGAACGAGCAGTTGATGAATTTTTAGAATGTGAAATGGATGCATGGCGAACATCTTTATGCCATGGAAAGTTAGAACAGGAGTATCTGTTCTATCGAGAATATTTTTGGGTGATAAATTGGGAGCATGTCCGTAATGATAATCCGATATCTGATTTGCATTATTATTTAACAGAGCAAGCAAATCGATACGATATAGAAACTACGTCCATATTTGAAACATTTCATGCTTATATGGAGGAAAATGAGCTAAGGCGTGAAGAACTACATCTGCTTTCAATTTATCTTTTAAATCCACAAAAGTATATAGAAACAGTTTTGGCTTATGTCGAAAAGGGGAATGAAACCGATATGATCGGTTTCATTCAAAAATTACAACAAGCATTTCGAAACTTACGTTTTGGTTTAGAATGGACTGATTTTGTGAAAGAAACGTATATTTACCGCATAGACTTAGAAAGTAAAGAAGAAACTTAAAATGGATATACATCAAACTTTTAAATCCATTTTAGTTGAAAAGCAATAAATAGCCCTACAAGTAGACCGAGTAGAAGTACATCAAGTGTTGTTGGAAAGAATAAAGTGCGTATAAGTTGAAAAATCATGATTGGTAAAGTGACACTTTCAATTACAATTAAACAATGTCTCGCCCATGGAGGAAGGCGGTATCGATAATATCTAGCCATCATCATCCTCCTTTTTGCAAAATGCTTCACTTTTTTGTTATTATTTAATATGATATGATTAATAGACACATATTTGTGCATACTGTAGAAATAAACAGCTAAAATAATTAAATATATAAAATGCAAATGATAGGGAGTAGTACAAATCTGATGGCCTTTCAGAGAGGGAAATATATGCTGAGAGTTTCCTAGGTACATGATTTAGAAGTCGTCCTTAATGCAGCTTCTTTGAAATAAGTTTGCTATGAACATCCAAACTTGAATTAGAAGAATGCCGGATAAATACCGATATATTTAAGTGTTCAAGTGTTTCACTTGTGAACAAAGGTGGTACCGCGGAAAATAGCCTTTTCGTCCTTTTTATAGAAGGATGGAAAGGTTTTTTATATTTCTCAGTATGAAAGTACAAATTATTTCGTAGGCAAAGGTCTAATATGCTTAATAAAGGCATGTTCCTAACAACAAACAAGCAAGCATTTTTAAAGGAGGAAATGAGATGGAAGAAAAAGGATCATTACCATCGAAATATAACCCAAATGATGTCGAAGCAGGCCGCTATCAATTTTGGTTAGATGGGAAGTATTTTGAAGCAACTGGTGACAAGAAGAAAGAACCATTTACGATTGTTATTCCGCCACCAAATGTTACTGGAAAACTGCATTTAGGACATGCGTGGGATACGACCATGCAGGATACGATTTCTCGTATGAAAAGAATGCAGGGATACGATGTTCTATGGTTACCAGGTATGGACCATGCTGGGATTGCTACACAAGCAAAAGTAGAAGCAAAACTAAGGGAACAAGGTACGAACCGATATGAATTAGGGCGTTCAAAATTTGTTGAAAAGGTTTGGGAATGGAAAGAAGAATATGCTGATTTTATCCGCAGTCAATGGGAAAAGGTCGGACTAGGTTTAGATTATTCACGTGAGCGATTTACCCTCGATGAAGGATTATCTGTTGCAGTTAGAGAAGTATTTGTGAAGCTTTACGAAAAAGGATTAATCTACCGTGGAGAATACATTATTAACTGGGATCCGAAAACGAAAACAGCACTATCAGATATTGAAGTTATTTATGAAGAAGTGAATGGTCATTTTTATCATATGAAATATCCAATTAAGGATAGTAAAGAAACGATTGAAATTGCAACTACTCGTCCAGAAACAATGCTAGGGGATACTGCTGTTGCTGTACATCCTCAAGATGAACGCTATCAACATTTAATTGGTAAAACAGTTATTTTACCAATTGTAGGTAGAGAGATAGAAATTGTTGCAGATGATTATGTTGATATGGAATTTGGATCAGGGGCTGTAAAAATTACACCAGCACATGACCCAAATGACTTTGAAATTGGCAATCGTCATCAATTAGAACGTGTTCTTGTGATGAATGAGGACGGAACAATGAATGAAAATGCCGGTAAGTATGAAGGGTTGGATCGGTTCGAATGCCGTAAAAAAATTGTAAAAGACCTACAAGACATGGGGGTTTTATTTGAAATCGAAGAACATGTCCATCAAGTGGGTCACTCTGAACGAAGTGGTGCAGTTGTAGAGCCTTATTTGTCCACACAATGGTTTGTTAAAATGGATCCATTAGCAAAAGAAGCATTAGCTTTACAAGAGAACGAAAATGAAAAAGTTAATTTTGTACCAGAACGATTTGAAAAGACATATTTCAATTGGATGGAAAATATTCGTGATTGGTGTATTTCCCGTCAATTATGGTGGGGACATCGCATTCCAGCTTGGTATCATAAAGAAACAGGCGAGATATACGTTGGAATAGAAGCACCGGAAGATCTTGAAAATTGGAATCAAGATGAAGATGTGTTAGACACATGGTTTTCTTCTGCTTTGTGGCCGTTTTCCACGATGGGCTGGCCGGATGAAGATGCTGAAGATTTCAAACGTTATTTTCCAACAGATGTTTTAGTTACTGGATATGATATCATTTTCTTTTGGGTAGCCCGGATGATATTCCAGTCGAATGAATTTACAGGTCAACGTCCATTTAAAGATGTGCTCATTCATGGTTTAATTCGTGATGCGGAAGGGCGAAAAATGAGTAAGTCACTGGGTAATGGCGTCGATCCAATGGATGTCATTGAAAAATATGGAGCAGATTCATTACGTTATTTCTTATTAACTGGTACAACTCCCGGTCAAGATTTACGCTTTAATTGGGAAAGAGTTGAATCGACTTGGAATTTTGCTAATAAAATCTGGAATGCATCGCGCTTCTGTTTAATGAACATGGAAGGATTCACGTACGAGGATATCGATTTAACGGGTAATTTATCACTTGCAGATAAGTGGATTTTAACCCGCTTAAATGAAACAATTGAACAAGTAACGCGTAATAACGATAAATACGAGTTTGGTGAAGCCGGTCGTTATTTGTATAACTTTATTTGGGATGACTTTTGTGACTGGTATATTGAAATGGCAAAAATTCCATTGTATGGTGAGGATGATTCCCAAAAACAAACGACTCGCTCTGTACTGGCACATGTACTTGATATGACGATGCGTATGTTACATCCATATATGCCTTTTATCACGGAGGAAATATGGCAAAAGCTTCCTCATCAAGGAGATTCTATTACGATTGCAAAGTGGCCTGAAGTAAACGAAGTATTTCATGATGAGCAAGCAGCTGCCGAAATGAAGCGACTCGTTGCCATTATTAAAGCGGTCCGTAACATTCGTGCTGAGGTAGATACACCAATGTCGAAACAAATTACATTACTTATTCAAGCAGAAAGTGAAGAAATTGTGCATGAACTTGAAGCTGAACGTCACTATTTAGAACGTTTTGCAAATCCGAGTGAGTTAGTTATTGCGTCAACAATTACAGCACCGGATAAAGCGATGTCAGCAGTTGTAACTGGTGCAGAACTATTTTTACCATTGGAAGGATTAATTGACTTCGATAAAGAAATTAGCCGTCTAGAAAAGGAATTAGAGAAATGGACAAAAGAAGTAGAACGTGTTCAGAAAAAATTATCAAATCAAGGGTTTATCAATAAAGCACCAGAACAAGTTGTTGAAGAAGAACGGGAAAAAGAAAAGGATTACTTGGATAAACAAGCAAAAGTAAAAGCGCGCTTAATGGAATTAAAGGGTTAGTAAAAAGCACTAAAGATAAAAATTTTGTTACAAGTAAGAGGCTGGGACAAAATCAAAGTGTCAGGCCCCTCGACTACTACAGCTAGTATTAAAAAAACGGTGAGTTTTTTTACTAGTTATATTAGTTGTACGAGGGGGGTCAGATCTTTATGTCCCGGCCTTTTTTTCGTTCATTATGGATTGGTGCTGTTTCGATTACTATGAATAAACTTATTTGGAGATTGAGGTAAGGATACTGTATCAATAACGAATATAATATTTAGATCATAAAATAAATAGATTATAAAAAGGCTCATAACAAACATTAGTCCAATTCATTGGACTAATGTTTGTTATGTTAGCGGGATATTTCATTTTATTTCAAACTTCGTAAAATCCAAGTTACATAATGTTCTAGTAAATTGATATCTGAAACTTTACTTAATGTTCTTGAACCAACAACATCTTCTATTTCGTTAAATAGTATGTTATTTTGTTTATCGATTAGAAAATCAATGCCAACCATTCCAAAATCAAAGTGATTGATAATCGTTTGTACAATTTTACGTTCAGATTGCGATAAATTATACCATGTTGCAGTGCCACCAAGCGTAAAATTTGCTCTGAAATCTTTATCACTTTGTCGCAAAACGGCACCGATAATTTCCTTCCCCACGACAAAAACGCGAATATCCTTTCCAAATTGTACATCACATGTTTGGATGATGATATTTCCTGTTGGTTTTGAATTCAAATAAATATCCCAATCACGAGTATGTTGTATTAGTTTTACATTCTTTCCTCCATGTCCATCTGTTGATTTCACAATAAATGGATAAGGAATCGGGGGTATCTCGTGTACATTGTAGGTTCGCAAAAACAGTGTATCAACCATAGGAATTTCTAGTTTGTTTACTTCTATATGAGTTAATGCTTTATCATTACAAATACGCGAAATATAAGCGGAGTTAAAAACAGCAATACCGAAGTCCTCTAACACTTCATTTAGTAATGGCTCAATCGTTCGTACGATTGCAATGTCGGGTTCATGAATGGACTGATGTTCATATAGGATTGTACGTTTATTGTCCACGATTCCAATTTGTAAATATTCCCGAATGATTAACGTTAAATCTATGTTTTGCTTTTCTGCTTCTTCTATAAACCAATCAATAAATGTTTGATTGGTTTTCGCATCTTTTAAACTATAAATAAGCCAACCCGTTCGCGTCATATCTTCCTCCAATTTACTTACTTAGTTTAGTTAGTACGTGTTTTATCATATTGTCTGCTGCATTAATACCTGTACAATCATATAGATTACGAATATGTGCATTAGAGTTAATTTCACAAACTAAAGTTTGACCGTTTTCTCCGAATAATAAATCGACACCTGAAAAATCAGCGCCGATTGCTAGGGAACTTGCGACAGCTAAATCTATTTCCGTTTGCGTCGGAATGTACGGTTCCATTCTACCTCCTGACGTTATGTTAGCACGAAAATCATGTTGTGATGTCCGTTTCATAGCAGCGACGACTTGATTGTTAACAACTTGTAAACGCAAGTCTTTCCCATAGCTCGTTGTGATAAACTCCTGAAACATGAATGCTTGACCGTGAATGTTTTGTATGATTTCACGTAATTCTTCTTTTGTATGTGCTAAATACACTTGTTCACCAAATGAGCCAAATGCCTCTTTTACGATTAAAGGTAAACCTAATTGTAAAATGATGTTATCAAGCTGATAAAATGTATCTGGATTCATTTTAAAAAAAGATAAAGGAGCTATTATTGTTTTAGGCATTGGTATATGTTGTTTGGCTAATATTTGATAGGTTAAAATTTTGTCATCACTAATCGAAATTGTTCTAGCTTTGTTAAAGACAGGAATTCCTAGTAACTCAAGTTGATTGGCCAAATAAATGTCTTTATCAATAAAAATAACATAGTCAGGTAATAGCTTTTGTTCATGAAATAATTCCATTTGTTGGTGCTTTAAAATTGGTAGTACCTCGTTGTTTTTTAATATAATTGTTTGGCTGTTTTGTCTATGGGCTGCTTCTTGTAGCATTGTTGCATAGTCAATAAATTTGTCGCTGTTTAAACTGCCATTGTAAATAATCCATCCAGTAAGAGCCAATGTCTATTATCCTTTCCATTATCAATTTGTTATCTGTTATACTTAACTATTATAAAATGTTATGTAATGTTTTGTACAATTCAAGAAATGATGGTGAGCGCAATGTTTAGTCAGTTTGATGAAATTCAACAATTTTTTGAAGCCAGAAAAAAATATGGAATTAAACCTGGATTGGAAAGAATATATCAGTTACTTGCCTTACAGGGCCATCCCGAAAAACAAATAACAGCCATTCACATTGCTGGAACAAACGGAAAAGGTTCGACGTTATCCTACATAAATCATGCATTACTTGCAAATAACTTTCAAGTGGGTGTATTTACATCTCCAAGTATTACTGGTTTAACTGGACATATTTTAAAAAATGATAAACCTATTTCAGAAGGTACCTTTATACATATCATGAATGAGTTATACCCAAATATTAAGCGATTAGATGAAATGGATATGCATGTTACGGAATTTGAGATTTTAACCGTATTAGCTTTTTGTTATTTTGCAAAAGAAGTGGACATTGCAATTATTGAAGCGGGTATGGGGGGGCGGTTTGATACGACGAATTGTATACATCCTGCTGTATCCATTATTACGAATGTAGCACTTGATCATCAAGCTTTTTTAGGGGATACGACTAAAGAGATAGCCTATCATAAAGCGGGTATTATAAAAGAGCATGTACCCGTTATTGTTGGCCGTATTGATCCTGAAGCTTGGAGTGTTGTAAATGGGGAAGCTAAGAGGAAAAATTCAGCAATATACCGCATAGATGAAAGTTTCAAACCACAAAATTTGAAACGGCGGGATTTTCTTCAACAATTTGTCTGGAAAAGTGAAACTGCTATGTTTGATGTTTCGATTCCGATGGCGGGAGAACACCAAATTGATAATGTATCATTAGCTATACAAGCGATTGTGTTATTGATACAACAAGGTTATGCAATTAAAATGCCTCAAGCTCTATCTGCTATTGAAAAAACTGTTATTCCTGGTAGATTTGAGTTAGTAAAAAGAAATCCATATATTGTGGTAGATAGCGCACATAATCCAGCAGGGATAGCTTCATTTTTGGAAGCCTTAAATTATTTACCTCGTGGTAGAAAGCGGCATTTAATATTTGCTGGGTTCAAAGACAAAGATTTACAAAATATGCTTCATATGTGCGAACCATTTTTTTCGACCATAACAGCAACGTCGTTTCAACACCCGCGAGCAATTCGTGCGAAAGACTTAGCTGCACTACTAGAAAGCAACCATATAGTCGTTCTAGAAAATTGGCAAGAAGCGTTGAAACAAATTTGTACATACCCAGCACATGATCAAATCTTTATAACCGGATCATTTCATTTCATTTCACTTGTTCGTACTTATTTACGAAAAGTAAATAAAATGTAGAAAATTGTCAAAGGGACACCGACAAAATTCCCCTTACTTTTTATCGCTTATATGCTAGATTATAAAACATAGGAATCTAGTAAAGTGAGGGGAAGAGATGAAAGAAAAACGATCCATCGTAGTGAAGTTAAATGAGCATACGCAAAAAGACCATACGAGCAGGGAGCACGCAGCGGCCCTTGAAAGTATAGAGAATCAACAG
Source organism: Paracerasibacillus soli (assembly GCF_042432965.1). Lineage (NCBI taxonomy): Bacteria > Bacillati > Bacillota > Bacilli > Caryophanales > Bacillaceae > Paracerasibacillus > Paracerasibacillus soli. The sequence goes on along the minus strand of NZ_JBHLWL010000010.1, from coordinate 151,608 downwards.
AGAAGTGAAGAAGAAATACCATCTTTTTACCGGAATTATACAGATTTCCAATATAATAAAGAGAAAAAGCGGCGTGATGTACCTGTTATGATCAAAAAGTTTTTCGTTGCTTCTATTTCAGCTATTATAATTGGATCGTTATTTGGTATTATTATGTTAAAGATGTTTAGTAATCTTGACAATCAACAAACATCTGAACCCCAATATTCAAATCAATACAATTCTACTAGTGGCGATATGGAATCAGATGCTGAAGATAAGCAACGAGGGGCAAAAGAAAAGTATACGCTTCAACCGTTGCAAATGTTTGTGCTGCAAGGTGGACTTTTTTCTGAACAAGTAAATGCAGAGTCAGGGGCCGAACAATTCCTGAAAGTTGGACATGCAGGAGTGGTGTGGGAACGTGAAGGTCAGTATTTCTTATTTGTAGGGTTGGCAGAAACAGAACAACAAGCGAAGACATTAGTAAAAAGTATGCAAGATGAATCATTTGAAACATTTGTGAAACCATTACAAGTGGACGAAATTACAATAGAATTATCAAAAGCGGAGCATACATGGTATACGAAATTTCACACTTTATGGCAACAGATGTTAAAACAAGAAGATGACTCCTATGAAGAACAGTTGAAAAAACTAATAGGGGACTCACCATCTAATCGTACGGACTTCATTGTGCAAGGAATGGAACCATTGCTTAAACAACTAGAACTGGGAAATTTGAAGAATAAACAACAACTATTATTATATATGGCAAAGTATTATGAACAATCATTAAAAGAATGATGTAATAGCTGAAATTACCAATTAAAGATAATATACTTTCTTCTTTTACTTAGAAGGAATGAAGAATTTCAAATGAATACACCGCCTAATTTCGTATTTTGGCAATTTGCCGTTCATACGTTCCTTCGTTATGCTTAAAGGCAAAAAGGAGGAGCGCATATGCCTGTTTCGACTATTAAAATAAAAGATGTGCCAAAACAAGACCGTCCTCGTGAAAGGTTATTAAATTTAGGTGCTGAGCATTTATCGAATCAAGAGCTGATTGCCATACTGTTAGGGAGCGGCACACGGGATGAATCTGTTACAACGATCGCAACTCGGGTGCTCATGCATTTTGAAGGTCTTAAGCTACTAAAAGATGCTACAATTGAAGAGTTAACAGCAATTAAAGGAATAGGAGATGCTAAGGGAGTAGTCATATTGGCTGCATTGGAACTAGGTAAGAGGTTAAATAAGTTCAAGCCAGATGAACAATATGTGATTCGTTCACCAGAAGATGGTGCTGATTATGTAATGGAGGAAATGCGTACATTAAAACAAGAACATTTTGTGGCAATTTTTCTAAATACGAAAAATCAAATTATCCATCGCCAAACAATTTTTATTGGTAGTTTAAACGCTTCAATCGTGCACCCTAGAGAAGTGTACCGAGAGGCAATAAAACGTTCCGCTGCATCTATTATCGTTGCACATAATCACCCCTCTGGCGACCCCACGCCATCACAAGAAGATATACATGTGACAAGAAGGTTAGCTGAATCCGGAAAAATGATTGGAATTGAATTACTAGATCATTTAATCATTGGTGATCGTAAATTTGTATCATTAAAAGAAAAAGGGTATTTATAGTACTATCAATTTTATTACTTTTTTCGTATAATTGAATAGACGGACTAAAAATAGCGCCAATTTCAATCGAGTGAAATGTGGCGCTTCTTAAAATTTGGTACTTTTACGGTTATTTTAAATAGAGAATACATACGTGTGATTGCTTTATCTAATTAATCCCATGCGAAAATGCTATTTTTTTTGATTCTACATAAAATAAATCGTAATAGTTATGCTACATATAAGATAATCAATCAATGGGTTTGTAGAGAGAGGTACATGGAAAGGGAGAATATAATTGGGATTGTTTAACTTTACACAAGATTTAGGGATAGATTTAGGTACAGCTAATACACTTGTTTTTGTCAAAGGAAAAGGTGTTGTAATGCGTGAACCATCAGTTGTGGCTAAAAATATTGAAACTGGTGAAATAGAGGCCGTTGGTGGAACAGCTAAAAATATGATTGGAAGAACACCGGGTAATATTTCTGTCGTACGTCCGATGCGTGACGGTGTTATTGCTGATTATGATACTACAGCTATCATGATGAAATATTACTTGAAAAGAGCAATGCGAAAGCGATCTTTTTTTGCTGGGAAACCAAGCGTGATGATTTGCGTGCCATCCGGCATTACGATGGTGGAAGAAAGAGCAGTCATTGATGCAACAAAGCAAGCAGGTGCGAAAGACGCATTCCCTATTGCCGAACCATTTGCGGCCGCAATTGGAGCAGGCCTACCAGTTTGGGAGCCGACCGGTAGTATGATTGTAGATATTGGTGGTGGAACAACGGAAGTAGCTGTTATTTCTTTAGGAGGCATTGTTACAAGCCAATCTATCCGCACAGCGGGAGATAATATGGATGAAGCGATTATTCAATATATCCGAAAAAATCATAACCTCATGATAGGGGAACGTTCTGCGGAATCAATAAAATTTGAGATTGGATCTGCAGGCAACGTTACAACAGATGAGGAAGTCGAGATTCGTGGGCGAGATCTCCTATCTGGTTTACCAGAAACCATTACGATAACAGCTAAAGAAATTGCAACAGCATTGCAAGAATCGGTTTATGCTATTGTAAATGCTGTGAAGTCAACTTTAGAAAAAACCCCACCTGAATTGGCTGCTGATATTATGGACCGAGGAATTGTCCTGTCGGGTGGTGGAGCATTATTAAAAAATCTTGAACAAGTCATAAGCGATGAGACAAAGATTCCAGTTTTTATAGCGGAGGACCCATTAGATTGTGTCGCGGTCGGAACAGGAAAATCTTTAGAATACATTCAACATTTTCGTTCACACCCGAATGTTTCATCTCGTCCAACTGTTGAATAAGTAGGTGTTCTTATATGCAATTTTTAAGAAAGAAAAGATTATTTATTTTATTAATAGGTGTGATTTTATTTGTCACCCTTATTGGTTTTTCATTAAAGGATCGTAAAGAATTATCGCTACCGGAAAGGTTTATTAATGATACGGTTGGTTGGGTTCAATCTGTCATACATAAACCTATTAAATATGTGGCAGATTTCTTTTATAACATTGATGATATGCGTAACACTTATGATGAAAATCAAATACTGAAGGAAAAACTTGCAGAATATAAAAGTTTAATTTATGAAGCACAAGAATTAAAAAAAGATAATGATGAATTACAAAAGATAATAGACAAAACAGACTCTATTCGTGATTATAATCCGATTCAGGCGACGGTAATTGCCCGATCGCCCGAAAGATGGATTGATCAGGTAACCATCAATAAAGGTAAAAAAAATGGTGTGAAACCTAATATGGCTGTTATTACTGCTGAAGGTATGATTGGGAAAATACAAAGTACGAGTGATTTTACGTCTACTGTGCAGTTGTTAACGGGTTTTGATCAGTTTAATCGTATATCAGCTACAATACCTAGAGAAGATGCCAAAGACACTTTTGGCCTTATTGAGGAATATGACAAAAAGACGCACTCCTTACTTTTTCGAATTATCGAGGAATCTGATAAGGAATTAAAAAAAGGTGATATGGTTTTTTCTTCAGGACTAGGTGGGGTCTTTCCGTCAGGTCTGCCCATCGGAACTGTAAAAGATGTTATACCTGATCAATATAGTCTGACAAAAACAGCATTAGTAGAGCCTGCTGCAAATATGTATGAAATGAATCATGTCATAGTAGTAGCGCGTACTTTACCAAACCCTGATGAAGATACGAGTGGGGAGGATAAAAAGTGAAGCGCCTATATATAACGCTTATTTTATTCCTCTTATTAATTCTAGAAGGAGTAGCACTAGAAATATTACCTAATAAATGGTTAATCGGATCGTTCTTAATTGTGCCGCATTGGGTACTTGTTTGGTTGATTATCATTGCACTTTTTTACGACAAGCAAGAAACGCATCATGCTGTCGTATTTGCGGCCATTTTTGGCTTTTTAATAGATACGGTATATACAGGTATATTAGGTGTATATATGTTTACCTATGCCGTTACAATTTATTTAATTCATGGCGTATCGCGCTTTTTGCAGGTTAATTTCTTTTCCACCATGTTATTTGTTATTTTAGGTGTAGCGATAGTGGATATCTCAATTGAGTCCATTTATTATGTGATGGGGATTATACAAATATCTTGGCAAGATTATGTGGTACACCGTTTGTTTCCGACAATTGTTGCAAACCTTCTTTTCCTTTTTCTCTTTTATCCATTGGTGATGAAGCGAATAAAAAGATGGAGTAATGAAAAGTACAATCGTGGTCCTACTATGTAAGTAAACATAAAAAATGATGGCGTGTAAGTGATGAGGTGAACGTATGGTACTCGAAAAAAGTCAGTTAATCACGATAAAAGGAACAAGAGATGGATTAACGATGATGGTAGACGATAGCTGTTCTTTTTCTGAAGTATTAGAAGAACTACGCGAAAAGATTGAATTAAATCCTCAGGATGAGAGTCCTGTAGTTCCAGTTCGTATAGAACTTGGCAATCGTTATCTTATAGATGATCAAAGAGATCAGTTAAAAGAAATTATAGAACGAGGTAACCAGTTTTCTGTACAGACCTTTCATACTAATGTTGTGCATAGAGATGAAGCACAATCTTGGTTGGAAGAAAGTGAAATGAAAGTATTTACTAGAATGGTAAGGTCTGGACAAGTACTGGAGGCTACAGGAGACATTTTGTTAATTGGAGATGTAAATCCTGGTGGTATGATTATGACTACTGGTAACATTTATATAATGGGCGGCTTATATGGTATTGCACATGCCGGTGTAGACGGGAATCACGATGCCGTCATAGCCGCATCCTACATGAAACCAACGCAACTTCGAATTGCTAACTACATTAGTCGTGCACCTGATTATGAATCAGATGGTATTTATATGGAATGCGGTTATATTGATCAAAATGATGATAAAATTACGATTGAAAGATTACAAACACTTGCACGAAAAAGAAGTAGCTTAAGTGGATTTGAAAGGAGAATGCTAAATGGGTGAGGCAATAGTCATTACATCTGGGAAAGGCGGTGTTGGAAAAACAACGACATCGGCGAATATTGGAACTGCTTTAGCGCTTATGGATCAAAAGGTATGTTTAATTGATACAGATATTGGACTTCGTAATCTAGATGTTGTGATGGGGCTTGAAAACCGTATTATTTACGACATTGTAGATGTTATTGAAGAACGATGTAAATTAAAGCAAGCGCTAGTGAAGGATAAACGTTTTGATTATTTATCTCTATTACCAGCGGCACAAACTAGTGATAAATCCGCTGTAACAACTGAAGGAATGAAAAAAATTATTACGGAATTAAAGACAGAATATGATTATATTATTATTGATTGCCCTGCTGGTATCGAACAAGGATTTCGTAATGCTATTGCAGGAGCTGATCGTGCGATTGTTGTAACGACCCCGGAAAAGTCAAGTGTACGGGATGCTGATAGAATAATAGGTTTGTTAGAAAAGGAAGAAATGGAAGCTCCAAGCCTAATTATTAATCGAATACGAAATCATATGATGAAAAATGGAGACATGCTAGATATTGATGAAATCATGCAAGTTTTATCGATAGATCTAATTGGTATTGTCATTGATGATGATGAAGTAATAAAAGCAGCGAATAATGGCGAGCCAGTTGCTCTACAATCTAAACCCAAGTCAGCTATTGCTTATCGAAATATTGCGCGTAGAATTCTTGGAGAAAATGTGCCATTACAATCTTTAGAAACGGAAACCGGTATATTTAGAAAAGTAAAATCGTTTTTTGGCCTAAGATCATAAATTTGGGGAACAAGATGAACTGATGTATGTCATGTCATCTTGTTTTTTTTGTATGCTTTCATATAAAGATAGCTTGCATCGTATTTAAATCATTATTTTATTCAAAGCAGTACCTTTTGAATGGATTAATAATGAAGTTCAATCATATCTTGAAACTATTTATCATACGATATACAAAGACTTGTACTATAGATGATAAAAGGAATGAGAGAGCAGATGAATAAGGGGATTGAACAAGTTCGAAAATCAATTTCGAAAAGAAAAGAACAAAAACGTGAAACATTAGGCAAACGAAACGTTACTACAAAGGCAATCATGCCAAGTATCCCCCAAGAAGAGGAACGGCATGGTTATTATCCAATGATGCCTGCAAATGTGGATGAAAACTTGCAAAGTAAGCATATGAACATATCGGGTTTTGTTCTAAAAGGAGTTTTAGCAGTTATCTTATTTTTGATTACAGCATTTATATGGCAAACAGACTCTAGTAAATTTAATAAAATAAAAAACTGGACAAGTTATGCCTTAGAGGAAGATTTCCCCTTTGCAAAAGTTAATCATTGGTATCAAGAAACTTTTGGTGACCCGCTTGCCTTGTCACCACCATTTATGAAGGAAAATGAAAATGTGGATATTGCACTACCTGTTAATGGAGATATTGCACAAAGTTTCCAGGCAAATGGAAAGGGTATTCTTATTTCAACGGACGAATTAACAAATGTTACAGCATTACATGAAGGTGTTGTAGTTTTTGCCGGTAAAAAGAAAGATACGAAGAATACAGTAATCGTACAACACGTCGATGGGAGTAAATCAACCTATGGATATTTAAGTGAAATTGATGTGCACCTTTACCAAGCCGTTCAAGTAAATCATAAACTAGGTGAATTTTCACCAACTGACGAAGAAGAAATGGTCTACTTTTCAATTGAAAAAAATAACGAGTATATTGATCCTATACAGGTGATTAAAGTTGATGACAATCCGTGATTTTTTTGCGCCCTTTTATATACACCCTATTGTTTTTATATTTATATTTATTTCATTTGTGACCGGTACCTTTATCCAATTGTTCATCATTTTAGTAATCGTAATGGTTCATGAAATGGGTCATTATATAGCGGCGAAGATATATAATTGGCGTATTAATCGTGTCATGTTATGGATATTTGGGGGTGTAATGGAAACCGAAGAACATGGGAATAGACCTTTATACGAAGATCTTATTGTAACGATTGCCGGACCGTTCCAACATATTTTCATATATATATTTGGTTTATTCATGTCTACATTTGGATTTCTACCAGAAATAATCGTAGAGCAGCTAATGTTTTTTAATACAGTCATCCTATTGTTTAATTTGCTCCCTATTTGGCCATTAGATGGTGGAAAGCTATTATTTTATATTTTGGCTTTTTATATGCCATTTCGCAAGGCCCATCACTGGACAATTATTTTATCTCTTTGTCTTTGCCTAGGTGTAATGATAGTGCAATTATTTATTCTTCCATTTACACTTGCGACATTTTTAATTTTTGCTTTTCTAATCATGGAGAATCGCCTAGAATGGAAACGAAGAACATACGTTTTTATGCGGTTTTTAATGAAGCGAAGTGAGGGGAACTCAGAAGTTAGATCGATGCGCCCCATTGTTGTCCATCATACGCAATCTTTACAAGAAGTTTTATATTTATTGCAGCGAGATAAAAAGCATTCCATTTATGTTACATTTCCGAATCGAGAGCGACTAATCGTGGATGAAGCGGAATGTTTACGGGGCTTTTTCTATGAAAAAAAGTATAAAAAAACTATTGGTGATATTGCGATGGGTTCTTTATAATAGTATTGTGTAAAAATATTATTCATAAGAAGCTATCTTCATAATGAAACCAAAAGATGTACTTGACAGAAAACGTGAAAACATGGTAAGATATTAACGTTATTTGTAGCACCAGTGCTACAACCGCACAGAAAAGGTTTTTAAATCTATTTAGATACCTTAATGGCGAGTCTTAGTTAATTAGGGAGGTGCAATATCCATGTATGCAATTATTGAAACAGGCGGTAAACAAATTAAAGTAGCAGAAGGACAAGAAATTTATATTGAAAAACTTTCTGCTAATCCTGAGGAAACAGTAACTTTTGATAAAGTATTGTTTGTTGGCGGCGAAGATGTAAAAGTAGGTGCTCCATATGTTGAAGGTGCTACTGTTACAGCTAAAGTTGAAAAACAAGGACGTCAAAAGAAAATTACAGTTTTCAAATATAAGCCTAAGAAGAACTACAGCCGTAAACAAGGCCATCGTCAGCCTTATACAAAATTGGTTGTAGAAAAAATTAGTCTATAAGTACGTGTTTAAAAGAGGAAATCATTACTTCCTCTATGAGAAAGCGACTTCTGTATGGAGTAAAAGGAATATAATATGATTCAAGTTACGATATACAAAAAGGATAATTTTATAGAAGCATTTGAACTCTCTGGTCATGCTGATAGTGGTCCTTATGGTTATGACCTTGTTTGTGCAGGCGTTTCTGCCGTTTCATTTGGGACGGTGAATGCTGTTATCGCATTATGTGAAATAGACCTAGAAATCAAGCAAGGGACAGATGGTGGGTATTTATATGTTAAAGTACCGTATACGTTGCATCATGATCAAAAGGAAAAAGCAGACACATTACTAGCGGGTATGCTTATTGCGTTACAAACAATTGAACGGGACTATGCCCAGTTTATAAACGTAAAAGTAAAAGAAGGAGGTGCCGGACATGCTACGTCTTGATTTACAGTTTTTTGCATCAAAAAAAGGTGTTGGTAGTACTAGAAACGGTCGTGATTCAGAAGCGAAACGTTTAGGTGCTAAACGTGCTGATGGTCAATTTGTAACAGGTGGTTCTATTTTATATCGCCAACGTGGTACTAAAATTTACCCAGGTGAAAATGTAGGTCGCGGTGGTGACGATACATTATTTGCGAAAGTGGACGGTGTTGTAAAATTTGAACGCTTTGGCCGTGATCGTAAAAAAGTTAGTGTATACCCATTAGCGTTAGAAGCGTAATTATCATACGTGATGTTATATACATTTATACAGAAAGCCTAACCGTATCAATGGTTAGGTTTTTTTATTTCTGTTATACTTTTCTTCAGAAGTGGGAGGGGAGTAGATTGGATTCAAATGATGTTCTACGCTTAGTTCAAGGCTTTCGGCATGATTTGATGAATCAATTACAAATCATGCAAGGATACGCTACCATGGGGCAATCAGAAAAGGTACAGCAAAAGATTGATAATCTTGTTCAAATGTACATAGAAGAAAGAAAGTTATTTCAACTAAATACCCCAAGTTTTACGCTATGGTTGATGCAGCTAAATTGGCATCAAAACATTCGAATGGAGTATGTCATTGACCTATATCAAAAAAATCTTTTGCATTATGACCAATTGCTGTTGACACGCTTCCAACAATTGGTGAAAGCAATAGAGGAATTTGGGGATACTACTGAACTATATACAGGAAAAATATTAATGGAAGGTTCGAAAGATGATCAAGTAAAGGTTTCCATATGTGTGGTGGGAAATTTAAAGGACTATACATCTTTCCAATCTGTTTTGCAACAAAGCGGTTGGGAGAGTACGAAAATAAATAAATATTATTTTTATATCCCTTAATGAGGTGAAAGAATGTTTGTAGATCAAGTTAGAGTATATGTGAAGGCTGGCGATGGCGGGAATGGTATGGTTGCCTACCGGCGTGAAAAATATGAACCACTCGGTGGACCAGCTGGAGGTGACGGCGGAGACGGTGGAGATGTCATTTTTAAAGTAGATGAAGGATTAAATACTTTAATGGATTTTCGTTATAATCGGCATTTCAAGGCAAAACGTGGCGAAAATGGGATGAGTAAAAGTATGCACGGAAAAAATTCATCACCTTTAATTGTCCCAGTACCACCTGGCACAACTGTATTTGATGAAGATGCGGATGATCTGTTAATAGCTGATTTAACTGAGCATGGCCAGGAAGCGGTAATAGCAAGAGGTGGTAGAGGTGGTCGAGGAAATATTCGCTTTGCAACATCCAAAAACCCTGCACCTGATTTTGCAGAAAATGGTGAGCCGGGGATAGAAAGAAATATTCGTGTAGAGTTAAAAGTCATTGCAGATGTTGGTTTAGTTGGCTTTCCAAGTGTAGGGAAATCTACTTTACTGTCGGTTGTAAGTGCTGCAAAACCGAAAATTGCTGATTATCATTTTACGACACTAGCACCTAATTTGGGTGTAGTTGAGACTGGTGATCATCGGAGTTTTGTAATGGCGGATTTACCTGGATTAATTGAAGGTGCGCATGAAGGAGTCGGTTTAGGACATCAGTTCTTGCGCCATGTTGAAAGGACACGAATTATTTTACATGTGATAGATATGGCGGGAACAGAAGGTAGAGAACCGTACGAAGATTATACGAAAATAAATGTAGAGTTAAAAGCTTATGACCAAGACATATTAGACCGGCCACAAATTATAGTAGCGAATAAAATGGATATGCCAGAAGCGGAAGAAAACCTTAAAGTATTTAAACAAAAATTAAATCATGATATCCCTATTTATTCCATTTCAGCAGTAACGCGTGATGGCTTACGCGCATTGCTATTCGCCATTGCTGACTTATTGGACAAGACACCAAAACGTAAAGTAGAAATTAAACAGGAAGATAGTGTTGTCTACAAGTTTGTAGAAGAGGCAGAACCATTCATCATCAACCGTGATTCAGAAGGAACATTTATTTTATCAGGTGAAAAATTAGAGAAGTTATTTAAAATGACAGACATTACACGTGATGAAGCTGTACAAAGATTTGCTAGACAATTACGAGGAATGGGCGTAGATGAAGCATTACGTAAACGTGGTGCGAAAGATGGCGATACTGTTCGAATACTTGATTTTGAGTTTGAATTTGTGGAATGAATTGAAATATAGACCTTTCATGACGAAAATGTTCCTTTATGAAGGACGTTTTTGATATAAAAATGAGGGGTCTTTTTCTTTTGTAATGAATTCATGAAATAATGGTTCAACTTTTAATGTGCAGTCGCATATGTTGATATAGAGTGATTAGCCCATACAAGAGAGATGGAAAGGAGATTAGATGACGTTGAGAATTCATATCGTACAAAAAGGCGATACATTGTGGGATATTGCAAAAAAATATGGTGTTGATTTTGAAGAGTTAAAAAGCATGAATACACAAATATCGAGTCCTGATATGATTATGCCTGGTATGAAAATTAAGGTGCCGGGTACCGCAAAACATGTAAAGAAAGAAACACAGAAGAAAGAACAAGTAAAGACACCATATAAAGAGGTTCCTATTCATCCGCAACCAGTAATTCAACCTGATGATCATAAAAAGAAAAAAGAAGTGCAAATTGAATCGCCTTCTTTGCAAATGCCAAAACCACCAGCACCAGAATTACCACCAATACAACAAGTACCTGAAACACCAGTGATACCACAAATGCCATTACAACCTATTATGCAAATGCCAATTATGGAGCAGGAAATGAAAAATTATACGACGATTAATTTTCCGGAAATACCTATTCATCATCACCCAAAAGAGGAAAAGGTTGAAAAAAAGCCAGTGAAAAAGAAGGAGAAACCAAAGAAAGAGCAAAAGCCTGTTGCACAGCCAGCACCAGCACCGGTACCAATGCCATATACACCAATGCCTATGCTACCGCAAATGCCATTTTGCTGTTTAATGATGCATCCTTGTCAACACCAATGGTCTGTACCGGTCCCGATGCCATGTGAAGCCCCAATGCCATTGATGGATCCGATGCATTTTGCACCATTTCATAAGTGGCAAGGGCAACCGATGCCAGTACCAATGCAAGGAGGAGGCGACTGTGGTTGTGGAGAAGCAAATGTTGGAGTCGTAAATCATCCAACTTCATTGCCACATTCCCATTCCCATGGCAGTCTTATGCAGCAACCACCAGAACAATCACAAATGCACACATATCCTCCGCAATCTCAATTCCAAACAAATTTCTATCCAACACCGCCAGGGTTTTCTCCATATCGCAAAGACGATGAAGAAGAGAAAAATGAAAATGAATAATCATTTAAGAAGAGACGACAAGCCTAATGATCGTCTCTTTTCTTTTTCTAGATATAAGTATTTCGTATGCTTTTCACTTAAAAAGTAAAGTATATATTTAACAAACCTTTTGGTGGCTTGTGAAAGTAAATTCAATGAGGAAATGATATAAGCATATATTTTAAAAATTATATTCATTACATGGTAAATTTACTTAAAATAGTTTTCTTCTCCATTTACGTAAGGTAAAATAAACATGAAGAAAAGTGGAGAATCTTATTCAAATTGAGCTTAGGATGAAAAGTTCTCCTTGAGCAGTCAAGATATACATAGGCTTCAAATCTTTTTGCTTTAAATTTACTACTTTTTATATGTATGATGTAAGATGTGCTACGACAAATTCAAGTAATAGTAAGTTACTTAGATAATAATATGCAAGTCAAGATGAATAGCAATCGAAATTTCATTTATTATATAGATTGCTGTACGAGAGTGAAGCTATTAGTAAAAGGAGCGTTTGCAAATGGAAAAACAAGTAGATAAAATTGTACATTGGTTGCAAACTAAAGTAAAAGAATCAGGAACTAAAGGTTTAGTTGTAGGCGTTAGTGGAGGACTGGATTCTGCAGTTGTAGCATTTTTAATTAAACGTGCATTTCCAAACAATTCCATAGGGGTTATTATGCCGATAAACAGTAATCCTGTTGATATTCAACACGCAAAAGAAGTGACACGAACGTCTAAAATGACGGAAAAAATTGTTGATTTAACGGAAGCCCATCATCTGATGTTCCATACGATACAGAAAGCAATCGGAACAGCAGATGTTATTAAAGAACATGAACGAATGGCGGATGCTAATTTAAGAGCTCGATTAAGGATGAGTACTCTTTATACAGTCGCGACAAATTATAATTATTTGGTTGTGGGTACAGACAATGCTGCAGAATGGCATACTGGTTACTTTACAAAATTTGGTGATGGTGGTGTAGACCTATTGCCTATCATCGATTTAACAAAAGGTGAGGTACGTGAAATGGCAGCTTATCTTGGGGTGCCACATGAAGTAATTGAAAAGAAACCGAGTGCAGATTTATGGGAAGGACAAACGGATGAGGCGGAAATGGGAACAACATATGATGTGATTGATGCTTATTTACAAGGAAAACAAATTCCAGAGCAAGACAAAGCGATAATTGAAAACATGCATAAAAGAACTGAACATAAAAGACATACACCTGCACAGTGTCATTTAAAAGAAGATTAAACGGAATTTTTACCATGTCTAAAAAGACCTTCCTAATCCAAACTATGGATAAGGGAGGTTATTATTATGCGTAAATGGATGTGGATGGTTGTTGTAAGTATGCTTTTGATTGGGTGTTCTGATCAAAAAAAGCCAGAAGCTGAGCAAGATGTAAAAAGAACACAGCCAGTACGATATGAGACGAAGAAAGAACAAGATATGCGCAGTCAAAATAATCATACAGAACGTCAAGAGTTTACTGAAGGAGATTATCAATTTAGTCGAAGTGATCAAAAACGTGGCTTCACAGACGCCTTTACAAACGAGGAATCAAAAAAAATACAAGATCATTTACAAGGGATGAAAGATATAAAGCAAGCACAAGTAGCGTCAACCGATGATAAAATTGTCATTGGTGTTTTATTAAGATATCGACACCAACAAGATCATGACATAGCGAAAAGAATAAGCGATGAAGTTCAAAAATTAAACCCCCATAATAAAAACGTTATTGTTTATACGGATGATACGCACTGGGATAGGATGAGAAATATACAGTCCAAACATCGCGCTAATCCAAATATGAATATAAACGACATGTTAGATAAATTTAAAGATGAAAAGTAAATATTACTTGCAACTTTATATCTCAAAAAAATTTTGATATAGTAAAGTAGGAAATTTTTTGAGAGGAGAATGTCCAATGGCTGGTCATTCCAAGTGGAAAAATATACAAAGAAGAAAAAACGCACAAGATGCAAAACGTGGTAAAATCTTCATGAGGCATGCTAAAAATATTTATATAGCTGCCAAACAAGGGGGAGGAGACCTTGATACGAATGCCGCACTTCGGGCAGTGGTAGATAAAGCGAAGGCAGATAATATGCCAAATGATAATATTGAACGGGCGATTAAAAAGGCAACCGGTATGTTAGACGGTGCAAGCTACGAAGAGGTTACGTACGAAGGGTATGGCCCTGGTGGTGTAGCTGTTATTGTTCAAGTTTTGACGGATAATCGTAACCGTACAGCTGCAGAAGTAAGGCATGCATTTAAGAAAAATGGTGGAAACTTAGGTGAAACGGGTAGTGTTTCGTTTATGTTTGACCGCAAAGGATATATTTTGATTGTGAATGAAGATGAAAAAATAGATGAAGATGATATCACATTAGAGGCAATAGAGGCAGGTGCCGATGATATTGTTACAGAAGATGGGGCATATGAAATATATACAACACCTTCCAACTTTGACGAGGTTTGCCTCTATTTACAAAATAAAGGCTATGAATTAGAAGAAGCGGAAGTAACATTAATTCCTCAAAATTACAATGACGTTTCCTCAGATGATGCAGAAAAGTTGAATCATTTAATTGAAATGCTTGAAGATGATGAAGATGTTCAAGATATTTATCATAATATGAATAGTGCAGAATAAGTGTTATTTTCGACTGTCGAATTAAAACTTCCATTAAATTAAAAATGGAAGTTTTAATTTGTCCTTAGTGCTCACCACTATACATGTTTTAGTCAGCACATTGTACGGAAATTGAAGAGTTGTGATAGAATAGAAATTAGGACTGTAAAGGGAGAAGAAGAGATGATTGCGTATATTGAAGGGGACTTAATGTCAATTTTAGATGAGTCGATTATCGTGGACGTACAAGGAATCGGCTATGAAATATTTTGTCCAAATCCATTTATTTTTTCTAATTATGAAAAACAGCGACTTAAGGTATTTACATATATGCATGTTCGAGAGGATTTACAAGTTTTATATGGATTTAAAAATGAAGATGAGAAGTATTTATTTATGAAACTTATTTCTGTCTCGGGAATAGGTCCTAAAAGTGCACTTGCAATGATGGGTTCTGTAAATATACCTGATTTTGTCGCTGCTATTGAACGCGAAGATGATAAATTTTTAACTAGTTTTCCTGGAATTGGAAAGAAAACATCACGACAAATTATTTTAGATTTAAAAGGAAAATTAATATCACTATTATCTACAAATGAGCAAACGGTTGAGCAACAAGAAAGCCAATCTCATCATGCTGAGAATATCCGTGAGACACAAGAAGCATTAAAAGCACTTGGTTACAAAGACAATGAAATTAAACGAGTTTTACCGATATTACAAAAAGAAGAAAATGAACATACGGATGTATTAATTCGTAAAGCACTGGCATTACTTACAAAATAGTTGGGAGGTGTAAACTGGTATGGAAGAACGAATGGTAACAGGTGATCAATGTGATGAAGATGCCATTGTTGAGCTAAGTTTACGTCCAACGACTTTAAGTCAATATATTGGACAACATAAGGTAAAGGAGAACTTAAAAATTTTTATAGAAGCTGCTAAAATGCGGCATGAACCTTTAGATCACGTGTTATTATACGGACCTCCAGGGTTAGGTAAAACGACATTAGCAGCAATTATTGCCAATGAGATGGGCGTGCAGTTTAGAACAACGTCTGGTCCATCTATTGAAAGAGCAGGTGATTTAGCTGCAATATTATCATCGCTAGAACCAGGCGATGTCCTTTTTATTGATGAAGTACACCGATTACCGCGGTCTGTTGAAGAAGTGTTATATCCAGCTATGGAAGATTTCTTTATTGATATTGTCATAGGGCAAGGTCCTAGTGCCAGGTCTGTAAGAATCGATCTTCCACCATTTACATTAGTAGGTGCAACAACGAGAGCAGGTTTACTTACAGCACCCTTACGAGATCGTTTTGGCGTTCTTAGTCGTTTAGAGTATTATGAACCGAAAGACTTATGTGCCATTGTTGAACGAACAGCGGAAATCTTTCATACATCGATAACAAAGGAAGCAGCGATGGAAATTGCTCGACGTTCGAGAGGAACACCAAGAATTGCTAATCGCTTATTAAAACGAATTCGTGATATTTCCCAAGTAAAAGGGGAAGACAAAATTAGTTTAGACATGACAAGTTTGGCTCTAAGTATGCTGCAGGTAGATGAAGTTGGACTGGACCATATTGACCATAAATTTTTAAAAGGGATTATTGAAAACTTTAATGGTGGTCCAGTAGGTTTAGATACAATTGCTGCAACGATAGGAGAAGAACCACAAACAATAGAAGATGTATATGAACCATATTTGTTACAAATTGGGTTTATTCAGCGGACGCCTAGGGGAAGAATAGTAACACATAAAGCATTCGAACATTTTGGATTGAAAGCGAATGAATAAAAATGAATGTAGGGAAACTATTTATTATACTTGGCATTGTCTTTTTAATTGTCGGGGTAATTTGGACATTTATTGGCAAACTTCCAGGAGATATAACCTTTAAAAAAGGGAATGTTACGTTTTATTTTCCAATCATGACATCTATTATTATTAGTATTATTTTGTCTCTAATCTTTTTTGTTTTAGGCAAATTTAGATGAGAAAATGCAAGGAGATTTTAATATGAAAGTTGAAGATTTTGATTTTGATTTACCGGAAGAATTGATTGCACAAACACCTTTACAAGACCGGACGGCATCCCGTTTACTCGTGCTTCATCGTGATACAAAAGAAGTGGAACATGAACATTTTCGTGATATCACAAACTATTTACGAAAAGGAGATTGTCTTGTATTAAACGATACACGTGTATTACCTGCGCGCTTATATGGTGTAAAAGAAGATACAGGTGCAAAAATTGAAGTGTTGCTATTACATCAAATAGAGGGTGATCGTTGGGAAGTTCTCGTGAAACCCGCTAAACGTGTAAAAGTAGGGACAACGTTAAAATTTGGCGATGGAAAATTAACAGCAACTTGTTCAGAAGTTCAAGAACACGGGGGAAGAATATTAGAGTTTTCCTATAACGGGATATTTTATGAAGTATTGGACGAGCTTGGTGAAATGCCGTTACCGCCATATATTAAAGAACAGTTACCAGAAAAAGAGCGTTATCAAACCGTTTATGCGAAGGAACAAGGTTCAGCGGCGGCTCCAACAGCAGGGCTTCATTTCACAACAGAGCTTTTAGAAGAAATTAAAGCAATGGGTGTAACAATTGCATTTATTACATTACATGTTGGCTTAGGTACGTTTCGTCCGGTAAGTGTTGAATCTATTGATGACCATAAGATGCATTCGGAGTTTTATCGGATAACAAAAGAGACAGCCGACACATTAAACCAAGTAAGAGAAAACGGTGGGAGAATTATCTCGGTTGGGACCACTTCAACAAGAACATTAGAAACGATTATAAGAGATTATGGTACATTTCAAGAAGCAAGTGGTTGGACGGATATCTTTATTTATCCACCTTATGAGGTAAAAGCAATCGATGGTTTAATTACGAACTTTCATTTGCCAAAATCTACTCTCATTATGCTTATAAGCGCAATTGCTGGAAAGGAAGCGGTTTTATCTGCTTATCACGAGGCGGTTCAAGAGCGTTATCGATTTTTTAGTTTTGGAGATGCCATGCTCATTATATAGGAGATATACGCACATCTAGGGAAAAGGAAAGGGATTATATGCAACCTATTAAATATGAACTAATCAAAACATGTAAACAAACAGGTGCAAGACTAGGAAGGGTAACAACACCGCATGGTTCATTTGAAACACCAATCTTTATGCCGGTAGGAACGTTAGCTACAGTTAAAACAATGAGTCCAGAAGATTTACATGATATGAATGCAAAAATAATATTAAGCAACACATATCACCTTTGGTTACGACCTGGCGAAGAAATTATTCGTGAAGCGGGCGGACTGCATAAATTTATGAATTGGGATGGTGCAATCTTAACCGATTCAGGTGGTTTCCAAGTATTTAGTTTAAGTGATATGCGTGAAATTGAAGAAGAAGGTGTGCATTTTAGGAATCACTTAAGTGGTGAAAAGTTATTCCTTACACCTGAAAAAGCAATGCACATTCAAAATGCACTCAGTTCTGACATCATGATGGCATTTGATGAATGTCCACCTTATCCTGCTTCATATGAATATATGAAGAACTCTGTTGAACGCACTTCACGTTGGGCAGAACGTTGTTTACAGGCTCATGAAAGAAAAGATGTACAAGGATTGTTTGGGATTGTGCAGGGTGGTGAATATGAAGATTTACGTAAACAAAGTGCAGCAGATCTAACTTCACTAGATTTTCCAGGCTATGCAGTTGGGGGCTTGTCTGTAGGTGAGCCAAAAGAAGTAATGAATCGTGTACTAGATTTTACTACTCCACATTTACCGACTAATAAGCCACGATATTTGATGGGAGTCGGTTCACCGGATTCACTAATTGATGGTGCAATCCGAGGTATTGATATGTTTGACTGCGTGCTACCAACTAGAATAGCGCGTAATGGGACATGCATGACTTCTGAAGGTAGATTAGTTATTCGAAACGCTAAATATGCGCGTGACTTCCGTCCTATTGATGAGCATTGTGATTGTTATGCTTGTAAAAATTACTCGCGTGCATACATTAGACACTTAATGAAATGTAACGAAACATTCGGATTTAGACTTACTACTTATCATAACTTATATTTTCTGTTAAAATTAATGGAGCAAGTACGAGAAGCTATTAAAGAAGATCGACTTGGCGATTTTAGAGAAGCATTCTTTGAGCAATATGGTTTTAATAAACCGAATGCGAAAAATTTTTAAGAAAGGAGTGTATATGAATGGATCCACAATTATTTAGTCCGATTATTATGTTAGTGTTAATGGTCGTTATTTTTTATTTCTTGCTAATCCGTCCGCAACAAAAGCGTCAAAAGCAAGTACGTACAATGCAAGATAATTTGAAAAAAGGCGATGCTATTGTAACAATTGGTGGATTTCACGGTATTATTCACGCAATGGATGAAAACACAATTGTTATTCAAGGTGACGACGGTACAAAACTTACATATGACCGTGCAGCTATCCGTGAAGTGAAATCTGAGTAGATGAAATGAATAGGATGTCCAATATTGGACATCCTATTTTTTGATTTAAGTTTATTTGGTATAAGTAGCTTTTTTAACCATTATTTTGGAGCAACGGTATTTACACCTATAACCCCACCAATTAATGCAGCTAAAATATAACCTGTATGATGAAGCGTCTGTTCGATTGAAAAACCGTGTTTGTATCCTAAGTATTGAACTAAAAATGTAAGGACAGTAAATCCTAACCCAGTAAACATACCTATCATCCAACCCTTTGATTTTCCTTTCATTCCAGCAATAAGTCCTCCGAAGAATAATGCGATGAATCCGACACTTAATGTAACCCAGGAAAGTGTAGGATCATTAAACGTAGTAAATCTAAGTAACAAAGCTAAAACAGTACTTGCACAAAGGATAAGTCCGAAAATTACAATCCAACCATACATTAATCCGATAAATTGTTGTCGCAATTGATCCATCCCCTTTAATTAATCATGATAAAGAGTGTTCAAAATACATGGTGAAAAAGTGACATGATTATGTTTGTTTATGTGCTATTCTGTTTTGAACACATACTTATTGATAGCTTATTCATTCGTTTTAAAAAAAGACGTGCTATTCATAATAAAACTAAGTTCATTTTTTTATGAGGTTAACTTGTTGTGTCAAACTCACTTTAAACATTCTCGCAGCATAAAAAGTGAAAAATGCTGGATCTACTAGTAAAACCCCAAATTTTGCGGCATACAATCAATTGGGGAGTAGAAAACCTGATTGATTGAGTTTGACGTTATCGTATCCATTTTTGTAGAAATGGAATTTGTTGCAATTCTTCCTTTGAAATGAATCGAAGCAAAAATAAAAATAATAGGTATGCGATACATAATACAATTAAGCAAGCAATGAAAATAAGGAAATGTTCATTTGTTTGGGTAAACCACTGTTTGATAAATTTTGCGGTTAGCCATGTTAAAAGTATAAGAGCAGACATTTTTGTGAGATCTTTGATTGGAATGTAAAAACGAATCGCTTTTTGTAAAGTTGCAAGATGTAATAAAGTAACTAAAACAACACCAACAAGCATGGCGATGGCAACGCCCATGATGCCGAATTTAGGGCTTGAAGCTAATGTAAAGAGAACAATGAATTTAATCACATTACCTATTAAACTATTCCACATAGCAGGTTTTGCTAAATCGAGTGCTTGTAATGTTGCTTGTAAAGGTGATTGAATATAGAGTAAAATGAAAAATGGAGCCATAAGAATCAAAAACTGACTAGCGTTTGCTGTTCCGTACATATATGTTAATATTTGCTCGGAAAATAAAGAGAGAACAACTGTTGCGATTGCCCCAGAAGCAAAAGAAATACGAATTGCCTGGTGAATACGGTAATGAATAAGGCTTTTATTAGCAACTGCTTCTGCTTCTGAAATTGATGGAACAAGTGCAACGGAAAGAGATTGCGTTATAAAAGTTGGTAGAAATAATAACGGAAGTACATAACCAGTTAATTCACCATATTGTTTTGTTGCGAGTGTCGCAGATATACCAGCTATTGCTAAACTTTGGGCAACAATAATTGGCTCAAAAAAATGGGATAATGACCCAATCATACGGCTGCCTGTACTAGGTAAGGCAATGGAAAATAGTTCCTTTACTGTTGATTTACTAGACTTTAAATAGGTGAAAAATCGTGTTCGTAATTTGATTGTTTTTTTATGCTTAAATTGGTAAACCATATAAAGTAACGAAGTAAATTCGCCTAGGATGACACTGATCATTGCTCCAGCAGCAGCAAATTCAATTCCGTATGGTAAAAGGATTTTAACAAATAGAGCCACACATGTGATTCGTACAATTTGTTCAATTACTTGTGAATAACTTTGTGGTTTCATATTTTGCTTTCCTTGAAAGTAACCACGTAAAACGGAAGAGACAGCAATAATCGGTACAATCGGGCTAATGGCTAGTAAAGGATAAATCGTACGTTCATCAGTTAATAATGTTTTTGCGATGAAAGGTGCTCCAAAAATCATGACTACCGTAAAAAAAAGACTCGAAACAGTTGTAATGATTAATGATACGATGAGAATTCTTTTTACCTTTCCTTGATTATGTTGTGCTTCTGCCTCAGCAACGCGCTTTGATATTGCTACAGGGAGTCCCATTTGAGTTAATGCCATAATCAAAAATAAAGTTGGTAGAGCCATCATGTATAGACCTACACCTTCTTCACCCATTAATCTTGCGATGACTAGGCGATTGATAAAGCCGAGGAAGCGTGTAATCATACCAGCAAAAATTAATATCAATGTTCCTTGAAGAAAAGTTTGTTTCGACAATATGGTTAACCTGCCTTCTCAAAAAATAAAATTTCATATACAATGATATATATGCAATAGATGAGGCCAAGCATGACAAGTTTGGTAAAATATAATATGCTTGGAAACGGGGGGCTAGGCTTGGACGAAAAAAGGACAGTAAACGATTGGAAAAGTGAAATGAAAGTTATTCTGGAAAGTAAAACTACTGAATTCCATTTAATCGGTTATCCACGAGCAACACCCGAGGAAATTTGGAGTTGCTTAGTAAAGAAGGTGTGGAAAGGGAACCCTGAAAAAAGATTGTTTGAAATTGTACAAGATATTTTTCATTTGTCTACGACAACATATATGAGTTACATAACGGTGAATGCTTATCAAGCTGATGAAGATTTGGCATCTTCAATCGCAGCTCTTACTGGGTCAAATTTATAAAAGTGTGCAGTTGGAGTTAGAGGAGGAAATGGTATATGAAAAATAGAGGCAGAATCATTGCCTTTTTCCTAATCGTTTTAGTTTTTGCGGGAACGATTAGTGGCACGATAAAAGGTATCGTTAAAAATATTAATCTCGGTTTAGACTTACAAGGTGGATTCGAAATCCTTTATGAAGTTGAACCAGTAGATAAAGATCAAAAAATTACGCGTGACTTGTTGGAAGGTACAGTGCGTACCTTGAATGACCGGGTTAACCGTCTTGGTATTAGCGAATCTGTCATTGATATTGAAGGTGAAGATCGTATTAGGGTACAGTTGGCGGGAATTAAAGATCAACAGCAAGCTCGTGATATGCTAGCAACTTCAGCTAGATTATCATTTCGAGATGTGAATGATAACAAATTATTAGATGGAGCAGATGTGAAAGAGGGCAGTGCGAAACAAGACTTCCATCCTGATACACATCAGCCAATTGTAACATTGTCCTTAAAAAGTGCTTCAAAATTTGCAGATGTGACAACTAAAATTAAAAATATGGGAACGCCCAATAATCTATTGGTCATTTGGATGGATTATGATGAGGGGGATTCTTATCAGAAGGAAGCAACAAAAGCTGACCATAAATATGTTTCTGCACCTGCTGTAAGCCAAACATTGAATACGACAAACGTGATGATTGAAGGTCAGTTTACGGTAGATGAAGCAAAATATTTAGCGGATATTATAAATGCGGGATCTTTACCTGTAAACATGAAAGAAATGTACTCTACATCTGTTGGAGCACAGTTTGGTGAACAAGCTTTAAATAAAACGATTTTTGCAGGATTTGTGGGCATAGCACTTGTATATTTATTTATGTTGCTTGTTTATCGTTTTCCAGGTGCTATTGCAAGCATCAATTTAACGATTTATATCTTTTTGATTTTATTAGTCTTCCGTTTAATGCATGGTGTATTAACATTACCGGGTATTGCGGCATTAATTCTTGGTGTCGGAATGGCTGTTGATGCGAACGTTATTACATTTGAGCGGATTAAAGAAGAGATGAGGTCAGGAAAATCGCTGCGTTCTTCCTTTAAAGCTGGAACGAAAAATTCACTTTCCTCTATTATTGATGCCAACTTAACAACGTTATTAGCTGCTGGTATTTTATTTATATTCGGTACTAGTTCTGTTAAAGGGTTTGCGACAATGCTTATTGTTAGTATATTTGTCAGCTTTATCACAGCAGTATATGGTACAAGGCTTTTATTACAACTATGGATTAATAGCCCGTTCCTTAAGAAACGTCCAGGTTGGTTTGGTGTGAAAAAGGAATCAATACGCGATATTAAAGAAAAAGAACCGAAAGAAGCCAAGTTTCTTAATCGCAACATTGATGTTGTACAACATAAGTATAAATTTATCACAGCGTCATCCATTATGATTATTTTAGGGATTATCTCATTACTCATATTTAAGTTAAATCCTGGTATTGACTTTACGAGTGGTTCAAGAATTGAAGTGATGGCTAATGACGCTATTAACACGGAAGAAATTGAAAAAGACTTTGACACACTAGGTGTAAAGGCGAAATCAATCATTTTATCAGGCGATAATAATAATATTGCAGTATCTCGATTTGATACAGTTTTATCCGATGATAAGATCAAAGAAGTGAAACAGTATTTTCAGGATAAAATGGGTGTTGAGCCTAACGTTAGTGTCGTCTCTCCAATTGTTGGACAAGAACTTGTAAAAAATGCTTTATATGCAGTCGGTATTGCGATAATAGGAATGATTATTTATGTCACAATACGCTTTGAGTTTTTCTTTGGAATAACTGCGATTATTGCACTCGTGCATGATGCATTTTTCATGCTCGTATTCTTTAGTATTACGAGGATGGAGTTTGATGTCACGATTGTGGCTGCGATATTAACAATTGTCGGTTACTCAATCAATGATACGATTGTAACCTTTGACCGAATAAGAGAAAACTTACAGAAAGAAAATCGACAAATTAAGTCTGTTAAGGAATTAGCAAGAGTTGTTAATAATAGTTTACTTCAAACCTTTACAAGAAGTATTGCTACATCTCTTACGACGTTATTAGCAGTATTAGCGTTCATGATTTTAGGTGCACAGTCCATCCAACCATTTGCCTTTGCTTTAGCAATTGGATTGATTATGGGAACATATTCATCATTATTCCTCGCTAGTCAATTATGGCTAATTTGGAGAGGGAAGATGATCAAAAAGCGCCCGGTTGACTTCAGAAAGAAAAAAAGGGTTGAAGGACCTCAAGTTTAATACAAAAGCAGCATTCCTCCATTTGTTAGGAATGCTGCTTTTCAGTTGCGTGTCAATTCAGCAATTCAATTTTTTCCTACACATAGAAAAATATTGATCGAAGCTTGACTTGTATAAAAATAGTGCTTAACCTCTCAATATATGGGGAACGTTATATCTAGAAAGGTGGATCATGATGAAAGGTCAAGTATATATTATAACTGCAATTGTTTTAACCATTTTAATTGCTGTTTTTGCTGTTATTAATGTGGCTCCAGTAGAAGTAAACTACTTCTTTTGGACAACAACATCCCCACTCATTCTTGTTATTTTATTTTCGGTATTAATGGGAGGAGTTATAACAGGTGCATTTGGTATGATTAAAGTATTTCAATTAAATCGTCAAATAAAAACATTGAAAAAGGAAAATAATATGTTACAACAAGCACTCCCAGAGGAAACAGTTCAAAATGAGGAGAAACAGTAGTACCCATGTAAAGTGGAAATAAAATGATATCATTGCCCCTGAATCATCTGTTTTGTATAATAGATAAGTCAGGGGTGAATTTATGTTACCAAGTAAATCAAAATGGAATTTTTTAAAAATACATGAACAAGATAATTTTAATGGGACAGATGAAACGTTAAACATGTCACCATTTTTAATAAACTTATTAATGCAGCGTGACGTGATGACAATAGAAGAAGCGAAGAAATTTTTAAATCCTGTTATACAAGATTTACATAATCCTGTACAACTTCATTCGATTGAAAAGGCGAGCGAAAGAATTGTAAAAGCGATAGAGTATGGCGAGAAAATCCTCGTATATGGGGACTATGATGCGGACGGTGTTACTTCCACGACGGTAATGATAGAAGCACTACGTGAACTTGGTGCTAATTGTGATTTCTATATTCCAAATCGTTTTTCAGAAGGATATGGCCCAAATGAACAAGCGTTTCAGCTAGCTCATGAACAAGGTGTTTCCGTTATCATAACAGTCGATAATGGTATTGCCGCAGTGCAAGAAGCGGCAGTTGCTAAAGAGTTAGGAATCGATTTAATTATTACTGATCACCACGAGGTACAAGATGCAATACCTGATGCTTTTAGTATTATTCACCCTAAGTGTTCGGAAAACTATCCATTTAAAGAACTAGCGGGAGTGGGTGTTGCATTTAAGCTAGCGCAGTATATACTAGGTTATTTTCCAGAAGATCTACTTGATCTCGTTGCAATTGGAACGATTGCAGATATGGTTCCGTTATTAGATGAAAATAGAGTGTTAGCTTTTTATGGGTTACAGCGACTAACGACAACTCGCCGACCAGGATTAAAAGCACTTATTAAAAGTTGCAAAATCGAAGGCAATGTTACAGAAGAGGATGTTGGCTTTTTAATTGGTCCACGTCTAAATGCGGTAGGTCGTTTGCAAGATGCAACACTGGCTGTTGAGTTGCTGTTAACAGATGATGAAATGGAAGCAGAAGTAATTGCAGAAGAAATTGAACAACTGAATCAAGAACGTAGGAATATCGTAGAAAAGATTGTGAAGGAAGCGGAACAATCTGTCGATGCGAATGATCTACCTGGTGTTATTGTTGTAGCAAAGCCAGGATGGAATCAGGGAGTATTAGGTATCGTAGCTTCCCGGCTTGTTAAAAAGTTTGATCGACCAGCCATTGTATTGACAATTGATGAGACAACAAATATAGCAAAAGGGTCGGCACGAAGTATTCCTGCATTTGATTTGTTTACGAATTGCATGGAAATCAAATCGTTGTTTACACATTTCGGCGGACATGCCCAAGCAGCGGGGATGACATTGCCCATCGAAAATATCAGTACAATACAAAAGAAATTACACACGCTTATTACGTCACAACTAGATAGCGAAGACTTTAAACAGCAGATTACAATTAGTCAAACATTAGCTATTGCTGATATAAATGCGGAAATGATTGAAGATACACGAAAGTTAGCCCCATTTGGTATGGCAAATCCAAAGCCTGTTTTTCATATTCGACATATCCCATCTGATATACGTCAACTAGGTAATATGAAAAAACATTTGAAAATGCAATTTCAAGACGATGGTGTGCAAATAGAAGGTATTGGTTTCGGTTGGGGAAATCAATATGATGATATGACGGACAAGGTCCCTGTCTCCATTGTCGGTGAACTAGGTTTTAATGAATGGAATGGGATGAAAAAGATTCAAATGATGATTCAAGATATCAATATTGATCAATGGCAATTATTTGATTTTCGCGGAAAAAGAAATGCTACTCTTGAAAATTATATCAAAAGCTCTCCAAGTGTAATGTTAACGTCAGCACATAGCTTAAAACAAAGAAAACTACCGAATGTCACTTATTTAACATACGAAGAAGACATGCCGGCACAAATTGTTGGTGAATCATTATTTATATTAGAATTACCACCTACTTTACAAAAATTGCAACATATTGTGACGGTGTTGCAGCCTAAACGTATTTATGTTTGTTTTTATGTTGAAAATAGTACTTTTTTATCTGCTTTTCCATCACGTAATGATTTTAAATGGTATTATGCAGTGCTTGTAAAAGAACGCAAATTACAGGTGAATTATCATTTGAATAAAATCATGCAAACAAAAAAATGGTCAAAAGAAAAAATTGTTTTTATGTCAAAAGTGTTTTTTGAACTAGAATTTGTTAATATAGAAAATGGAGTTATTGAACTAAATCCAAATCCAATAAAAAAAGATCTAACAGAATCTAGGTTGTATCAAAATCGTGTAAGACAAGCAGAAATAGAACAAATATTGTACTATTCAACTTATGATGAATTATATCAATGGTTTTCCAAATGCTTGGATTACGACAAGGAAGATACGCCTAAGGAGGAAGTAAACGATGGACTACAAACAATATATTAAAATCGTAGATAATTGGCCTAAAGAAGGAATCGAATTTAAAGATATTACGCCGTTAATGGATAATGGAAAAGCATTTAAATCAGCAATTGATGAAATTGTTGATTTTGCAAAGGAAAAAGAAATTGACATCGTCGTTGGACCTGAGGCAAGAGGTTTTATTATTGGTTGCCCTGTTTCTTACGCACTTGAAGTAGGATTTGCACCAGTGCGTAAAGAAGGAAAATTACCAAGGGAAGTAATTAAAGTCGATTATGGTTTAGAATATGGCGAAAATGTATTGACGATTCATAAAGATGCCATTAAACCAGGTCAACGTGTTTTAATTACAGATGACCTTCTAGCTACTGGTGGAACAATTGAAGCGACAATCAAACTTGTAGAAGAACTAGGTGGCATTGTAGTAGGTTGTGCATTTCTAATTGAATTATCTTACTTGAATGGAATAGATAAATTGAAAGATTATGATGTGATTGCATTGATGAAATATTAAGGATGAAGTATTTTAGATACAATCATTGACACATCATTATTTCGTATTTGGTCTGGCGTATTATTAAAATATACGTCAGGCCTCTTATTTTATGTCGAAATCAGCCTTTTTTACTTTACATTTAGTTGAAAATTTTCGATACTATTAGAAAGCACATATAATGAAGTGATGATTATATTCTCTACAACGGATAAAGGTGATATAAAAATGGGAAAGAATACAGTAATAACAATTGAACAATTAATAGAAAAGGCACGAGATTATTTATCTGAAGAAGATATTCAACTTATTCAGCGTGCATATGAATATGCGAAACAGGCTCATGATGGCCAATTTCGGAAGTCTGGAGAGGCTTATATTATCCATCCTGTTCAAGTGGCGGGGATTCTTGTTGAATTAAAAATGGATCCTGTTACAATTGCAGGCGGATTTTTGCATGATGTTGTAGAGGATACAGATATCACACTTGAAGATATGGAGAAAGCATTCAATTCGGAAATCGCAATGCTCGTTGATGGCGTAACAAAGTTAGGGAAGATTAAATATAAATCGAAGGAAGCAATCCAGGCTGAGAATCATCGGAAAATGTTTGTTGCAATGGCAAAAGATATTCGAGTTATATTAATCAAGTTAGCTGACCGATTACACAATATGCGGACATTGAAACATTTACCACCAGAAAAACAACGAAGAATTGCAAATGAAACTTTAGAAATTTTTGCACCGCTTGCACATCGTTTAGGGATTTCAACGATAAAATGGGAATTAGAGGATACTGCTTTACGTTATTTAAATCCACAACAATATTATCGGATTGTCCAATTAATGAAACAAAAACGTGTAGAACGTGAGACATATATTGCGGATGTAATGAAGGAAATTAATGACCAAGTAAAACAAGTACACATTCATGCAGATATATCAGGACGACCAAAACATATTTACAGTATTTATCGGAAAATGGTAAAACAACATAAGCAATTTAATGAAATTTATGATTTGTTAGCTGTGCGTGTTATTGTTAATAGTATTAAAGATTGTTACGCTGTACTTGGTATCATTCATACATGTTGGAAGCCGATGCCAGGTAGATTTAAAGATTATATAGCTATGCCAAAACCAAATTTATACCAGTCGTTGCACACAACTGTAATCGGACCTACTGGAGATCCACTAGAAGTGCAAATTCGTACGAAAGAAATGCATGAAATCGCAGAGTACGGTATTGCGGCACATTGGGCTTATAAAGAGGGAAAACAAATAAATACAGATAGGAAATCTTTTGAAGAAAAACTGACTTGGTTTAGGGAGATTCTCGAATGGCAAAACGAGACCCATGATGCCGAGGAATTTATGGAATCGTTAAAGATGGATTTGTTCTCGGATATGGTTTATGTTTTTACACCTAGAGGCGATGTGATTGAACTACCTGCTGGCTCCAACCCAATTGATTTTGCATACCGTATTCATACGGAAATTGGAAATCAAACAATTGGTGCAAAAGTAAATGGAAAAATGGAACCGCTAGATTATCAATTGAACAATGGCGATATTATTGAAGTGATGACATCTAAGCATTCTTATGGACCATCACAAGACTGGTTAAATATGACGCAAACTTCTCAAGCTAAAAATAAAATAAGGCAATTTTTCAAGAAACAGCGGCGAGATGAAAATATTGCAAAAGGGAAAGAACTCGTTGATAAGGAGATTCGCGTGTTAGGTATAGAACCAAAGGAAGTATTAACGCAGGAAAATATCCAACGGGTTTCTGAAAAGTTCAATTTTACTTCATTAGAAGATTTGTATGCTGCGGTTGGCTACCAAGGGATTACAGCAGCATTAATCGCCAATCGTTTAACAGATAAATTACGTAGTACAAGACAAAAGGAACAAGAGTTAACGGAGACATTACAAGAAGTTAAAAATGATGTAAAAGAAAATAAAAAGGCACAAAAGAGAGATTCCGGCGTAATTGTTGAGGGAGTAGATAATTTATTAGTTCGACTTTCAAAATGCTGTAATCCTGTACCGGGTGATGATATTATCGGTTATATTACTAAAGGACGTGGTGTATCTGTTCACCGTGTAGATTGCCCGAACGTACAAGCTGATGAAGTAAAAGATCGTTTGTTGCGAGTTCAGTGGTAAGGTCATCAAAATCAAAAACAGTATCACGTTGATTTAGAAATAACAGGATATGATCGTCGTGGTTTATTAAATGAAGTACTTCAGACAGTAACTGAGGAAAAGACAAACATTACACATGTGAATGGAAAATCGGATCGTTATAAGATGGCCGTTATTCAGTTGACAATACTCATTTATAACACAGATCATCTACGTAAAATAGTGAAGCGACTACAGCAAATTAAAGATGTTTATACAGTAACACGTGTCATTCAGTAGCAATGATGGAAGGAGGCTATTAAATGAAGGTAGTTATTCAAAGGGCGAAAGACGCAAGTGTGCGAGTTGCGGGAGAAACAATTGGAAAAATAGATAACGGGCTTGTCGTTCTCCTAGGTGTTACCCATGATGATACAATTGATGATGTGAATTATATTGTAAATAAAATTGTTAATTTACGAATCTTTGAAGATGAAAATAATAAGATGAATTTATCCTTAAAAGATGTAAAAGGAAGTATTTTGTCGATATCACAATTTACATTATATGCGGATACGCGAAAGGGAAGAAGACCTAGCTTTGTACAGGCTGCTCCGCCAAATATTGCAGACGAATTGTATCGCACTTTTAATGAGTTGTTAGCAAATGAAAATATTCATGTAGAAACGGGACAATTTGGAGCTATGATGGACGTTTCTTTTACAAATGTAGGACCTGTTACAATTATTGTAGACTCAAAAGACAATAAGTAGGAATAGCTAAAGATAAATAAATGGTTCCCGTCATCAGAAAATTGGTGATAGGAACCATTCTTCATTATCTATAAATAGCTATGTTCATAAAGCGTGGTTTATTTATAAAAGATTATATGTGGAAATTAATTGCTCATGGACCGAGTTAGGTGCAAAGAATATTTAACCACCTTATTGCCAAACGTCATGTGCTAAATAATATAGTAGACCTGAGGCTATACCCCTTACCAATTGTCGTTGGTATATATTTGTGAGGAGTATTGGTTCTTGTTGTTTATTTGAAAGAAAGCCGAGTTCAATTAAAATAGCTGGTTTAACACTTTGCCGTAACACTTGATAATTCCCGTAAGAAATATCTCGATCTGTTGCTTTTGATTCGTGTATGAGATGTTGTTGAACCGTTTTCGCGAAATTCGTGTTATTACTATCATAGTAATATGTTACAATACCTTCCGCTTCTGGATGATCAGGTGCACTATTATAGTGTAAACTAATGAAAGCGTCAGCATTTTCATTATTAATAAATGTAGCGCGGCTTGCTAATGAAATATATTCATCGTCATCTCTCGTTAAAATAGGCTCGATTCCAAGTAATCGAAGCTCGTCTGCTAATTTTAATGCCGTACTTAATGTTAAATTTTTTTCGGAATGGTGATGAACACTTAATGCCCCGTTATCACGACCTCCATGCCCTGCATCGATGACAACGACTTTGTCTTGAACTTGTAAGTTCATCGAATCATTTTTATCATCCACTAAAGATTTTAAAATATATCCATTCCCAGCTTTCGTCTTCACTTTATACCAATCATTCTCTTCTTCAATTACTTTCAACAATGTCCCGCGGTTAACAAATGTTAAAATGTCATATTCAGAAGAAGGCCCACTACGAATGTGTGTCTGATCATATTTGATTGTAACTTTTTCGTTCTTTGACTGCCTTTGATTCCGCGAGGTTGATACATATTGGACATATATCCATCCAGACACACCATTCATATCAATCTGGATCCAATCCTCATTCTCGTCTAAAACGGCATAGGACTCCTGTTTGTTTACTTTACCGATGACATTATAACTAGTTCCAGGTCCATTTCTAACATTTACATCTTCTCCTGTAACGATGATATGGTTTGCAAAGGTAGCAGGAGCATGTAGAAATATAAAAACTAGAAAAGCGGGAAATACCCGTTTGAAATAGCGCATACAATCTAAACTCCCTACAAATTATGAAATGTTGTTTCTATTTTAATAAAAAACGAACAAGAAGGCAAAACTAAGAGATATAGTAATGAAGGGATGAGATGAATGCGACAATCAGAAAAGCTTTGGAAAGCAAATCATAATAAAGATATTTTTGGGGTAAATTTTCACCGTTTTATTGAGTTAGAAGAAAATGCAAGTCATATGGAAATCGCGCACGAACTTGGTATATCTTTAGGTGAAGTTCGGATGTTGAAAAATCAGATGAATCGCACTTGACTTTATGCAAAACAACCCTTATCATAGTATTCATTCAAATTAAATGAAAAATGGATTGATAGGTAGCCTATGAAGGAAGAAGTAGTCGGATCACAAATGTTCAGAGAGAAAATGCCGTGGGCTGAAAGCATTTTTACATGTTGTCCCAATGAAAGACATTCCTGAGGTTCTACACTGAAAATCGTTGGTAATAGACGATAACTAGGTATAGACGTTTGCAGGCGTTAACTGTGTAAGGTGCAAGGGAAGCTTGCATGAATAAGGGTGGCAACGCGGGTTAACTCTCGCCCCTACGACAGGGGTGGAGGGTTTTTTTGTATTCATTTTTATTTTTTATGAGAACTGGAGGAGAAAAGTATGAAAATTAATGCACCAAGAGGTACAACTGATATATTACCGCAGGATGCAAAAAAATGGCAATATGTTGAAGGTAAAATCAAGGAAGTGTGTAATCGATATAATTATGGAGAAATTCGAACGCCGGTTTTTGAACATACAGAGTTATTTCAACGAAGTGTAGGAGATTCAACAGATATTGTACAAAAGGAAATGTATGAATTTAAAGATCGAGGTGGTAGAAGCTTAACTCTACGTCCAGAAGGTACTGCGTCTGTAGCAAGGGCATTTGTTCAAAATAAGCTCTTTGGACTAGCCAATCAACCAGTTAAATTATTTTACTTTATGCAAATGTTCCGTTATGAAAGGCCGCAACACGGTCGTATGCGCCAATTAAATCAATTTGGAGTAGAAGTGTTAGGTAGTGCAGATCCTGCCGTTGATGCAGAAGTTATTGATTTAGCAATGACGTGTTATAAAGAATTAGGATTATCATCTATTAAATTGGTCATTAATTCATTGGGAGATCAAGCAAGTAGACAAGCATACCGTGATGCACTAGTAAATCATTTTACACCGCATGTAGAGGAATTGTGTTCAGACTGTCAAGCGCGGCTTCAGCAAAACCCTTTACGCGTTTTAGATTGTAAAACGGATCATGAACATGAAGCGATGAAAACAGCACCATCCATTCTTGATTATTTGAATGATGAGTCACGGCAATATTTTGAACAAGTAAAAGAAAATCTATCGAACATGGGCATTACATACGAAGTTGATCCTAACCTAGTTAGGGGACTTGACTATTATAACCATACAGCTTTTGAAATTATGAGCGAAGCGGAAGGATTTGGAGCAATCACAACACTTTTAGGTGGTGGTCGTTATAACGGATTAATCGAGGAACTTGGTGGTCCAAACACTCCTGGCATAGGTTTTGGTATGGGATTAGAGAGATTACTATTAGCTTTAGAAGCTGAAAACAAAGAAATTCCAGTTGCAGAAACGCTTGATAGTTATCTTGTTACGATGGGAAGTGAGGCTGTCAAGGAAGGAATAAAAATTGTTCATGAACTAAGGCAGCATGGTATTCAAATTGATAAAGATTATCAGCAAAGAAGTGTAAAGGCACAATTTAAAGCAGCAGATCGTTTGCAATCGAAATATGTACTTGTTTTAGGTGAAACTGAACTTGAAAAGCAAGTGATTAATGTAAAGGATATGCAAAGTGGTGACCAAGAAGAAGTCGCCTTAAATGAATTGATCACATATATGAAAACAAAGCTTCAAGGAGGGAGTACACATGCGTAAACGGGTTTA
Source organism: Paracerasibacillus soli (assembly GCF_042432965.1). Taxonomy (NCBI): domain Bacteria; kingdom Bacillati; phylum Bacillota; class Bacilli; order Caryophanales; family Bacillaceae; genus Paracerasibacillus; species Paracerasibacillus soli. The sequence continues at coordinate 117,989 of NZ_JBHLWL010000010.1, read as the reverse complement.
TGCAGCTACATTAAATCGTAATCATGTTGAAGAAACTGTTTTATTAAAAGGATGGGTTCAGAAGAGACGTGATTTAGGCGGTCTTATCTTTATCGATTTACGTGACCGTTCTGGAATTATTCAAATAGTATTTAATCCAGAAGTTTCTAGCGAAGCGTTAAAAGTTGCAGATTCTATTCGAAGTGAGTATGTCATAGAAATTTCAGGTACGGTTGTACTTCGAAGTGAAAATACGATTAATCGTGCGATGAAAACAGGTGAAATTGAAATTGTTGCAACACATATTCAAGTTTTAAATAAAGCTAAAAACCCACCATTTCTAATCCAAGATGAAACGGATGTATCGGAAGATTTACGCTTGAAATACAGGTATATCGATTTAAGACGTAAAGAATTACAAGATACATTTAAATTACGCCATCAAATTACGCAAGAAATTCGCACGTTTTTAAACAATCAAGACTTTTTAGAAATGGAAACACCAATTTTAACAAAAAGTACGCCAGAAGGGGCAAGGGATTATTTAGTACCTAGTAGAGTGCATCAAGGGGAATTTTATGCATTACCACAATCTCCACAACTATTTAAACAACTACTTATGATGAGTGGTTTTGAAAAGTATTATCAAATTGCCAGATGTTTCCGTGATGAGGATTTACGTGCTGATCGTCAACCAGAGTTTACGCAAGTTGATATTGAAACTTCCTTTTTAACACGTGATGAGATTATGGAGTTAACGGAAAATATGATGCATCATGTGATGAAAAAAGTGAAAGGTTATGACATGACGCTTCCTTTGCCACGAATGAAATATGATGAAGCAATGTCAAGGTTTGGCTCAGACAAGCCGGATACTAGGTTTGCGATGGAACTGCAAGATGTTTCTGAGTTTGTAGCAGATTCATCATTTAATGTGTTTAAGAGTGCTGTTCAATCTGGTGGAAAAGTATGTTTATTAAATGTAAAAGGTGAGGCGGCAAACTTTTCACGAAAAGATATTGACCGGTTAACTGATTTTGTTAAAGTATATGGAGCAAAAGGATTAGCATGGTTAAAAGTAGATGCAAATGAATTTACTGGTCCAATTGCGAAGTTTTTATCAGATGAAGAGAAAAGTCAGATTGCAAAAACTGTTCAAGCGGAATCAAATGATTTATTATTGTTTGTTGCAGATAAAACAACTGTTGTTTATGAAAGTTTAGGTGCGTTACGACTAAAATTAGGACAAGAGTTAGATTTAATCGACCAATCTTTGTTTCATTTCCTTTGGGTAACAGATTGGCCTCTATTAGAATATGATGAAGAAGCAGAACGTTATTTTGCTGCACACCATCCATTTACGATGCCGGTTGAAGGGGATTTAGACAAGTTAGCTACTGATCCGGGTAGTGTACGAGCAATCGCATATGACCTTGTTCTTAATGGCTATGAACTTGGTGGGGGATCGCTACGTATCCATAAGACAGAACTACAGCAAAAAATGTTTGAGGTTCTTGGATTTACACCAGAACAAGCACAAGAACAGTTTGGGTTTTTATTTGAAGCATTACAATATGGAGCACCACCACATGGAGGAGTTGCATTAGGGTTAGATCGTATTGTTATGTTGTTGGCAGGCAGAACAAATCTACGTGACACGATTCTATTTCCAAAAACCGCTTCAGCTACAGATTTACTTACTCAAGCACCTAGTGAAGTAAGCGAAAATCAACTAGACGAACTTACGATTCAAATTAAAAATATGACCGATAAGTAATATTGTATAAAGATTGTAAAATTGTAATGAATTCTTCATATAATGAGCGTTGAAAATCAGCCTTTAATATGTTACGATTACGTTAATTCAGTAATCAAGTAGACTATAACATCTGAGGAAATACTGGCTTTGAAGCTGGCTTTCCTCAGCAATATATATCCGTTTTAAATGAATATTCTTGAATCACACTTTACGTCATGAAGTACATGTATGGTAACGAGTAAAGGCACAGTTTTAATGATTTGGTATATATAAATCCTGATATGTTTGTCCAATAAAATTGTTTTGACCGAACATTTTTTTGATAAGGGAGTCTAATAGGTTTTCATATGGCATACATACCTTTTTGGAAGTATAAAGTATGAAACAGGACACCCACCTGCATGGAGCGGGATCAAAACCTAAATTTGGACGGCATGATTGGGATTTTTTGTTTTGGAATATTTTTGCAAGCAGTGGTCAATTTAAAACCACAAAAAATGACCTGTAACCAACTCCAATTCGTTGTACAAGTCATTTTTTATTTGCTTATTTTTAAATAAAGGTCATTAAACTAGTTAGTCTAAATAGAATATATCTCAATTGATAGTACAAATTCACTAATTGGATATGATTAGTTTGCTCCATCCGCTATTTGTTCGAGATTTCCGTTTTTATCCATTCTAAACATAGGTGTCCGCATGGATTCCTGTCCCTCAAAAACGGTCATTCTTCTAGCCCGTTCCATTATCTGAATAAAAGCTTGATAGTCTTCTTGAATTGTAACTAATTGCGTCTCAGTTTGCTTTAATTGTTTTTCTAAATGTGTTACTTGTTCACGTAAACGTATATTTTCACTTTTTGTTTGTTCTAGTATCGCTTTTGATTGATTGGAAGCATAATAGTCATTTTTTAATTCGCTCAAAAAGTAAATTACAGAGTCTAATGTAAGCTGTGAATCCGTTTGCGCAACTGTTTCAAGATGTGACTCTTGTAATGATTCGTTCGTCATCACTTGTGAAGCTGTTGGCGCTGGCAACGTGTATGTTTGTTGATGCTTTATTGTTGGTTTATTTGCCTGCATGGCACGTTTCTTTTCTTTTCGTTGTCTTTTTGCCAGTTCAATAGCATCTACATATTTTTTGCGTATTTCGGCATTCCACCGAAATCCACAAGCTGCTGATGTGCGGTTTAAATGATCACCAACTTCTTCAAAAGCATTTAATTGCGTACTACCTTCTCTAATATGTCGTAGGACAGTTTCAGCTAATAGCAGGTCGTCCTCATGTGACCAAGCATCTTGTCTAACTTTGGCCATGTTACTTCATCTCCTTTTTCAATGCAGTTCCATAATATGTGTTCACTAGATTCAATCGTAAAAAGATGATTAAAAATGAGTAGATACAGTATGGTTTGTATTCTACTTGTTATTTGCGTAATTCATGGAATTTATGTTTATTATTCCTCCGATAGACTAAGAAATTCCAAGCGTTACTTTTTTATCAAGTTTTAATCGTTTAAATCTAGTTTTACCGTTTGAAAAAGGAAATATACGTTAGTCGTGCATTTTTCTGCTACGATTCATATTTTCGTATACTTGTTTCATAGCCTGCTCGAATTTACCTGTTGTTTTTGGTATATAATATTTGCGATCCTTCAATGTGTCAGGTAAATATTGTTGTTGTACCCAACCATTTTTGTATTCGTGTGGATATTTGTAATCGACACCGTGCCCTAAAGATGATGCCCCTTTATAATGTGCATCTTTTAAATGCGGTGGAATTTCACCACTCCGTCCTTGACGAATATCTAATAATGCCTCATCTAATGCTTTATAAGCACTATTTGATTTCGGTGATAGACATAATTCAATAATGGCCACAGCAAGTGGTATTCTTGCTTCAGGAAATCCTAACCGTTCCGCAGCTTGAACAGCATTAAGTACACGTGGACCTGCCTGCGGATTAGCTAATCCGATATCTTCATATGCAGTAACAATCATTCTACGTGCAATACTATCTAAATCTCCAGCTTCAATAAGTCTACCTAAATAATGTAATGCAGCATTTACATCACTACCACGTATGGACTTTTGAAACGCTGAAAGCACATTGTAATGGGCATCACCGCCATTATCATGGGAAAAGCTTTTCTTTTGCATACACTCTTCAGCTGCAAGTAAATCAATGACTACATTATTTTCTTCGTCCGGTGCAGTCGAAAATACGGCTAGTTCCAAGCCATTTAATGCAGAACGTAAATCACCATTTGCGGCTTTCGCAAAGTGATTGATAGCATCTTCATCAATCCGAATTTGATACGTACCTAATCCAAATTCCTCATCTTTAATCGCTCGATGTAATACAATCTTTATATCTTCTGTTGTTACAGGGAATAATTCAAAAAGGTGACATCTACTGCGAATGGCAGGGTTTATAGCGTGATATGGATTACTAGTTGTACATCCAATTAATGTAACTAAGTTACTCTCGAGATGTGGTAATAAAAAATCTTGTTTTGCTTTATCTAACCGATGAACTTCATCTAAAATTAATACGACATGTCCAGTAAATTTTGCTTCTTCTACAACAATTTCCATATCTTTTTTACGATCAACTACAGCATTTAACATTTTTACAGGTAATTGTAAGCTTTTTGCTAAAGCTAATGCAAGCGAAGTTTTTCCAGTACCGGGAGGACCAAATAATATCATGGAGGCTAAACGTTTCGCTTCAACCATTCGATATAAGATTTTCCCCTTTGATACAAGGTGTTGCTGACCGACAATATCATGAATATGTGATGGTCTCATTCGAAAAGCCAGTGGTTTTTGGTTCATTATTTTCTTCCTTTATAATATAATAATAGTTTTACAGGGTTTCATTCATTTATTAAAATGGAGTACTATACTGTTCATGATATAATAAGATGGAATATCTTTTCAAATAATCAACAATGAAATAATTGTTATGATAAAAATGATATAGAAATAATATCGGCCATTTAGAGGGAGGTACCAAATGAAAATTACAACAAAAGGACGGTATGGCCTAACGATTATGATTGCATTGGCGAAAAAGTTCGGTCAAGGTCCAACACCTTTGAAGTCAATTGCAAAAGAACATCAATTATCGGAATTGTATTTAGAGCAACTTGCAACTCCTTTACGCAACTCTGGCTTAATCAAAAGTGTACGTGGTGCTTACGGTGGATACATGTTAGCAAAAGAGCCAAAACTAATTACTGCTGGTGATGTGATACGTGTTTTGGAAGGTCCTATTACACTAGTTGAAGGAATTGAAGATGAAGAACCTGCCCAACAAGCGCTGTGGTTGAGAATTCGTGATGCAATAAAAGATGTGCTTGATCAAACAACCTTAAAAGATCTTGTTGAGCATGAACTAGATCAACCAAAGGATGCTTATATGTTCTTTATTTAAGATTGTTTTTAAAAGATTGTGTTCAATACAATAAAACCAAACTGTCTCGTAACGTGCTAGGTTGTTTTCCGCTACGGACCGTTGCTTTCCGCGGGCAGCGCTTCAACTTCCGACGTACAGGAAGTACTAGTGCAGGTGTTGCAACAGGACGTTGCGAAATTAACCTGCCTTGCCCCAACACTGGGGTATGCCGACGTTGACCGCAAAGGCCGTATTTAGTCGGCCCTCCTTAAATTTTTTCCTGTGGGATTTTCAGCTGTTGCTTTTCCCGCAGGACAAGGAAATCTACGATAGCAAAACATCGCACGATAAAATGCGGTCTTTGCATTTTTGAGGAGTCAACGGTCCTCCACTCCAAACAACCGCCATGATTATGCTAGTTAATCTTTGTAAGTCTTTTAAGAAACATACTTCAAAGGGAAAATACTTGTGCACAATTGTTTTGCATGCATTGGTAGGGAATTTACCCTTTATTAAATAATGTCACTTAGCGAAGTATTCTGCCGAAGCGGGGAATCAGCACTATCTTCAGTAAATATAAGTAAATTAACAGGCACGTTGCATGACGTTTGGTTATAGAACATCTCTAATCCGTAGCGATGCAGCGAGCTAATTAAGTTAAAGGCAAGTTTTCACTATTGAACAGTTTGGGTCAAATATAAAGTTTATAATGCGATAAACAATGTGAAAAAATATTTTAAAAGCATTTAACGCTTAGAGTAATTCTTATAATGGAAGGAAGAGTTTACATGGAACCGATCTATTTAGATCATGCAGCTACAACACCTGTACATCGTGATGTGGTCGCAGCTATGTATCCAATGTATGAAAATCTTTATGGGAATCCATCAAGCATTCATTCATTTGGACGGAAAGCAAGACAACTAATCGATGAAGCCAGACATGTGATGGCAAAAAGTATTCAAGCAGATGAAAAGGAAATTATATTCACGAGCAGTGGTACAGAAGCAGATAATATGGCGTTCATCGGAACCGCGCTAGCAAATAAAGAAAAAGGAAATCATATTATTACTTCTGTTCAAGAACATCATGCTGTTCTGCATGCTGCTGAATATTTAGAGGAAAATGGTTTTAATGTCACTTACTTACCTGTCGATCATACAGGGCGAATTTCTTTAGAAGCATTACAAGCGGCGTTAACAGATGATACAATATTAGTGTCAATTATGTTTGCTAATAATGAAACAGGCGTTATCCAGCCGATTAAAGAAATAGGTAACATATTGAATAGTCATCAAGCAATCTTTCATACAGATGCAGTGCAAGCCTATGGGTTACTCCCAATAGATGTAACGTCATTGGGGATTGACTTACTAAGCGTATCTGCGCATAAAATTAATGGGCCAAAAGGGATTGGTTTCTTATATGTAAATAAACGAGTTCATGTGCAACCTCTAGCATTTGGTGGCGAGCAAGAGCGAAAACGTCGCCCAGGAACAGAAAATGTTGTAAGTATGATAGGCTTTCAAAAAGCGGTAGAAATAATGTTAGACCAGAGAGAGAAAAGAAACCAAACATATGCACATTATAAAGAATTGTTTATTAATCGGTTACGTGCATTAGAAGTACCATTTAAAATAAATGGAGCTGAATCGCAAACCTTAAATTCGATTGTAAATATTAGTTTTCCTGGTACAAATGTAGAAGCGTTATTAACAAATTTTGATTTGAACGGCATAGCAGCATCTAGTGGAAGTGCGTGTACGGCCGGTTCTGTAGAGCCGTCACATGTTTTAGCGGCAATGTTTGGTCAAGATGAAGCATGTACCAATTCAGTTCGTTTTAGCTTTGGATTAAATAATACGGAAGAAAATATTGTTGATGCTGCCAATCGGGTGGCAAAAATTGTAAATAGGATAGTAAAATAGAGAGGATGGTGATAACGGATGACAAAAGATAATCGTAATGTTCGTGTAGTTGTTGGTATGAGTGGTGGAGTTGATTCATCCGTTGCCGCTTTATTATTAAAAGAACAAGGATATGATGTTGTCGGTATCTTTATGAAAAACTGGGATGATACGGATGAGTTTGGCGTGTGTACTGCAACAGAAGACTTTGAGGATGTTGTACGTGTATGTAATCAATTGGACATCCCTTATTATGCAGTGAATTTTGAAAAACAATATTGGGATAAAGTGTTTACGTATTTCCTAGATGAATACAAAGCAGGAAGAACACCAAATCCTGATGTAATGTGTAATAAAGAAATAAAATTTAAAGCTTTTTTGAACCATGCACTATCCCTTGGTGCGGACTATTTAGCAACTGGTCACTATGCACAGGTGCGCAACAATGATGGACAGTATGAAATGCTTCGTGGTGTGGATGAGAATAAAGATCAAACATATTTTTTGAATCAATTAACACCAGATATTTTAGAAAAAGTCATGTTTCCTTTGGGGCATTTACAGAAATCTGAAGTAAGAGAAATAGCCCAAAAAAATAACTTAGCAACAGCTAGTAAAAAAGACAGTACTGGTATTTGTTTTATTGGCGAAAGAAACTTTAAAACATTTTTGGGTCAATATCTTCCAGCGCAGCCAGGAGAAATGCAAACATTCGAGGGAGAAGTAGTCGGTAAGCATGATGGGTTGATGTATTACACGTTAGGTCAAAGGCAAGGATTAGGGATAGGTGGTCCTGGAGAGCCTTGGTTTGTGGTTGGTAAAAATTTAAAAGAAAATATTTTGTATGTTGCACAAGGTTATCATCATGAACTATTGTACTCGGATTCCCTCGTAGCAACAGATGTAAACTGGTTTATCCCATTCAAAGGAAAAGAGCCGCTTACATGTACGGCTAAATTCCGTTATCGTCAAAAAGATAGCCAAGTAACGGTATCTCTATTAGATGGAAATCGTGTAAAAGTTGATTTTGGCGAGAAACAACGTGCAATAACACCTGGACAAGCAGTCGTGTTTTATGATGGGGAGGTTTGTATTGGTGGTGGTACGATAGATCAAGTCCTTAAAGATGGACAAGTCTTAACGTATGTTGGTTAAAAATAATAAGTGTTTTTGTTTTTAGTTATTGCATAATTGCTGCGTAAGCTTCACTGTCCATGGTTCTTTGCTTATATTTATAGTTGGACAAAAGTAAAAAAACATAAGGTAATCTTAATTAGTGGAGGTGGAATACTTTGGATTTCCATGAAAAGGATGTATATGATAGACCTTCAGTAGTAGTCTGCTTTGTGCTAAGGTCTTGTAACTATGGAAAGTAAAGTATTCTACTGAAACAGATTTATTGTTAGATATGGAGTGTATACGAAGAAAAATCAGACTGCACAATTGGATTCCACTGTGCAAAATATTATTCATTAATGAAAGTAAAGCAGGGGAGATTCGATGAATCATTCAATAGAGAAATATGAAGAGGCATTTAAAAAACTCGAAGAAATAATAGAAGAAAATCCGGCAGACCCAATTGGTTATGTAAATATGGCAAATTTATTAACTCAAATGCGTGAATATGATAAAGCAATGCATTTTTTCGATAGGGCATTAGTATTAGACAATCAAGTAGCGACTGCTTATTATGGATTAGGAAATTTATTCTATGAGCAAACCATGTATGAACAGGCGCAAAAATATTTTTTGAAAGCAATTCAACTCGGTTTAGAGGAATCAGATGCTTATTTTATGCTTGGCATGTCTTTTCAAAACCAGGGACATCATAAATTTGCATTACCATATTTTTTACGCGCTACAGAATTAAATAGTTCAGATGAGCAACTGCTATTTCAATACGGGTTGTCTCTCGCTCAAGTGGGAAACTTGGACATGGCCAAGTCGACTTTGCAAGAAGTATTAAACATGAGCAAAGAACATAGTGATGCACGTTATAATTTAGGAGTCATTGCACTTTTTGAAGACAATCTACAAGAGGCTTTACACTTTTTTGAAACAGCATTGGAATATCAATCTGATCATGTATTAGCTGCAAATGGCATAAAGCGAGTACAAGATAAACTGCAACAGAATCAGGGTTAAGTCTATATATGGTGTGTGTTCAAAAGAATGCTGGCTTATGAATTGGTGCAATTTGATGTGAAGATAATATGATATTTGAACAACCTTTAAAGGGGTATTGAAAATGGAGCATGTAGAAGCGGTAGAACAATTATATATGAAAGGTGAACCTTTATACACAATTTTTTTTAATGAAACGGAACATTTTTCAATTGTGAAAATCCGAATCACCGAAACAAATACGGATTTTAAAGAAAAGGAAATTGTTGTAAAAGGTTATTTTTCAAAGTTACAGGAAGGAACTGCTTACGTTTTTTATGGTCAGTTTGAAAATCATACAAAATTTGGTAGGCAATTTCATGTACATGCATATAAAACGTTTATTCCGGATACAAAGGAAGGTCTTACCGCTTATCTATCCAGTGATTTATTTTACGGTATTGGAAAAAAGACGGCTAGTAAAATTGTGCAAGAATTAGGTGAAAGTGCAATTACACAAATCCTCCAAAATCCAGCTGTTTTAGATAAAATTCAAGGATTAAGTAAAGATACTGCACAACGTTTAGCACAAAAGTTAAAGGAAAATCAAGGTTTTGAACAAGTAGTTGTCTATTTATCTCAGTACAATATCGGTATGAAGCTCGCACAAAAAATCTATCAACAATACAAAGAGTTAACAATAAAAAAACTTCAAGAAGATCCATATCAACTTGTATTTGATATCGAAGGATTTGGTTTTGTTACAGCTGACCGCATCGCAACACAAAATGGCATAGATATGGCGCACCCAAGCCGAATTGGGGCTGGCTGTGTCTATGTACTACAAAATAGTGTGCAAGATGGACATGTTTATTTACCTGTTGAAGATTGTGTTAGGCTCGTACTAGAACTACTCTATCACCCGCAACATCCTTTAACAGCGGACGATATTCAGATTCAAATCAACGAATTGAACAAGAAAAAGAATCTTATTTTAATAGAGAATAAAGTCTATTTACCGTCACTATATTATGCAGAAGATGGCATAGCCTCTCATATGAAGCGGATCTTATCCCATCCAGTAGAAAATGAAGTGAATATGGCTGATTTAATGAAGATTATTGGTGAAATTGAAGAAGAAGAGACATTAAGCTATGGTAAGGAACAATTTGAAGCGATTAATCAAGCGCTTCATGCAAAAATGATGATTTTAACAGGTGGACCTGGTACAGGTAAAACAACTGTAATCAAAGGGATAGTTAAAGCGTATGCTGCAATTTATCAAGTATCGACTGATCCATCCACATATGAGAAAAAAACAGATTTCCCGTTTGTACTCACAGCTCCAACCGGTAGAGCGGCAAAAAGAATGAAAGAATCAACAGGTTTACCCGCTATTACAATTCACCGTTTGCTTGGTTGGGACGGCAATGAAGGTTTTGACAAGAATGAAAATGAACCATTACAAGGTAAACTCTTAATAGTAGATGAATTTTCTATGGTCGACACGTGGCTCGCCAATCATCTTTTTAAAGCAATACCGAATGATATGCAAGTTTTATTAGTAGGTGATGAAGATCAATTGCCTTCCGTTGGACCAGGACAAGTACTAACTGATTTCCTCCATAGCGAGATTATTCCGTATGTTGCCTTGCAAGATGTGTATCGACAAAAAGAAGGGTCGCATATTATTCAATTGGCACACATGATTAAGAATCATGATATAACAGTCGGAGCGTTGAATAACGATGCGGATTTTAGTTTTATACCTTGCCCAGAGGATCAGGTGATTAGAGCTATTACACAAATAGTAGATAAGGCACAAATGAAAGGTATTGACATGAAAGATGTACAAGTTCTAGCTCCAATGTATCGATCACATGCAGGTATTACGGCAATAAATCAGGCGTTACAACAACTCTTAAATCCGCGGGATCGACAAAAACGGGAAGTAAAAGCGTATGATGTAGCATATCGTGTTGGAGATAAAGTGATTCAACTTGTTAACCAGCCCGAAGACGGAGTGTTTAACGGAGATATTGGGGAAGTAGTTGCTATTTTTAAGGAAAATGAAAATACAGAGCAAGTGGAACAGCTCGTCGTTGCATTTGATGAAAGGGAAGTAGTATATGAGCGTAGTGATTACGTTAATATTATGCATGCGTATGCTATTTCCATCCATAAGGCACAGGGAAGTGAGTTTCCAATTGTCATTTTGCCAGTTGTGTCTTCCTACCACCGCATGTTGCGAAAGAATCTAATTTATACTGCAATTACGAGAGCGAAACAATCATTAATTTTAATTGGAGAAAAACGTGCCTTTTTAAAAGGGGTAGAAACGTTAGATACAAACAAAAGATATACTTCTTTGCAAAAGCAATTATTAGATCGAATAAAAATAGAGTCAAAGGTTGAAGAAACTTTAGAAGATGATGATCTATCCCCCTATGATTTTATGTAAATAGCAAGGTATTTTGAATCAATTTCATAATAGCTCTCTTCAAAAAACTTATGCATAAGTTTTTTCTGTGAACCCGCAGCTGGCATACACATCGCCTTCTGCGGTGGCGATGAGCCTTTTCCAAACCGCTGCCTTCCAAAATCCCACCTAGGGCTTTCCTTCCTCGGAACGCTCACAGAAAAATTCATTCATTCGTATAAAATAAAATAAAAAGGGCAAAGCTAAATTATATCCTAAGAAAAAAGTAGGGGAGATTTTATGTGGATGCAATGCCCAAATTGTCAAAGTAAAGATATAGGTAAAATTGGTTCCACGCAATTTTATTGTTGGAATTGTTTTATCGAAATAACGATGATGAATGAGATACTTAATGTTCATCAAATAGAAGCTGATGGATCATTAAGTTCTTTAGACGATTTATTTACAGAAGAGGAAAGAAAAATAAATTGAAGGTCATACAACAGTACATACATATGCAACGGAGCTGGGCCCTTCATGATACATAAAAATAAAGCTTTAAACTTTTTATATTGGATATTAACCGGTATCTTTGTCTTTTTATTTATTTTTTTACTTGTGAAACTCTTTCCTTTTTATAAATCGTTTTTTTCATTTTTGTGGCAACTATTTGCTCCTTTTTTAATCTCCTGTTTGCTTGCATATTTACTTTATCCGATTGTGCTTAAAATTCATCAACATCGTATACCGAAAAGCATTGCAATTTTGTTCATATACATATTCTTTTTTGGTGGTATTGGTTTCTCTATATATTGGTTTTATCCACTATTTATTGAACAGTTACGAGATTTTAATGAGCATTTACCACAGTTGCTGCAATTGTACGAATCGGTTATCTATCAAATTTATGAATCAACCTCTTTTTTACCAGAGGCAGTCCATGACAAGTTGGACCAAGTTATTACAAAAATAGAAACAGATATTGAAAGCTTCATCGGGAAAATAATCGGCGGTATCACTAAAATATTTGACACAATCGTTTTATTAACAGTCATACCTGTACTAGTTTTCTACTTTCTAAATGATTATGAGAAGATTAAAAGTTATGTTAAAAGCTTATTACCAGAAAGATATCAAGCGCAATGTAGTGATATGATACATGCGATTGACAAAAGTTTAGGTGGCTATATTAGAGGGCAGTTCATCATTTGCTTTTTTGTAGGCTTCACTACTTATATTGCATTTCAGTTTTTGGGGATAAAGTATCCCTTGTTATTAGCTATTATCATGGGCTTAACGAATATTATTCCGTATTTCGGTCCAATTATCGGAGCAATTCCAGTACTAGCGATTACAATTACGATATCAACAAAACTTGTCATTTACGCGTTAATTGCAATTTTTATCATTCAATTAATAGAAGGAAATTTATTGTCACCATATATTGTTGGGAAAAGCACAGCAATTCATCCAATCATTATTATATTTGTGCTGCTTTTAGGTGGTCAAATAAGTGGGGTTTTAGGAATGATTTTTGCCGTACCAATCTTAACAATTATAAAAGTAATGACAAACCACGTTATGACGATAAGTCGAAAAAATTGACAGATTTCCTAATCTTTTTTATGATAGTTCATAACTAGTGAACATGAATAATACTAATACGTTGAAGGTAAGGAGTACATGACAGTCTCACCACAGAGAGGGATTTTCTTGGCTGAAAAAAATCCTGGATGTAGAATCATGGAAAGCTATACTGGAGTGCGATTCATACTCGCCGGTGCACACCGTTAACATGTGTAGAGTGATGAACAATGTTTGTTCATAATGAGGGTGGTACCGCGAATAATCTCGTCCCTGCTAAAGTGAAGCAGTGAGGGGATTTTTTTTATTCAGTTTAAAATGATGGAGGAAGAGAAAATGAAACAATTAACATCAGCACAAGTAAGAAAAATGTTTCTAGATTTTTTTACAGAAAAGGGACATCAAATAGAACCAAGTGCATCACTTGTTCCGGTCGATGATCCATCTTTGTTATGGATAAATAGTGGAGTTGCAACATTAAAGAAATACTTTGATGGACGTGTGATTCCAGAAAATCCGCGAATTGTAAATGCACAAAAATCGATTCGAACAAATGATATTGAAAATGTTGGTTATACAGCACGACATCATACATTTTTTGAAATGTTGGGGAACTTTTCTATTGGTGATTACTTTAAAAAAGAAGCAATTACGTGGGCATGGGAGTTTTTAACAAGTCCAAAATGGATTGGATTTGATCCGCAATTGTTGTCTGTAACAGTACATCCAGAAGATGATGAAGCTTACGATATATGGTTAAATGATATTAAAATACCGAAAGAGCGTATTATTCGTCTAGAAGAAAACTTTTGGGATATTGGGGAAGGCCCGAGTGGACCAAACACAGAAATATTTTATGACCGTGGAGAATCATTTGGTAATGATTTAAATGATCCAGAGTTATATCCTGGTGGTGAAAATGATCGTTATTTGGAAATATGGAATCTCGTATTTTCGCAATTTAACCATAATCCAGATGATACGTATACACCATTACCTAAGAAAAACATTGATACCGGTATGGGATTAGAAAGAATGGTTTCTGTATTACAACAAGTACCTAATAATTTCGAAACAGATTTATTTATGCCGATTATAAAACAAGTAGAAAATATGACTAACGTAAAATATGGTGTAAGTGAAGAATATGATACAGCATTCAAAGTTATCGCAGACCATATTCGAACAGTAGCTTTTGCGATTGGTGACGGTGCGCTACCTTCAAACGAAGGTCGTGGCTATGTTTTAAGAAGGTTACTAAGAAGAGCTGTACGTTTTGCTAAAGTAATTGGAATTAACGAACCATTCATGTACCAATTAGTTGAAGTTGTTGGCAACATTATGAATGACTACTATCCTGAAGTGAAAGAACAACAAAATTTAATCGAAAATGTAATTAAAAATGAAGAAGAGCGGTTTCACGAAACTTTACATGATGGTCTAGAAATTCTTGAAAATATAATTGAGAAAGAAAAGAAAAAGGGAAGTAGCGTATTTCCCGGTACTGAAGTGTTTAAACTTTATGATACGTATGGTTTCCCAAAAGAGCTAACCGTAGAATATGTGGCTGAACACGGTTTTACAATTGATGAAGAAGCATTTCAAGCAGAGATGCAAAAACAGCGGGAACGGGCAAGAAAAGCAAGACAAAAAGTAGACTCAATGCATGTACAAGATGATTTGCTATCGCTATTTGATGTTGAAAGTGCATTTGTTGGTTATGAAAATGTACAAACCGTGTCTAAAGTAGAAGTAATCATTCATCATAAAGAAACAGTAAACAAAGCTCAAGAAGGGGAAGAAGCTTTAGTTGTCTTAAATGAAACACCATTTTATGCTGAAAGTGGTGGACAAGTAGCGGATAAAGGATTCTTGTTAGGTGATGGAGTAAAAGTTCTTGTAAAGGATGTAAAAAAATCACCAAAAGGGCAACATATTCACCATGTAGAGATTCAAAGCGGTACGTTAGAAGTAGGAAAAGAAGTAAAAGCGATCATTATTGAGGATGATCGTAATGACATTATGAAGAATCATACAGCGACACACCTATTGCATCGCGCATTAAAAGATGTGCTAGGTTCACATGTTAATCAAGCTGGTTCTCTCGTTGATAAGGAGCGTTTACGTTTTGACTTTTCTCACTTTGGTCCAGTTACCCCGGATGAATTGGAAAAAATTGAACATATTGTAAACGAAAAAATCTGGGCTTCCATTCCTGTTAAAATTGAACAGAAAGCGATAGAAGAAGCAAAATCAATGGGTGCAATGGCGTTGTTTGGTGAAAAATACGGTGATATTGTTCGTGTCGTGGAAATTGGTGATTATAGTCTTGAATTATGTGGCGGTTGTCATGTTAGAAATTCAGCTGAAATAGGTTTATTTAAGATTATATCAGAATCTGGTATAGGTGCTGGAACGAGAAGAATTGAAGCAGTTACAAGTAAACGAGCATATGAATATTTAAATGGACAAATGATATTATTAAACGAAGCGGCAGGATTACTGAAATCAAAAGTAGATCAAGTTCCGAACCGTATCCAATCCCTGTTTGCAGATATGAAAGCACTGGAAAAGGAAAATGACTCATTACTTGCAAAGGTAGCGAATATGGAAGCATCTGAAATTTTGGCGAAAGTAGAAAAAGTAGCTGAGGTTCCGCTACTAGCCGAAAAGGTTAACGTAAAAGACATGAATCAATTACGAACAATGATTGACGATTTAAAACAAAAACTTGGTACATGTGTCATTGTATTAGCAGCTGAAAATAATGGAAAAGTACAGTTAGGTGTTGGAATCTCTAAGGACTTAAATGCCCGTGGTTTGCATGCGGGTCATTTGATTAAAGAAGTTGCTCGTATTTGTGGTGGCGGCGGAGGTGGTCGACCAGACATGGCCCAAGCCGGTGGAAGTCAACCTGAAAAGATAGCAGAAGCATTATCTTATACTAAAAAATATATAGAAGATAATATAAAGTAGTAGTTTCAAAACGTCAAAAATGATACTATAAGTTAATAAGAGCAAAAATGGAATGGGGTGTCAATATGAGTTCAATAGATAAAACAATGAAATTTAATTTTTCTGATGAACCATTTGATAAAGACATGAAGGAAATTCTTTTGACTGTCCATGAAGCACTTAAGGAGAAGGGATATAATCCTATTAATCAAATTGTTGGTTATTTGTTATCAGGTGACCCTGCGTATATACCAAGGTACAATGATGCGCGTAACCTCATTAGGAAAGTAGAAAGAGACGAAGTAATTGAAGTACTCGTCAAATATTATATCGAACAACAAGAAAAGGATTAATATGAAAATTATCGGATTAGATGTTGGCTCAAAAACGATTGGCGTGGCCGTAAGTGATGAATTAGGTTGGACTGCTCAAGGATTAACGATTATTAGATGGAATGAAAATGACATCCATTCAGCGGATCAGGAATTAAAAGAAATCATAAAAGAGCATGACATTGGGAAAGCTGTAATTGGACTACCCAAAAACATGAATGGAACAATTGGTGAACGTGGAGAAGCGTCTAAACGATATGCTGAACATGTGGAAAAAACCCATAATATCTCGACAGTGTTGTGGGACGAGCGATTAACTACGGTAGCTGCTGAACGTGTTTTATTAGAAGCGGATATGAGTAGGAAAAAACGTAAAAAAGTAATCGATAAGGTAGCTGCAATGATGATCTTACAAGGTTATCTTGATCAAAAATAGGAGTGACGATATGGCACTAGAAGAAAAAGAACGAATTATTATCCCAGATGAAAATGGTGAAGAACATTTATTTGAAGTGCTATTTACATTCGACGTAGATGAAACAAAACAATCATATATCGCTGTTGTTCCTATTGAACAACAGGATGACGAAGAAGTTGAAGTGTATGCATTTCGATATGAAGAAAAATCTGGAGATGATAATGATTTAGCACTTTTCCAAATTGAATCTGATGAAGAATGGGAAATTGTAGAAGAAATGCTTCATACACTAGCTGATGAAGAAGAAAACAAATAAGGCTGTAATAAAACTAAAAAACAAAGATATGATCTTACACATTTTATAGTTTACTAAAAAGCAGGTGTCTAAAAAGGCATCGGCTTTTTCTTTAAACTGTGGACATTTTGGTTACTAACAAATAATAAAATATATCCTATATGTACGGTTTATTTATATCACGCAGTGAAATCCTTCTCTAGGTATAGCATAACCTAAAATTTTTTAGTATAATATACCGGACGAGAGGAGCAAGAAGATGTCAAAAAGAAAAAGTAAATCAACGTATCGGAACAATTTGAAGGCAAGAAGTGAAGAAGCGAGAACCGTACGTAAAATTGTCTTGATTATTATCTTATCAATTTTATTAATATTTATTATCGGTGGTTATTCAGGATATACATATATTAAGCAAGCACTACAGCCTGTTGATCCGGATAGTAACGAAGAAGTAAAAGTAGAAATTCCATTAGGGTCATCCTCTTCATCTATTGGTTCCATACTTGAGAAAAAAGGTATCATAAAGGATGGAAGAATATTCCGGTTTTATACCAAATTTAAAAATCAATCTGGATTTCAAGCTGGAAAATATAATTTCACAAAATCAATGACATTAGATGAAATTATTGCCTCATTAAAAACTGGCAAAATTGTAAAAGATGCATTATTTAAAGTAACGATCCCCGAGGGAAAGAGTATTGATGAAATAGCAGAGATATTCGCGGATAAAACGAAAATTAAAAAAGCTGAATTTTTGAAGGTAGTTAATGATAAGGCTTTTATCGATAAACTTATGGAAAAGTATCCAGCTATATTAACAAAAGATATTAAAAATAAGGAAATACGCACACCTCTGGAAGGTTATCTGTTTGCAGCAACATATAATTTTTATGATGAAAAATATACAGTAAAATCGATTGTTGAAATGATGTTGGAAAAAACAAGTGAAGTAGTCGGTCCTTATTTAGACCAACTAAAAGAAAAGGACATTTCAATACATGAAGCAATTACATTAGCATCATTAGTTGAAAAAGAAGCAAAGACTGAAGATCAAAGAAGAAAAATCGCAGGGATATTTTATAACCGACTTGATGAAGGTATGAAACTGCAAACGGATCCAACAGTCCTTTATGCATTAGGGAAACATAAAGATAAAGTATTATTGTCAGATTTAAAGATTAAATCACCATATAATACGTATGAGATTGAAGGATTGCCAGTAGGCCCAATTGCTAACTTTTCAGAGAGTTCTTTGGAGGCAATTATTAAACCAGAACAATCGGATTATCTCTATTTCCTACATGATGCAGAAGGAAATATTCATTATGCAAAAACTCATGAGGAGCATTTAAAGTTAAAACAACAATATATAAAATAATGGTTAGTGTCCTCATATCCTGGCGATAATCAATTTATGAATATCTTTAATTTGAAATGTGAGAAGCTATGCTCACATTTCTCATTTTAATGAAATGTAGTCAGATAGTATAAAATAAAAGGAAGTTTAAGATGGACGAAATAATAACTCAATATTTATCCACTTTATTACCAGAAGAGGAGCAGTGGGTAAAAGAATTACAAGCAGCAGCAAAAAAAGATAATGTACCAATTATGGATGCGATTAGCATGCGCTTTCTTATGCAATTGATGCGGTTAAATAAACCTGCTCGAATATTGGAGATAGGTACAGCAATCGGTTATTCATCGTTACGAATACTAGAAGCAAATCCAACAGCGCACATTGTTACAATAGAAAGAGACGAACCTCGATACGAACAAGCTGTCCAAAATATTCAACGGTTAGGTAAACAAGATCATATTACGTTATTATTTGGGGATGCATTACAATGTATGGATGAGCTGATAGCTAAAGAGCATACTTTTGACTGTGTTTTTATTGACGCAGCGAAAGGAAGTTATAAGCAATTTTTTGAAAAAGCACAACTGCTTATTGCAGAAAATGGATTTATTGTTTCGGATAATGTATTATTTAGAGGTTACGTTGCAGATATATCTTTGTCTCCTAAAAGGTATGTGAAAATGGTGGAAAAAATTAGAGATTATAATCAATGGCTTTCATCACATCCAGCGTTTACGACCACCATTGTCCCTATAGGAGATGGTGTAGCTTTAAGTATTAAGAAATAACCTGACAAGCATAACAACGAGAAGGTTTAGAGAAAGGAACGAATAAACATGCATCAAAAGCCAGTTGTTATTGGTGTTGCAGGTGGTAGTGGAAGTGGAAAGACGTCTGTTACAAGGTCAATATGTAACCGATTTTCGGACAAAACCATTTTAGTTATCGAACAAGATTATTATTATAAAGATCAAAGTCATTTACCTTTTGAGGAAAGACTTCAAACTAATTACGATCATCCACTAGCATTTGACAATGATTTACTAATCAAACACTTAAACGATTTAATGCAAGGTAAGACGATTGATAAACCAGTATATGATTATAAAATTCATACTCGTTC
This sequence comes from Paracerasibacillus soli, assembly GCF_042432965.1. Taxonomy (NCBI): domain Bacteria; kingdom Bacillati; phylum Bacillota; class Bacilli; order Caryophanales; family Bacillaceae; genus Paracerasibacillus; species Paracerasibacillus soli. The sequence continues at coordinate 98,357 of NZ_JBHLWL010000010.1, read as the reverse complement.
AGATAAAACGATACCTGTTGAATACAAGGAAGTAATCATCGTAGAGGGAATTCTAATTTTGGAAGATCCGCGTTTAGTTGATTTAATGGATATTAAAGTATTTGTGGATACAGATGCTGATTTAAGAATTATTAGAAGGTTGCTTCGCGATATTAATGAAAGAGGAAGATCATTAGAATCTGTTATTGACCAATATATAAATAGTGTACGTCCCATGCATTTGCAATTTGTGGAACCTACAAAGCGGTATGCGGACATTATTATACCTGAAGGCGGAGAAAATCATGTAGCTATTGATATTATGGCTACGAAAATTGAAACAATTTTAACTAGAAATGCTAAAAATAAATAGGTGAAAAGTATTGCAATTTTCCGTAAAGTCTGCGATAGTATTGATTAGTATCTTGTATGAGATTCTTTAGTAAAAATGCTCGTTATTTTATTGTGGACTATAAACCACAGTTTAAGTAATCATGGTATTGAAGTATGATAAGCGGGAAATTAACGGCCCATAAAAGCCCGATTCGTTTAACTGACAATCAGTAGCGGAAGAGTAAATACCCTGCTGATTGAAGTTTTACTTTAAAGATGATGGCCGACGACAAACGACCCGTGAAGTTAATAATTGGTGAGATTCAAACAAAACTTCCATTAACCTTAGTGAATAGATATGACTACGATAGAGCTTCGTGATAGTTGACTATTCATATGAATATGAAAGCTACTTGTGAAGTATACATCTTATTAATGATTTTTTGAAAACGTATAAAGAAATAGATAAGGAGTGTTATTCATGTCAGAAAAAAAATATTACATGACACATGAGGGGAAAGAAAAATTAGACCAGGAATTACTTTTTTTGAAAACAGAAAAGAGACAAGAGGTAGTAGAGCGTATTAAGATTGCTCGTGACTTTGGGGACCTTTCGGAAAACTCAGAGTATGATTCAGCGAAGGAAGAACAAGCTTTTGTAGAATCACGCATTGCACAAATCGAGAAGATGATTCGTAATGCGGTTATTATAGAAAATGATGAAAATGAGTCAAATGTTGTTACACTAGGTAAATCTGTTACATTCCAAGAATTACCTGATGGTGATGAAGAAACATATCAAATTGTGGGAAGTGCTGAAGCAGATCCATTTGAAGGTAAAATCTCAAATGATTCACCAATCGCAAAAAGTATACTTGGTCATGAAGTAGGTGCAGAAGTAACCGTAACTACACCTGGTGGGGAATTCCAAGTGAAGATTTTGAAAGTAGAATAGGAATAATAGCGCATTCAATTTAGGAAATTGAAATTATGACTAACATAGATGTAATCAGCATGGAAAAAGATAGTATAAAATAAATGAACCGCAAAAGATCGATATTTTATTACTCGACTTTTTGCGGTTTTATTTTTAGATATACTTTGGTTAAAGTATTTTTTAGTTATTCAGTGAATTTAAAAACTCTTTCTGATCGTTCAGTTATAGCAAAATGTTGCTTTTCATACTTATGTAGTTTCCACTCTTTTTTATCTTCATCATACATAATAGTTAGTTCGCGAGATCTTGTATAATTATCGCCGTCCCGTTTATGATAGTCGAATAAATCTTCCAATTGGACGTTTGGTTCATGGAATGTATAATGTGCGCGCAATTTAACGGTAAACGCATTAATTGAATCATCGTACTCTGGTAGTGAAATGTTATGAACATCATAAACTGCTTCTAGAAACTCACCTTTATACTTTGGTTTCTTCTTTTTAACCTGATCCATTTTTGCATTGTGGTCATTTTTCATATTTTCAGTAATACCTTCTTTAAATAAATCAGGATCTTTCTTTGATAGGGAAACATGGTAGCTTTCCACGATATCGTTAATTCTTTCCATTAAGGCTACTTCTTCCTCATAATCAAAAACAATAAGGTGTTCGAATGTAATCTGATTTCCAGTAATACTTAATGGATCACTTTGAACAATTCCCCATGGATATTCTCTAGCAATATACGTTTCAATAGAACCATCTGTTGGGAATACACCAATAGATTGATTACCCTCCATTATTTTTTTATCTGTTTTTTCACCATTTATGTATAAATCCACCTCGTTAAAAGCAGAACTTACTTCCACTTCTGCTAGTGGTAATTCAAAATAGTGATTTTCTGCCTCTAAAACAGAGTCATAAAGCTCTATTTGTTCTACCTCTTCAATATCGGTGTACTCATTTTCAAATGCAGCTTTAACTTCATATAGACCTGGTGTATATGGGCCAAATCTTTGTTGGAATTCAGCTTTATCAGAAGTTGCCACTTTTTCGTCGTTAATGAATAAATCTATATCCTTTTCATTTGTTGTAAGTTCGATGTATGCAGGTGTCACTTCCAAATAGTAATCAGTGAAAAAGAGCCACTTTTTACCACCTTGTTTTAAGTTAAGTGTTCCATTTACACTATCTTCAGTTGGATCAAATAAATTCTTTTGCTGTAATGCTTTTACCTGCATATTTAATTTGGTTACTACATCATCGTATGCATCCTTGTCAGTTTGATATAAATCAATTAAACGTGCTGCATCTTTTTTGTTCATTTTAAATGAGTCATCATTTGGTTTTAGTAATTTCAATAGTGCGTTATCTTTTTTGTCTTGGACTGCACTTTCAAAAGATGCAACAACTTTTTCAGGATCGAATTTTGATTTTCCAATAAAGAAAAAGATAGTAAAAGCTGAAATGACGAGAAAGAGAATGGAAAACGTAGTAATGAGTATTTTTCTATTTCCCTTACCTTTTTCTATTAGTTCCGTTTCTTGGAGATTTGTACCACATTCTGGACAAAATTGCGTATCTTTTTCTTCGATTTGCTCTTTACAATTAGGACAAACCATATTTTATCATTCCCCCTTATAATAATTAAAGATAGTACCTATTTATCGTAACATATTTAACAGAAAAAATTATGCGTCTTTTATACTGTTTTTTGCATTCACTATAATATACTGTCAATTCTAATGTTACAACAATGTTACCGCAACTTTACAATTGTGTTACGAGGATTAAATTGTAAAAAATAGTAGGTACAAGGATGTAAGACAAAAATACGACTATAAATGTACTGCAAAATATAATTCCCAAAAAATGGGTAAATATAGAGAGGTAAACTGATAATAAACAAATATAATAGGGAAAATATGAATTATATTAATTTATGAGCGGAAATATTTATGTTTTTTAGTCTTCTAAACAAGAATAGAAGCACAAAGTATCTTATTTTTTAAAAAATAGGTACTAATAACCATTTTTGACAAAAGCTCTTTATTTTTTCCGAAAACTTAGTGATAATGATGTAAACAAGTTCGTTTGCTTATAAGAGGGGGAGAATTTATGAGCAAAGTAAAAATAATCCTATTTACAATGGATAAAACATATGCACAGTTCTTTTCGAATTTTATGATTAATCCAGAGAATAGTCAACGATATTCTATCCAGATTTATACTGAACTCGGTGTATTTAAAGAGAACACACGTAATAAAAAGTCACACATCTTGCTAACGGATGTAGAATTGAGCAATGAGGATCGTTTGCCTTTTGAAAAGGTTATTACACTATCAGAAGTTAATGATTCAGAAGATAATGTGGATTCGGTTTTTAAATATCAGCCTTTAAAAGATTTACTTACACATGTTTTAGCGAAGTTTTACGAAAATAGCGGTAAGGTAATTCCGAATAGGACCGGAAAAAATAAAGAATCTATTATATCCTTTTACAGTGGATCTGCTGGTGCAGGTAAGACGTTATTTGCACTATGCTTTGCAAGATATTTGTCGATGCAAGGAAAGAGAGTATTTTACTTAAATTTAGAGGGACTACATACAACTAGTTTATATTTTACTGAGGAGAAGCAATCCTCAGCAGAAGTTCTTTATTATTTAAAAAACAACAAAGAACGACTAATTTCTAAAATTGAGTCATTAAAGTCACGTGATTCTTTGACAAACATCGAGTATTTTTCATTGCCGCCAAATCCTGAGGAAATGGAAATCTTAAGTAGAGAGGAAATTTTAGGCCTCGTTCATGCACTGAAACAAACACAACATTATGATTATATCATCATCGATTTGGATAGTTCCTTGCATGAAAGAAATAAAGCCGCATTAGAAGTCTCAACGGAAGTTTTTTGGTTGCTAACAGCTGATCAAACAAGTTTTGAGCGTTCAAAACAAATTATCAATGAAGATTATTTAGAAACAGAATTAGATCAAGCAAAGATTCATTTTGTATTAAATAAAATTGGAGAAACTGACTTTGACGGGCTCAATGAATATAATTACAGCATAGAAAAGCGTGTTCCATTCAAGACAGCCTGGTTGGAAATGAGCGAAGAGCAAAAGTTTCAGAGTGACACAAAGATTGGGGAATCACTATTTCAATTGCTAAAAACCCATATGGTGAAAGCGGGGGTGTAAATATAGTGGTATCTAAAATAGCAATTAATGATGGAGAGAATCTATCGAAACAAACTAGAGCAATAGATAAAGAAGATGAAATAACAAAACAGCTCATTGAAAAGTTACGAGAAACATTAGACTTCATGCACTCTACTACAAATCAGGAACTTCTATTGATGATAGAAGAGACAGTTATTGAGTATGCACGGGAGAATCACCTATCATCTTCAATGATTAAGCGTATCGTAGATAGAATGTATCATGCATTTCGAGGATTAGGGGTTATTCAACCTTTGTTAGATGATCCTACTGTAACCGAAATTATGATAAACAATTATGACGAAATTTATATTGAAAAAGACGGTAATGTATCAGAAACAGATATAAAATTTGAAAATAAGCAAAAGTTGGAGGATATTATTCAGACAATTGTCTCTAGAGTGAACCGTGTTGTAAACGAATCAAGCCCAATAGTGGATGCAAGATTAGAAGATGGATCACGTGTCAATGTCGTTCTTCCGCCGGTTGCACTGAAAGGGCCTGCAATGACAATAAGGAAGTTCCCCGAAAAGCCATTGACTATAGAAGACTTAATAACCTTTGGGGCGATTAATGAAGAAGTTAGTTATTTCCTAAAACACTTGGTTGAAGCAAAATATAATGTTTTTATTGGTGGGGGAACAGGTTCGGGAAAAACAACATTTCTAAATGTATTGTCAAATTTCGTTCCTAAAAATGAGCGAATCATTACCATTGAAGATTCTGCTGAATTACAAATTAGACAAGTGCCTAACCTCGTTCAACTCGAAACTAGAAATGCAAATACGGAAGGTAAAGGTGAAATTACAATTCGCGACTTAATCCGTGCATCACTTCGAATGAGACCAAATAGAGTAATAGTTGGGGAAGTTCGGGGTGCAGAAGCGTTAGATATGCTTCAAGCAATGAATACGGGACATGATGGGTCCTTATCAACTGGCCATGCCAACTCTATTTATGACATGTTAAGTCGATTGGAAACGATGGTCTTAAGTGCTGCAGAATTACCAATTGGAGTCATACGTCAACAAATTAGTTCGGCAATTGATATTATGGTTCACCTTTCCAGATTCCGTGATCATTCACGTAAGGTTGTGGAAGTTGCGGAAGTACTAGGAGTAGAAAATGGTGAAATACAGTTAAACCCTTTGTTTATTTTCCAAGAGACAGGCGAAGATTCACGTGGAAAAATAGTTGGAGAATTGGTGAAAACAGAAAATAGATTAAAAGAAACAAATAAACTAAGGCTCGCAGGAAAGTATGATTTTCTCGAGGAGATAAAATTGGATAAAAAATAGTGTACTTAAAAGTCTTCCGTGTATAAAAGACTTAGAAAGTTGGTGAAAAGATGCCATTAGATAAAATCATAGGGACTATCGTTATTATTATTTTATTGGGTATTATTTTTACACGAAGAATTCTCATTTCAAGAAACAAGAAGAAACAATTGAAAGAACATGAATTAAAAGAAAAACAGCTACGAGAAAGAAGCATTGCTGCGATAAGGGATCGCACAATTGGTGGAGAGAAATTAATAGATTATGCGACTTACAAGATATCATTTCAAGAGTTTATAAAGTATTCATGTATTGCAGGAGCTGCCATTTTCGGTACTGCCTACTTATTTTACGGCAATGTGATAATCGCAGGGGTCGCTGCTTGTTTCGGTACATTTTATCCTAAATTTCAACGCAAAAATCTGATTGAAAAACGTAAAGATCAATTATCCTTACAATTTAAAGAGGCGATATCTTCTTTAGCGTCATCTTTAGCTGCGGGTCAGTCAATAGAAAATGCATTTCGGGACGCTCTAAAAGATTTGCGACTGCTATATACGGATGATCGCACATACATTATCCGTGAATTTAATCTCATTAATCGTCGAGTTGAAAACGGCGAAATGATAGAAAGAGCAATAGAAGACTTTGCTAATCGTTCTGATGTTGACGATATCCGTAACTTTGCAGACGTATTCATTACGTGTAAGCGAACAGGTGGCGATTTGGTAGAGGTAATTAAACGAACGTCAGACATTATTACAGATAAAATTGAAATTCAACAGGATATTAAAGTGTTAGTATCACAGAAAAAGTTTGAATCGAAAATTATGGCAATAGCTCCATTAGGAATTATATTGTTTTTAAAAATGTCTTCACCAGACTTTGTTGCACCGTTATATAAGTTCGGCACATTAGGTCCTATCGTCATGACGATCGCACTTATTTGCATTATTATCAGTCTATTGATTAGCCAAAAGATAATGGACATTAAAGTGTAGAAAGGAAAAACAACAAATGGTAATCAAACTAATTTTATTTGGCTTGTTAATCCTTATTATGATAGCAACAATAAAGAACAAACAAGTCTACGCTGGATTTATTAAATTATATCATGATGATATTTCATTACCGTTTATTGCACCTTATGCATTTGCGTTAATCGACAAGCTGAATTTTTCTCGACGCTTTCCACATCTCGTAAATACGATTCATCAAAAGATGATTATTTTGAGGGGAAGTAAATTATCGAGAGATTATACGAAAATATATTTAGCAAAGATTATTACAACGGTTACAATTCTTATCTTTTTTTCACTTGCGGCGGTAGTTGCGGACGATATGAATTATTCAAATATGGTATATGGCCTTTTATTAACTGCCATCATTAGTTTTTACTTAGTGAAGGATTTAGAGAAAAAAGTGAAACAAAGAAAAGAATCAATTATTATCGAACTTCCTGAATTTGTAAATAAAATTATATTATTAGTTAACGCAGGGGATACAGTTCAAGGCGCAATCCAAAAATGTGTATTACAAAATCAAAAAAGAATTTACGATTCACCGTTATATTTTGAACTGAATGAAGCTGTTAATAAGATGACCGCAAATGCACCGTTCCAGGAAGTGCTTAAAGATTTAAATTATCGCTGTGGGATTCAGGAAGTATCCATATTTACTACAACAGTCATGATGAACTATCGGAAAGGAGGGTCGTTGTTAGTCAATTCATTGAAAGAATTATCTGTCTCACTTTGGGATAAGCGAAAAACGGTAACAAGAATTAAAGGGGAAGAGGCATCATCTAAATTAGTATTTCCGATAATCTTTATTTTTGCATCAGTATTGTTAATCGTTGTTTATCCCGCAATTGCAATGTTTTAAAAAAATAATACTTAGGAGTGTAAAAAAATGACAACATTTATGAAGGACTTTTGGAAAGATGAAGAAGGATTAGAAACAATTGAGATTTTATTAATTTTGTCTGTATTAATTGTAATAGCTGTAATGTTTAAAGAGAAGATTACAACATGGGCAACAGATCTATTAGATAAAGTTGAGGACCAACTTGGCATATAAGATGTAATGAAGGAGGATATAATGAAATCTTTCATGAAAGAAGAACGGGGTAGCTTTACTATTGAAGCTACTCTCGTCTTTCCAGCTCTTCTGTTATTTACGCTAGTTTGTGTATTTTTTTGTATCATTATTTTTCAGTTAGGAACAGCAAATTATATTGCTCAAAAAGCAGCAGCACAAACCGCGTTTACGTGGAACAATTCACAAAAAGACCAGATAACTGGTGAATTCGATAAAAGTACTTATCCCGGTTTGTCCAATAGTACTGATGGATTATATTGGCGAGTTACAGATGATGGGATTATGGGTATCTTCGGATTAGATAATATATTTGAAAGTCAAGGTGGTCCCAAACAAACAAAGATTAGTAGAGCCGAAAATGCCTATCCTTATAATGTTAAAGTGGAATACCGTAACATTATTATCTATAGCGAAGTGAACACTACAGTTGAATCTACCCTCTTCATTCCATCTTTTGTCGAATCTTTATTAGGTGGTTCAACACTTACAGCAAAAGCATCACGTGTTGTAACAGACTCACCAGAGCTTATTCGAAACTTTAACTTTGCAAAGTATGTGTGGAAGGAAACGGGTCTTGGTGGCGCACTTACTAAGCTCATTTCATCTGTTGGGAAATTCTTTGGGAATGAATGATGTATGAGTACATATTGTTAAGAACCTATTAGCAATATCGAAAATACACCTTACGAGAAATGGGGTGATATATATTGAAGAAAAGGCTAAAGCGTTTAATAGTTGGAAATAAAGGTTCCGTTTCCATTTATGCGATCATCATTATTCTCCCAATATTTTTATTAAATGCTTTGTTTATCGATACTTTACGAATTATTTCAGCGGAACGTCAAATTGAAAATGCGATGGATACTGCATTACGTTCAACGATGGCATTATTTAATGAAAAACTATCTGGTGTCGGTTTGTTTAGTTATGCCGGTGATGCAGGAACTGCGAAAAGCGACTTTGATGGATTCGTTAAAGACCAGTTTCTTGAATCAGGTGAACTATCGGGAGTACATAATCTTGCAAACCCTGAAATTTCTAATACAAGTGTAAGCTTTGAAAATAGTCGAAATTTAGTCGACTTAGATGTTTTCAGACATCAAGTATTAGAAAGTATGAAATATCAAGCTCCAATGCAAATTGGTGATCAACTATTTGAGTTAATTTCTTCGGGGATTAAAGATAAAATCTCAGAAGACGAAATTGATCGGATAGAAAAATTACAAGAAACATACGAGGATATTATTACATTAGCAAAAGAACGTAACCGTAGGATAGACAAGGCTGTAAAGGAAATTGAAAAGTATAAGGAATTGGCACAAACAAAAATCAATAAGATGATAGGTAATAAGAGCGATTACAATTATGCTGGAAAGACGATACCAAATTATATTGGAGATATGGAAGGTGTCATCTATTACAGTGAAAGATATTTAAATTTAAAGAAAAAGGAAAAGAAAGATTTAACCAGTGAAAATAAAGATGAGATTAAAAATTTTGAGAATGAAGTTAAACGACTAAAAAAAGAGCATGTCAACTTGTTTAAACAAGAAAGAGGCTCCTTACAAGAAATTATAAAACAGTTTGTTGGTACTGGAAAGACAGCAAGTAATCCAAATAAAACTTCTGCCATGGGTATCAATGAACAATTGCGCGAGAAAATAAATGAACTTGATTTAGACAATATGCAAGTAGAAGATGAAGAGGTAAGAAGAGAATTAGAAATGCTGAAAAATCTTGCATTAGAGGATGAGTTCTTTTCCGAAATTATAACGGGAATAGAAGAAATGGAAGATGATTTTAAATCAACTGTTGGTAAAAGAACAGATGGAGAATATGTTAATTATACCATTTATCAGTTGGTTGAAGCTTTTTATGATAAAGCAACGTTTAAAGAGGATGAGGAAGCTAGAGACAATGCGAAAGACGATTTAGAAAACAGAATATTATATTGGATTAATAAGAAAAAACCTAAACATCAAGATTTTATAAAAGATACTTTGAATGGTCATTTAGAGACATATGAAAGTTCAAAGAAACTATTGAAAGATGTAAATTTTAAAGATGAAGAGGAAAAATCTGATGGCAGTTTTGGTGACTTGTGGGAGTTATTATTTTCGTTTGAAAATCTAGCCAACGATCAGGCTGAGTATGATAAGTTAGCGGAAATCATGGCACATTATGATGTAGCATCTGGGAATGCAGACTTAAATCAACCGAGTAAGTCAGGTTTTATAAAAGATGCATACAACCAAATGCGAGAATTCCTCAAGTTTCTATCTGACTTTCCAACATCTGTACGAAATGAGCTCTACATCAATGAATATATTTTAGCAAACTACGGATCAAATGAGCCGTATGAGCTAATAGGAAAAAGTGGTGATGCCTATTTATATGAAAATAAAAAGGCGGAGTTCATAACGTATGGTTACACAACAGCAGGTGTTAATTACTTTATGTTTATAAAGGATGTTGCACTATTGTTGTTTATTGTAAACTTGTTGGAAAATGTTCTGATGCGTGGGGGATTTTTAGGGCCTATAGGATTGTTGAGGGCAGTGGGGTTAGCTTTTGTCGAAACTGCAAATCAAATAGGTGATTTAACATCAGAAAGGGAAGAGTATACTCTTGAATGGAGTCCATTTAATATAAGATATAAAGTGAGTATGACTCCAAAATTATTTTTAAGAATTTTTATGTTATTGAAATCAAATGGCGAGACAAAAAATAATGAAAAGATAAGAAGATTACAAGCAGTAGTTACAAAAGAAACAGACATTAAATTAGATGAACATCCATCTTATATAGAAGGAGAAGTAGAGGGGAAAATCAAATTATGGTTTATCCCTGCTTTAACAAGGGTGTTGCCAAATAGCTCGGGAAATGTAAGTGGTAATGAATATGTTATTAAAAAGAAAAAAGTTTATTCATATTAATGGAGGTATACAACATGATAAAAAGAATGAGTGTTGCTATTTTATTAATAATGGGCCTGTTTTTAACGGCATGCTCAGGTAATGATGATGGGGATAAAAAAGAGGAACCAAATAATGAACAAGGAGCCTCAACATCTAATAAAGAAAAATCCAATGACAAAAATGAGTCGAAGGAGGGGAACATTTATCAGATTGGAGAAACTGCCAAAACGGAAACGAGTTCATTAGGCTATCCATATGAAGTTACGGTAAATAGTTATGAAGTTACTACAGATGATATAGAAGGTAAGTCATTAGAAAACTATAATTTAGATCCGGAAAATAGAGACAGATTTGTTGTGGTTAATGTAACGCTTAAAAATATTGGTGAAAAATCATTTATACCTAATGAGCAGCTTGCAGCAGATTTAGTATTTACTAATGGTGGATATGAGCATGACTTGGATTTTGACTTTTTCCTTGAAAGAAATAATGAACTATCTCCTGGTAATGATATTACTGGCAATTTAGTTTATACCAGTACTATCACAAAGTTACAAGATCAAACAAGTCTTCATTTAGTGTTTGAACATTATGCGGACGAAGAAATTCGATTCGAATTACCAGTTCCAAAAGAATAATTACTTAACTAGGGTAGACTTCCTACCCTTGGGATGGGATATATAATCTATATTTTCATCCCAAGAGTAGGAAGAAAGATTTATAGACAATGATAGGAAAATAGAAGTAGAAGTATATTCATATTAACGGGAGGTATAACAACATGATGAAAAAAATGAGTATTGCTATTTTATTAATATTGGGCCTATTTTTAACGGCATGTTCCAGTAATGGTGATGGGGATAAAAAGGAAGAACCAAATAATGAGCAGGGAGCACCAACATCTGACACAGAAACATCCACAGATAGTAGTGATTCAAAAGAAGGGAATATTTATCAGATTGGAGAAACTGCCCAAACGGAAACGAGTTCATTAGGCTATCCATATGAAGTAACAGTGAATAGTTTTGAAATTACAGAAGAAGATGTGGAAGGTCATTCGCTAGAAAGTTATAATTTAACGGCTGAGGAAGGGTCTAGGTTTGCAGTTGTGAATGTCACAATAAAAAATACAGGGGAAAAGTCATTTGTACCAAACAGACAATTATCAGGTGAATTAGTATATGCAAGTTCAAATGCAGCTGAACTAGATTATGATTTTGACTTTTTTCTAGAAAGAGATGAAGAATTAGCACCTGGAGATGAAATTACTGGTAACTTGGTATATACAAGCAGATCTTTTTTTGAAGAAGACACACTTTATTTAGTATACGAATATTTGGCGAAAGAAGAAATTCGAATTGAACTGCCGGTACCAAAAGAATAAAACTCTAATAAGGGTAGACTTCCTACCCTTTGGATGAAATATATAATCTATGTTTTTATCCAAAGAGTAGGAAGGGAGTTTCATAGAAAATAACTTCAATAAAGTACTTTAAAAGCGATTTAGGGTTTCTAAGTTAAATGGAGGATCCAAAAAGATAAGACGTGAGGGTAAATAAGTTTTGGTTTATTCCTTCTTTGACAAACGTGTTGCCGCGTAGTTCAAGAAATGCATGTAGTAATGAATACGTTATTAAATAAAAAATTATTCATATTAACGGGAGGCATACAACATGATGAAAAGAATGAGTATCATTATTTTATTAATATTGGGCCTGTTTTTAACGGCATGTTCCAGTAACGATGATGGGGATAAAAAGGAAGAACCAAATAATGAACAGGGAGCACCAACAACAGATAAAGAAAAATCTGATGGTAGTAGTGATTCAAAAGAGGGTAATATTTATCAGATTGGAGAGACTGCCAAAACAGAGACTAGTTCATTAGGTTATCCTTACGAAATAACTTTGAACAGTTTTGAAATTACTACAGAAGATCCAAAAGGTGTTTCAATAGATGATTATAACTATGAATCGGAGGATGGGGGAAGATTCGCTATTTTAAATGTTACTTTAAAAAATGTAGGAGACAAGTCGTTTGTTCCCAATGAGCAAATTTCCGCGAATATAGTTTATAGCAGTGGTGGTTATGAACATGACCGAGATGAAGAGTTTTTCCTGGAAAGAAATGAAGAGTTAAATCCCGGTGAGGAAATTACAGGTGAGTTGGTTTATACAAGTATGAAGTTTTTAAATGAAGAGAAACTTCATTTAATCTATGAATATCTTGCTAATGAAGAAATTCGATTTGAATTACCAGTTCCAAAAGAATAAAGTTATTGCTTTTAAGGATGTTCGAGTTATCAGTGTTAAATAGTGGAGAAAATAATGTCAAATTAAGATGGTTATTAGCAGTATGAATGGAGGCATACAACATGATGAAAAAAATGAGTATTTTATTAATAATGGGCCTGTTTTTAACGGCATGTTCAGGTAGCGATGATGGGGATAAAAAGGATGAACCAAATAATGAACAAGGAGCCTCAACATCTGATAAAGAAAGCTCCGATGATAAAAATGATTCAAAAGAGGGTAATATTTATCAGATTGGGGATACAGCTCAAACAGAAACCAGTTCGTTAGGTTATCCCTATGAAGTAACGGTAAATAGTTTTGATTTAACTACTGACGATATAGAAGGACATTCATTGGAAGAATATAATTACAATCCAGAAGAGGGGGGAAGATTTGCTGTTATAAATGTAACTATCAAAAATACTGGAAGTGAATCTTTTATTCCGAACCAACAAATGTCAGCAGATTTATTATTTGCTAGTACTGATGGTGGGGATACTGATAATAATGAGGACTTTTTCTTGGAAAGAGAGCAAGAACTTAAACCAGGAGATGAAATAACAGGGAATTTAGTTTTTGCCGATAGTAATTATTTATCGGAGGAAATTTTATATTTTGTATATGAACGTATGTCAAATGAAGAAATTCGATTTGAATTACCAGTCCCAAAAGAATAATTATTTAACTAGGGTAGACTTCCTACCCTTGGGATGGGATATATAATCTATATTTTCATCCCAAGAGTAGGAAGAAAAATTTATAGACAATCATAGGAAAACTGAAGAAGAAGTTTATTCATATTTACGGAGGTATACAACATGATGAAAAGAATCAGTATCACTATTTTATTAATAATGGGCCTGTTTTTAACAGCATGTTCCAGTAACAACGATGGGGAACAAAAGGAAGATGCAAATAATGAACAAGGAGCAGCCACAACAGAAAAAGAAAAATCTGATGATAGTAGTGATTCAAATGAAGGGAATGTGTATCAAATTGGAGAAACTGCCCAAACGAAAACGAGTTCATTAGACTATCCATATGAAGTAACAGTTAACAGTTTTGAAATTACAGATGAAGATGTAGAAGGTCGTTCACTAGAAAGTTATAATCTTAATCCAGAAGAGGGACCTAGATTTGCAGTGGTAAATGTGACGATAAAAAATACAGGTGATAAACCATTTACACCTAACCAGCAGATGGCTGCAGATTTAGTGTATGGAGAAAGTAATGGAGGGGAACAAGATCGAGATAATGATTTTTTTCTAGAAAGGAATGACGAGTTATTACCGGGAAATGAAATAACTGGTAACTTAGTGTTTACTAGTAGATATTTTTTAGATGAAAATACTTTATATTTAGTTTATGAACGAATGGCCAATGAAGAAATCAAGTTCGAACTTCCTGTGCCAAAGGAATAGTTACTATTAATTAATACATCTTTAAAATGCTAATCTGCGTGAATGAAAGGAGGAAAAAATGTGATATCTCTTCTTCGGCGGGAAAATGGGAGTATTACGATTGAGGCTGCTTTACTAATTCCTATCATACTTACATTTATATTGTTTTTAACATCTTTAGTTAAAATTTCTATTGCAGAGATGGCTTTACAAGATGCAGTCAGTGACACAGCTCAAACAGTTGCTCATTATACATTTTTGTCATTAGTAGCAGAGAAAAAAATTCAAGAAACAACGGATGGTTTTATTGATGATTTAAAAGATAAAGCTGGTGATAGTCTAGGAAATCATGACATCGCGAATAATCTACTTGAAAAACTTGCACAAATGGGTAAAGACTTAGTCCCGACATCAGGGCAAGTCATTGACAAGTACGGTGCAAAACCTTTATATGAAAAAGCAGTAAAAGATAAATATCGAGAAATTGTAAAAGGAGGAGATTTCTTTAATCCAGATGGAATTAAAATTTTTAAACATGAATATCCAAATACACGTAATGATGCAAAAGCGATAGTTGGAGCAGAAGTTGAATTAAAGATTGTTGTACCTTTTTTTGAAAAGAAAGTAAAGGTTAAAAAGTTAGCCACTGAAAGAGCTTGGGCGGGTAAATAAAGGGAGGTGTTTATCGTGTATGGACAGTTTATCATTTTAGCTTTATTTTTGGCATTTGTTTGCTATTTTGATATTAGATATCATCGTATACCAAATTGGCTAAACGTATCAGGCTTTTTTATTGGAATAATATATCATGTCATTGTTAATCAACTAAATGGATTTTTAGATGCTATGTTAGGCAGTTTAGCGGGTGGTGGGATTTTACTTCTATTATATGTATTTAAAGCAATTGGAGCTGGAGATGTGAAATTATTCGCTGCAATTGGTGCAATTTGTGGAGTTTTATTTACGCTGTATGGAATTATGTATTCGATTATTTTTGCAGGAATAATAGGCATAGTCATCTTATTATTAACGAAAACTTTTCTTGTCAACATGACGTTAGTTTTTATACATATGAAGGAATCATTACAAAAGAAATCACTCACTCCGCTCGATGATTTTAAAAATAATATATCCAATCGATTTCCATTTATTTATGCAGTCATACCAGGTATTGTGACATCATTTTATTACATGTATCTTGCATAGGGGGGAAGATAATGTCTAATCAAATCAAACAATTTCATATAGAAACAGTCCAATCAAATGGTGCATATCTAAAGTTACAACAATCACATTCAAATGGGTTTCCTGGTGAAGCATTTCAAGAGCTACAAATGAAAATGATCCAATCGAATGTTATTCCGAGACTAGTACCAATTAGCTTTGAAGATGTAAATGGTAAAAAATCAGTTTATTATCGTATTGAAGGTTTACGTATGCTCCGAGCGATTGCGAAAGAACGCCCATTAACAATGCAGGATTATTATACGTTATTTTTAAATATTATTCAGGCATTACAAGATTCGAGTAATCATATGTTGACAGAAGAAAACTATGTGCTTCATGAGGATTATATTTATATTGGGGATAATTACCATCAAGTTTATTTAATGTATTTGCCATTCAAGGAAATAGAAGAAACAAATTCAATGTACGATCAGTTGAAGAAATTGTTACTCCATATAGCAGGTGATGTTCAGGGCATACATGGTGGGCAATTTAAAATGATTTTAAACTATGTGAAAGATCCGGGTTTTAGTTTACAAGGATTAAAACACTTGCTTCAAGATCTCCAAGGTTATGAACCGAATGAAGTAAAAGATAATAATGTAAGGGTTGAGTCAAAAACTGAAGTCCAAATTGAAGAAGAAACTATTATAAAACAGGTGAAGAAATTACCTCCGCTATCAGGAAAAGAGAGGCTTTATAGTATTCTATTTGGTATATTGTTAATTGCAGTTAGCTGGAAATTAGCTGAAGGCGGATCCAAATTGATGTTCCTTATAGCAAGTATTTCCTCTCTCGTTGCCATAACTGGAGTTATAGTTTACTGGTTCGTTTGGCGACCAGGAGTTGAACCAATAATTACGGAAAAGGAAGTAAAGATAAATCGGCCTAAAAAGAAACAAAAAGTGGTAAATGAAAATAGTCATCGTTCTACACATCAACATGCTATTTCCTATAGCCAAAACCAAAATGGAATAAACCAAGATTTCGGTCAAAGTGAAGATGAAAAGGAAATTCATGCAATAATAAATCAAATGAAACAAGAGCAATTTAATAAACATGCATCAGAGAATCCTCAGCAAGGTTCAAATCAGCATGCCATTAACGATGATGATGTGTTAAATGATGTTCAACAGCATATAAATTCTGAAAACAAATATGAAGACAACCAAAACTTATCTTCAGAGGAAAGTCATATGGATTATTTTAGAGAGAATCATATAAATGACATCCGACAACCTATGTCAAATGCTTATCCCGATGAAACAGTTTTATTAGAGACGGAATTATTGGGTGAACCAACACCAACAGTTAAAAACATTCTCATTACAGAAAGAAATGGTAAAGAGGAAGAAATTAGTCTTGAAGGAGAAACAGTTATTATAGGACGCGCAGAAAAGGGAACGAATATAATTAATAAAGACCGCAGTATCTCCCGATTGCACATAGAACTTACAAGATTATCTGATACGTATGGATTGAAGGACTTAGGTTCTAAAAATGGAACCTTTATTAATAATCAACGCGTTAATCCACATGAGATTTATGAATTAAAAGATGGTGATCAGATACAAATTGGTAAGACTTATTATACGTATAAAGTATATAAGGCAAAAGTAGAAGTACTGTAATGTTAGACAAAACTTTAGCATAAAATAATATAAACGGACATACAAAGGGACAGAAATGACAAACATCAATCATTTCTGTCCCTTTTAATTAGCAGTAGCATTTAAAAAGACTGATGTTACTACAAAATGAAACGAAAGGAATGAATAAATTGAAATCTTCAACTGTATTAAAATGGATATCAGGTGGATTAGAGGCATTTTGGGGCTTTCCAATTATTGGAGGAACGTTTGTAATCGGATTGGCATATACGCCATTAATGTTGATGTTTATACTCCACATTATTACACTCATTTTTTCACTTATCCAGGATAAAAAAAGTGCATGGAAGTATACTTGGAATCATTACATCCGTAATTGCTTGGATTCCAATATTAGGTATGCTTATGCATATTTTGACTGCGGTGTTTCTAATGATTGATGCCTATCAAACCCAGAAGCGCGACACAATGATTATTGATTGATGAAGACAACATAAACCAAGTCGTGATTTTACTATGTCGTGTTGTGAAACTATTGGATAGAGAAAGACAATCCTTAATGCGAAAAGAATATTTATTTAAAATTTAACTGACTCTCCTCGTCATGTTTTTGTAATTAGCAAATATATTATATAGTATGGTACTATAATAGTTATGATAGGAACGAATGAGGGAGGTATGGCAGATGAGTGACCATCATCAGTTGAGTCGTGTAAATAAATATGAAAAACGTAGAAAAACTACGAAATCTATTTCTATACTAGTATTGATTGCAAGTATCCTCATTCTTACGTTAATTGGAAAATGGATATTTGGAGGAAGTAATGATGCAGATACGACTACAAAGGATGACCAAAACATTTCACAAGGTCAATTCGATAATGAAGAAAATAATAATGGAAATGATGTCGAGTCATCAGAGGCAAATGCTACAATAGATGAAGATGACAAGGATTCTGATGTTGAAGAGGAAGACGAAGAAAATCAAACAGAAATTGAAAAAGAAATGATAGAGACTTCAGATGCGAATGTCATGGAAGCATATACAGCGAATTGGCAGCCAATTGGCACCGAACAATCAGGACCTCATACGACACAATTTAAAAAGGATACACAAGACTGGCTTGAAATGGAGCGAGCTATTCAAGTTGCTACTGGTTTAAGTGAAGATAATATGGTTACCCATTTTATTGGGAATGGGGGAGAGCCAAATAAGGTTGTTGGCACGGTCACGTCGAATGATAAAACAGAAATCTATCGTGTATATTTAACATGGGTAGATGAACAAGGTTGGCAACCAACGAAAGTTGAGCAACTAAGGGAAATTCGGTAGGAAATCAATATTTGGAGGAAACAACATGACTATAGGTATAATTGGCGCAATGGATGAAGAAATTGCACTATTGCAATCAGAGATGATAGATAATAAGGAAGAGACTGTTGCAAATTGTCTATTTATTTGTGGTAAATTGAAAGGGAAAGATATTGTTTTATTAAAATCAGGTATAGGTAAAGTGAATGCTGCGATGGCAACGACAATTATGCATGAACGTTATGCACCGCAACAAGTGATTAATACAGGTTCGGCAGGCGGATTTTCGACTGAATTAAATATAGGTGATATTGTCATTTCAACAACAATTGTTCATCATGATGTAGATGCAACAGCTTTTGACTATGCCTACGGTCAAGTGCCTAATATGCCTGCTGTGTATGAAGCGGATGCAAAACTAATGAAACAGGCAGGAGAAGCTGCAGCAAAGTTATCAGTTAAAGTAGTGAATGGTATGATTGCTACTGGGGACTCTTTTATGGATAATCCAGAACGTGTTGCATTTGCAAGAAATAAGTTTCCTGAGATGAAAGCTGCTGAAATGGAAGCTGCAGCAATCGCACAAGTATGTTATCAATATAACACACCATTTGTTATTATTCGTTCTTTATCTGACATTGCAGGTAAACAATCGTCTACTTCATTCGATGAATTTTTAGAAATAGCAGCTACAAATGCTGCTACACTCATTATCAATATGATAGAAAACTATTAATTTACCATGAGTTACCTATAAAAAATGATTATCAATCATGATATGATTCCTTTAGGCGTAAAAAGGGGAATCAATCATGCATGATAGAAGGAAGCAGCTTGTTCAAAAGATAAGTGATTATAAACATTTTATCGTTGTTCTACTTATCGTGAGTAGTTATTTATATGTTGGGGCGTATCATGATTTGTATATGGATCCGAGGGAAGATGGCGAAACTCTAATATTATTATCTTTGTTACTTGTTATTACTAGCGGTCTATTTTTCATACGCATGTTACGACTCAAAAAAAGAATAAAAAAAAATGAGCTATAAGAAGCTCATTTTTTTATTTTGCAAATCTACAGTTCAGACAAGATGGACGCTTCTTTCATATTTCAGCAAATCTATATGTTACGAAACATTGTATGTGGATGTCTGAAAGGGAATCTAACTTGCTCACATTTAAGTTTATTGATTTCTCTTCCTGCGTTCTTTCCGATAGTATTCATGAAAAACCTTCATTAATGCGCGCTTTTCGATACGTGATACATAACTACGAGATATTTTTAACTTTTTAGCAATTTCTCTTTGTGTTAGCTCTTTGTTATTATTTAAGCCATAACGGTAAATGATAACTTGTTTTTCACGTTGGTCAAGAACAGAGAAATAATCCTTCATCTTCGCTATTTCCATATTCAACTGGATATGCTCAATAATATTTTCATTTTCAGCCTCCAGGATATCCATTAAACTAATTTCATTACCTTCCTGGTCCTGACCAATAGGATCATGAAGTGAAACATCCTTTTTCACTTTCTTTAAACTTCTTAAATACATAAGTATTTCGTTTTCTATGCATCTCGCAGCATATGTCGCCAGTTTTGTCCCCTTGCCAGTTGAGAAACTTTCAACTCCTTTGATAAGACCAATCGTTCCGATGGATATAAGATCTTCTGTGTCCTCACCAGTGTTCTCAAACTTTTTAACAATGTGGGCAACTAAACGTAAATTATGTTCAATTAACTTGTTTCTTGCTTCGTGTACACCATTTTGCATTTGTTCGATATATTTCTTTTCTTCTTCAGGGGAGAGTGGCTGGGGAAACGCCTGATTTTTGACGTACGATACAAAGAAAATGGCTTCTTTAATGAGCATTGCTAGGGCACTTAAAATACCTGACAAACACATACACCTCCAAAAAGTTAGGCTTTAGCCTATACAACATCTTTATGAAGGAATATATTGTTTTGTGTCTGTCCTATTCAAAAAAATTAAAGATATTAAAGTTATTATGGAGTCATTAGTTTTCCTGGGGTTTTATTTATTGTTAAAACTAATTATCTAAGGGAACAGCTTAAAATAGACGAAAATAAAGTGACGTCATGTCACTTTATTTTTCAACATAAAATTGTTTTTCTGCTTTCGCTAATTCATCTTGTTGATTATTGATAACAGGTTTCACTCCAGTTTTATGTGCTGCTCGAGAAATCATATGGCCAGATACAGGCGCAGTTAGTAAAATAAATATGATGGATAAAATGAGTTTGCCGCTAATAATATTATTTTCAATATATAAAAATAGGAACGCTCCAATGAGAATGGCTGCAAGTCCTAGAGTAGAAGCCTTTGTAGCAGCATGTAACCTTGTATAAATATCAGGGAATCTGATAATTCCAATGGAACTTGATACAATAAAAAATGTCCCAATTAACAAACTTAAAATGATGATAATGTTTAAAATGATGTTAATCCATGTCTCGGTCAATGATAACACCCTTTTCTAAGTATTTAGCAATCGCTACTGTACCTAAAAACGATAATACTCCGATTAATAAGATAACATCGTTTAGTTTTGAAGTGGTCAACGTAATTGCCATTAATGCTGCAACTGCCATTAAATTAATACCAATTGTATCTAGTGCAACAGCGCGATCAGCATTTGTAGGTCCAATAATGATACGATAAACTAACAAAAGTAAGGAAATAGCAATCCCAAAAGCACTTATTATAACAGTGTAATTTAGCAAGGTTTCTGTAAACTCTAGAAACGTTGTCATCTCGTCACCTCCATAATTGCCTTTTCAAAGGTGTTTTTAATTGAGTGAATGGAGTCTTCTATATTGTCGATATCCATTGCATGGATATATAAATACGTTTGATCGTCAGATACAGCAACTGTTAGTGTACCTGGTGTTAATGTTATTAAATTTGCTAATAGTGTGATTTCCCATTCACTCTTTACTTGCAACGGTAGTGCAAAAATACCTGGTTCGGTCTTTAATTTTGGTGTATAAACAAGTTTAACAATATCGATATTTGAAAGAATAAGTTCCTTGATAAACAATACGATTAACTGCATAATTTTAAATAAACGATCCAAATAAAATCGGCCAGGTACATATCGATTTAGTAATAGAAGGAGCAGGATACCTAAAATATAGCCCGTGACAAAGCTTTGAATCGTGTAAGCTTCATTCAGAAACATCCACATAACTGCAATAATCATATTCACTATTATTTGAAAAGACATTGTTCACTACTCCTTCAATACAGAATTAATATAATGTTCTGGTTCTAATAAATCAGTTGAAATGGAATCAATTGTCGGATAGATAAACTCTGCTCCAACTCCCAATACAATAGAGAATAGGAGTAGAAATATGATAGGTCCGATAAATCCTTTTGTAGATTTTTTTTCTCTTAATTCCACTTTTTCGCCCCAAAATCCATGAATAAATATCTTCATAATCGAATATAAAATGAGTAGGCTTGTACCTAATGCAATAATTGCGATGATAATTTCTTCGTTAGTAAATGCTCCTCTTAGTAACAGAACCTTTCCAATAAATCCACTAAATGGTGGTATACCTGCCAAAACAAATGCTGAAATAAACAGCAACCAACCTAATACTGGATAGTGATGGATAAGTCCATTCATTTTCCGCAAATCCGATGTGCCGGCTACATAAGCGATTGCACCTACAAGTAGAAATAGGGCTGTTTTTATAATCATATCGTGCATTAAATAATAAACGGAACCTGATAATCCATCGGCGTTATGAAAACCAATACCCATCATAATAAATCCGATGGCAGGAATAATATTATAGGCAATAATTAATTTAATATTTGAAGTGGAGAGGGCCCCGATAACACCGAATATCATCGATAACCCTGCAAACCAAATGAACATTTCATGAGTCAAACTAATGTTATGGACAAAAATGAGCGAGAATACCCGTAATATTGAATAGACACCAACTTTTGTTAGTAGTGCACCAAATAATGCTGAAACGACTGGATTTGGTACAACGTATGATTTTGGCATCCAATAGTAAAGCGGGAATAATGCAGCTTTTGTACCAAAAACGAAAAACAATAAAATTGCAATTGTTGTTAACACACCTTTTTGATCGACTTCTTGTACGCGTTCAGCAATTTGAGCCATATTTACAGTTCCAACAACCCCATATAAAAAGGCAACGACAGTTACAAAAAGTACAGAAGAAAATACGTTTATTAGCACATATTTAAGCGATTCACGTAATTGAACTCTATCTCCACCTAGTACAATTAATGCATATGAAGCAATAAGTAATACTTCAAAGAAAACAAAAAGGTTAAATAAATCACCTGTTAGAAATGCACCGGACACACCAGTTAGTAAGAAAAAGTAAAACGTATAAAAATAATGTTTTTCTTTACTCTCAGGTAAAGAACGTGGTGCATAAAATACACAAGCAGTCGCAATAATGTTTGTTGTTAAAATGAGCAGTGCTGAAAGTAAATCGGCAACTAGCACAATGCCATAGGGTGCAACCCATTCTCCAGTTTCTAAAACGATTGTACCATGTTGTATGACATGGTACATCACATATACTGCAACACCTAAGTTAAGTATAGTAAATAGTTTTGCTAAATTTCTTGAAAGAGAGACACGTTTATTGACAAAGGTTACGATTATCCCAGCAAATAACGGAATAATGATTGGTAAGACTGCTAGATTACTCATTTGAACTACCCCTTAATTGTTCCATGTTATCTGTTTTATTTTCCTTTGTCGTTCGATACGCTAAGACGAGAAGCAAACTCGTAATACCGAAACTAATGACAATGGAAGTTAAAATTAATGCCTGTGGTAATGGATCAGTATATTGTGTTATGCCTTCTATTAAAATAGGAGGCTGACCTCGCTTTAATTTTCCCATTGTTAAAATAAGTAAGTGTGCTGCATGTGATATTAATACTGTTCCAATGATGATTCTTAATAGCTGTTTTTGGAGTAAATTGTAAACAGCGGTCGCAAACAAAATACCAGCTAAAATAGAAATGATAATTTCCATATTTATTTTGCCTCCTTATCTTTGCGTAGTTTAATGAGGCTATAAATAGCTAATGCAGCAATACCTAATACAGTTATTTCAAAAAGTGTATCTAGTCCACGCATGTCTACTAAGATGACGTTGACAATGTTTGTCCCTCCGCCAATCGTATCAGCAGTTTCTATGAAGTAATCTGATATCGATTTAAACCAATTACTACTATGGGCAGAGATTCCGACAATCGTCATTAGCGTTCCAAAACTGATTGCAATAATTGCATTGACGAGCTTGGTTTTTGGTTTTTCATCACGTTTTTGCATTTTTGGTAAGTGATAAAAGCAAAGCAAAAACAAAACGACTGAAACTGTTTCAATGACGAGTTGTGTTAATGCAAGGTCAGGGGCGCGGTAGATAACGAATAGGATTGCGACACCGTATCCAACAATACCAGTCACTAAAATTACAGCTAGTTTGTGATTCGTAAATATAGTTGCTAAAGCTGCAATGATGATGGCAATAACAACAGTTATTTCAAGTACAGATATGGAAGCCAAATTGTCATATTTTATGTTGAAGCCATCGGTATTTATCATAATAAATGTCGTGACTGCAACAATCGTTCCAATAATGATGAGCATATAAGTTCTTAGTGAGCCAGTCATATAAAAATTTGTAATGCGCTTTGAAAATACATCTACATTTTTAATAATAGAATCATATACTTTGTTCAAACTAAATTTACCAGGTAGCAGACGATAAATGGGTTGCCACGTTTTTCTTGTGATAGTTAAAATGATTCCGATACCAACCACTATAAGAGACATGATAAATGGTACGTTTAAGCCGTGCCAAAATTTAATATCCATTGTATTGACTGTTTGGCTAATTGAGCTTGCTGCATGTGTAAGAAGTGACTGATTAAATAAAGATGGAAATAATCCAATCAAGATAACACCACTTACAAGTATAAATGGAGAAAGCAGCATACCAATTGGTGCCTCGTGCGGTTTCTTAGGAAGTTGGTCTAATTTCTTTTGCCCACCAAAGACCCCAAATAAAAAGTACATCGAGTACACGAATGTAAAGACACTACCTAAAATTGCTAAGTATGGAACAGCATTTGAAAGAAATGCAGCAAATGAGTTCGTCTCATTTGATAAAAGTACTGCAGACTCAAAAAACATTTCCTTACTATAAAATCCATTTAAAAATGGTAAAGGTATACCAGCCATTGAAAATGTGCCAAATAGAGCTAGTGTTGCACTAATGGGCATAAAGGTTAATAAACCACCAAGTTTTCGAATATCCCGTGTACCGGTTTCGTGATCAACAATTCCGGCGATCATAAATAAACCACCTTTAAATGTTGCATGGTTTAATATGTGGAATACAGCTGCAAAAATAGCAACTTCTGTGCCAAACCCTAGCATGGCCATAATCATACCTAGCTGACTAATTGTTGAATAAGCTAAAATGGCTTTTAAATCTGTTTGTCTCACAGCCATGTATGATCCCCAACATAATGTAATGATTCCAACAAGACTAACAACAATAAAGAACCATTCATATGTAGCAAAAATAGGTGAAAAGCGAGCAATTAAATATAGCCCTGCTTTAACCATTGTTGCTGAATGCAAGTATGCACTAACAGGTGTTGGTGCTTCCATTGCATCGGGTAGCCATATATGGAATGGAAATTGGGCTGACTTCGTGAAGGCACCGAGTAAAATAAAAGCTAATATTAATGGTAGAAACTGACTATTTAAAATTGGCTCGGGGTTTGCAATCATTTCACGAATACTCGTTGTTCCTGTAAGAATGGTTAGGAAAATGAGACCCCCAAACATACTTAATCCACCAAATACAGTAATAAGCATTGATTTTAAAGCACCGTATCTGGAGCGTTCTTTAAAATGCCAATAACCAATTAGCAAGAAGGAAGAAATAGAAGTTAATTCCCAAAATGTATAAAGAACAAATACATTATCTGAAGTTACGACACCAAGCATGGCTGTCATAAAGATAAGTAAGTAGATATAAAAATGATTCAGACGTTCGTATGTATGTAAATAAAAGATCGAATATAATACTACTAGAGAACCAATACCACTAATTAACAAAACAAATAATAAACTTAATCCGTCTAAATGAAAAGTTAGATTAATATGTAAAGATGGAATCCATTTATATGTTTCCGTAATAGCGGTAAATTTGCTCCCTATGTATTGGATGTAGTATATAAATATTCCTAAAGGTACAAAAAGCACAAAATACCCTGGATGCACTTTTGGTATGCACCGACTGATTAATGGTAGAATAAGTGCAAATAAAAGTGGAATAAAGATGGTGAAAATCATATCATGTATGTCCTCCTTTATAAAAATAGAATAATCATAAAATAAAGTAATCTCCCGCGTGCGTAATTTGACAATACTATCTTAACATGTCTTAGAATTGTTTAATAGAAAAATAATGGGTGCAGACAAATAAAAAACTCTTATCACGTTAATTTGATAAGAGTAGTACCATTATATGCATTTGTTTCGTTTTATTCAATAAGAAGCCAGTCGTTAGCTAGAATACTTAATTTTATGATTTAATTGTCGCTTATTTATCTCTTCTTTAATAAGTAGAATGAAATCAGGGCTTAATTTTAATTCATTTGCTTTATGATATGATTCTATTAGTAAATCATCTGATAAATGTTCCATACAAGCAGCCCTCCCAAAATATTTGTACCGATAAGGTTTGGATTAGTTGAACTAATTATAATTTATCATGTAACCTCATGTGGGACAAGGTGTTACTTATCTACAAAAGGCTGTTGATAACCTGTGCACATAAAGCGGAAAAATAGGTTAAAACTATAAGAAATCTATGTGGATGATGTGAACAAAGTTATCCACACTCGAAAAACAGAATAATTTGTCGAACGATTTATGCAAAATTTAAGCCGAAATAACATAATTCAACACGTTTTTTCATACACATACGGTTTATTTCCTTCCTCATAATATGATTCGTATATTTTGTAGAAACATATTACTTCACAATCTGTTTATTTTACTTTATTATACAAGAGCTTTGATATAGGATTAGTATAATGTTATTACATATATCTTATCCATTATGGATCATTGTTAAACTATCTAACAATCGCATATTTTTATTGAAAAAGATGATGGGGTGTACTTCTATTGTTAAAAATATTTATGCCAAATGAACATGTTAAGTCTATTTTTGAAATTACGCCTGAATACCTATTAGAAAAGGGAATAAAGGGGATTATCACGGATCTTGATAACACATTAGTACCATGGAATGTTGCGGATGCGACACCAAAAGTGAAACAATGGTTTAACGCAATGACAGAACATGATATTAAAATTACAGTTATGTCTAATAATAATGAGGACCGTGTTAAAGTTTTTTCTGAACCATTAAAGATTCCATACGTATATAAAGCGAATAAACCTTTGGGTAAAGGATTTAAAAAAGCTGTTTCTATTATGGGAATAGAAAAGAAACAAGTAGTAGTCCTTGGTGATCAACTACTTACGGATATTTTAGGTGGAAATTTAGCTGGCTTATACACGGTTTTAGTCGCGCCGATTGTCGAAACAGACGCGAAAATCACTAAGTTTAATCGTAAAATTGAGCGTCGGATACTTCGCTCTTTACGTAAAAAAGGTATGATTAATTGGGAGGAATAACGTTGGAGGAAATTTATTGTCAAGGGTGTGGTGTTGCCATTCAAACATTAGACCCGAATAAAATGGGATTTACACCAGCTTCTTCATTGAAAAATGAAGATGTGTTATGTAAGAGATGTTTTCGCCTAAAGCATTATAATGAAATACAAGATGTATCGATTTCAGATGATCAATTTTTTGATATGGTTGCATCGATACAAAATAAAGCCGGACTTGTCGTACATTTAATTGATATATTTGATGTGAACGGTAGCTTCATTCAAAGTTTGCCTCGAATAGTCGGTAATAATCCAATCATTTTAGTAGGGAATAAAGTTGACCTATTACCAAAATCAACAAATTTACAGAAGTTAAATCAATGGTTACGTTCTGTAGCAAAAGAAGCAGGTTTAAAATTATTGGATGTATTTCTCATCTCTTCTATTAAAGGACATGGTATGGAAGAGTTAACAGAAGCAATTGAGCAGTATCGAGCCGAACAGAACGTATATGTTGTAGGAACAACTAACGTAGGAAAGTCTACATTTATTAACCAGATGATTAAGCAGTCTGTTGGAGTACAAGATGCGATTACGACATCTTATTTTCCTGGGACTACTTTAGGGTTTATCAAAATACCATTAGATCATGATACTTATATGATTGATACACCGGGAATTGTGAACAGACGTCAATTCGCCCATTTTGTATCACCACGTGATTTAAAGATGATCAATCCGAAAAAGGAAATAAAACCACGGGTGTATCAGCTCAATGAAAAACAGACGCTTTTCTTTGGGGGACTTGCACGTATAGACTTTTTAAAAGGTGATAAAGATTCATTTATATGTTATTTTTCAAATGAACTTCCTATCCATCGGACGAAACTCGAAAAAGCAGATGAATTATATGCTAATCATGTTGGAGAAATGCTAAGTCCACCTGATAAAGATACAATTGCGCAACTGCCAGACCTTGAAAAGCAAACATTTAAATTAAAGAGTGGTAAAACAGATGTCGTCTTTTCTGGATTGGGTTGGGTGAGTGTTTCGGGAGATAATATGACAGTAAATGTGTACAGCCCTAAAGGAATTCCTGTTACGATACGGAAGGCGCTCATTTAATCGGAGGAATATTCATGTTTTATAAACTAGGATTAATCGGCTATCCGATTGAACACTCATTATCCCCATGGATACATATGAAGTTATTAGAAGAAACTAATTTAACTGGTTCTTATATGTTATATGAATTTCCAAGTGACTCTTTTCAAAACAGACTAGAAAGTTTGAAAATGGAAAACCTTGTTGGCTTTAACGTGACGGTTCCATATAAACAGAAGATCATTCATTATCTAGACTCGTTAGATGAAACAGCAAAATTAGTTGGTGCGGTGAATACAGTTTACAATAAAAATGGAAGTTGGGTTGGGTATAATACGGATGGCATTGGATATACAAGAGCTCTTTACAATACGTATCCGAACTTTTATAAAAATAAAGAGAATCGTATTCTTATAATAGGTGCGGGCGGTGCGGCGAGAGGGATATTTTTCGCTTTAGCGCAAGCAGGATTTAAAAATATTGATATCACAAATCGCACACTTTCACATGCTGAAAATGTGGCGAAAATTAGCGCAGACATCAATACAAATCTATATAGTTTGAAGGATGTAACGAAATATTTAGCTCATTATGATCTCATTATACAGACAACATCAGTAGGTATGAAACCCAACGTGATAGAAACGGCTATTTCATTGGATGACATTCGACCATCTACTATTGTAAGTGATATTGTCTATCAACCATATACAACACAATTATTACATGATGCACAAAATATGGGAGCTCAATTATTACATGGTCATCTTATGCTCTTATATCAAGCGCAATATGCATTTGAGATTTGGACGAAACAAAGTGTATCGGTTGAGAAACTGATGGAGCAATTAAAACAAAAGTTGGAAGGAAGATAATATGTTAACAGGGAAACAAAAACGATTTTTACGTAGTAAAGCGCATCATCTAAATGCTATTTTTCAAGTAGGAAAAATAGGTGTAAATGATAATATGATTTTGCAAATCAATGATGCATTGGAAAAACGAGAATTAATTAAAGTGAATGTTTTACAAAATTGCATAGAAGATAAAGAAATTGTTGCACAACAATTAACAGAAGGTACAGAAGCGGAACTAGTACAAATAATAGGTAATCAAATTGTACTTTATAAAGAATCTGTGGAAAATAAACAAATAAAACTTCCATAGGCAAAAGAACTGTTTAAGGAGTAATGTAATGAGGCGAATTGGTATACTAGGTGGTGCGTTTGATCCACCACATATAGGTCATCTAATTATTGCAAATGAAGTTCGTATATCTCTGAAATTGGATGAGGTGTGGTTTATACCTTCAAATGTACCGCCTCATAAGCACCCTACAAAATTTGGTGCCACTGATCGTGTAAAAATGGTTGAACTGGCTATAGAAAATGAGCCTACTTTTCGAGTGAATACGATTGAAATGGAAAGAAAAGGAAAATCATTTACAATTGATACTATGCAAACATTAAGAAAAAATTACCCCCATGATGAATTTTACTTTATTATTGGGGCAGACATGGTTGAATATTTACCTAAATGGTATCAAATTGATGAGCTAACTAAACTTGTTACCTTTGTAGGTGTGGAAAGGCCAGGGTTTACGTTACATAAAAGTCCATATCATTTTATTCATGTGGAAGTTCCTTTTATGGATATATCGTCCACATTAATTCGTAATCGACTTGAAAAGAGGGAGCCTATAACGTATTTTGTTCCTGACGCAGTTGCCGCGTACATAAAGGAGAGGACATAATATGAATTTAGTTGATGCTATAAACGTAGTAAAACCACATTTAACAAAAGAGCGCTTTGAACATACTCTAAGAGTAGCTGAAACAGCACGGGATTTGGCAAATCGTTTTCATGAATCTGAAGATAAAGCACAGATAAGTGCCATTTTTCATGATTATGCAAAATACCGTTCATTAGATGAAATGAAACGTATCATAAAGGAAACATATTTACCGAAAGATTTATTATATTATCACCATGAATTATGGCATGGTCCTGTTGCTTCTATTCTTATTGAACGTGAGTATGGTATTACGGATATGGCTATCCAACAGGCAATTTATTGTCACACAACGGGTAAGGCGCATATGTCTAATTTAGATATGATTTTATTTACGGCAGATTATATTGAGCCAGGAAGAAGTTTTCCTGGATTAGATGAAGTAAGGGATATGGCAAATCGCGATCTTTTAAAAGCAACGTGGTTGGTTTCGAGGAATACAATCAACTACTTGATTATGAAAAATCAACGTATTTATCCTGATACATTTCATGCTTATAATGATATATTAAAGCGGATAAACGGAGGTATGATGAATGAAAAATGACCAAATTTTACAGCTTATCGCGCGTACTTGTGATGATAAACGAGCAGAAAATATTATCGCATTGGATATGGAAGGCGTGTCTTTAATCGCTGATTATTTTTTGATTTGTCACGGAAATACAGAACGACAAGTACAAGCAATTGCAAGAGCGATACAGGAAACATTGTCAGAAAATGATGTTGAAATAAAACGTATGGAAGGTTTTGAACAGGCGCATTGGGTACTTGTAGATGCTGGTGATGTCGTCTGCCACGTATTTCATAAAGATGACCGTATTTATTATAATTTGGAGCGACTTTGGGGAGATGCGAGCGAAGTTGAACTAAACTTAGAGTAGGAAGGGAAAAATTATGTCAGCATATGAAGACTTAGCATATGTATATGATACATACATGTTACATGCACCATACGATAAATGGTTCATGTTTTCAAAGCAATGCTTCGGCCTGTTCTCGAGTGGGATAGATAACATTATCGATCTAGGCTGCGGAACTGGAGAGATAGCCAACAGGCTTGCTGCTGATAATTATGCTGTAACTGGTGTAGATTATTCAGAAGAGATGTTGGCCATTGCTCAGCAAAAAGCAGCTGATAAAGCTGTAAATATTCAATGGCTACATCAAGATATGCGGGAATTAGTAGGACTCACAAATTATGATGCTGTCGTCAGTTTTTGTGATGTTCTCAATTATGTTACATCCATTGAAGATGTGCAACAAGTATTCGAGCAAGTTAATCAATCATTAAAAGTTGATGGACTTTTCATTTTTGATGTACATGCTTTAGATTATGTAGAACATCATTTAATCGACCAAACTTTTGCCGACGTAGATACAAATAATGCTTATATTTGGTTTTGTACCCCTGGTGATAACGAAGGGGAAATGTTTCATGATTTGACTTTTTTTATGGAACAAGATGGTGTTTATAAAAGATTTGATGAAACCCATCACCAACGCACTTTCTCAATTCAAACATATGAAAAATTATTAAAACAAACAAATTTCGAGCTGATTCATATTTGTGCGGATTTTTCATTAGATAAAGAAGTAGATAACGAATCAGAGCGCATTTTTTTCATTGCAAAGAAACGTTCGTAATGTTTTACGAATACGTTTCTTTTTTTATGCAGGAATTTACGAGTTCATGTCGAATACTGTTTATGAAGGGGCTTGCTTTTTTATAAAAGGTGGTAGAAAGGATGTGTGTGATTGATTGTTTTAGATTTCTTTAAAAGGTATGCCTTTTTTATTCTCCTTGGATTTTTCCTCATTATCTTCCTTTTCCTTACGAATGATAAACATATTCAAAATGAACTTACACCAGTCGTCTCTGAAGCAACAGAATCGTCTTTAGAGAAGGACGCTGATAACACGTCAGAGGAAGAACCTCAAGAAGGTATAAGCGATATCGTTGTCATTGACATTAAAGGCTATGTTAAAAAACCTGGTGTTTATGAAATTCAAGCAGATGCTCGTGTTCATGACGTCATTCAATTAGCAGGTGGTTTTTTAAAAGAGGCTGATCAATCGGTTATTAATTTGGCACAGAAGGTACATGATGAAATGGTGATTTTTGTGCCTAGTGAAGCAGATGAAGCCCAAAACATAACCGTGCCTGCTATAGGTAATGCAAGTCAACAATCACAAAAAGTTAGAATTAATCATGCAACAAAAGAAGAAATCGAAACGTTAAATGGAATAGGCCCCTCAAAAGCTCAAGCAATTATTGACTTCCGTGAGGAGAATGGGCTGTTTAAAAATGTGGATGATTTATTACAGGTCCCCGGAATTGGAGAGAAAACGTTAGAAAATTTGAGGGAACAAATTCAAATTCCGTAAATTGTATGTACGAATACGTTGACGAATCTTGACAGCAAACTTTAAACTGAATAAAAAGTAGGTTATTTTCTAGGATGTGTGTTCATAACAGAATCAAACTCTTGCGTATGCTGCGTTTCCATTTCTATGGAAAAACACTTCGTTTTCCGCGTGGGGATATAGCTATTACAAAGAGAATAATTTTAATACGAAATAAGGGGATACATCATTATGGATAGAATTTCTTGGGATCAATATTTTATGGCGCAAAGTCAACTACTCGCCTTGCGCAGTACGTGTAAAAGATTAATGGTAGGAGCAACGATTGTTCGTGATAAGCGTATTATTGCAGGTGGATATAATGGGAGTGTTTCAGGAAGTGTTCATTGTGTGGATGAGGGGTGCTATGTCATAGATGGTCATTGTGTGCGTACGGTCCACGCTGAGGCAAATGCCATTTTACAATGTGCGAAATTTGGTGTGGCAACAGAAAATGCCCATATATATGTTACACATTTTCCTTGTTTGCAATGTTGCAAGCAAATTATACAAGCCGGAATAAAAAAAGTGTATTATGCGGATGATTATCGCAACCACCCGTATGCCATACAATTATTTGAAGAGGCAAATGTAGAAATTAAGAAAGTGACGCTAGATTATTTAACTGTAGATACGAACTATCGTGAAAAAGAGGAGTTAGTCAAAACATTACTCGAACATATTTCGGATAATAAAACGGATGCTAGTTTAGCAGAAGCGTTAAAAGAAAAAGCTGCACAAATATTTGAGTGGTGATTATATGCAAGGAAATTGGTATATTTTTGCTTTAGCATGTTTAGCAAGTGTTGTATCTGTTATTTGGCATCTGCAAATATGTATGATTATTTTATGTGTATGGTTACTTTATTTATATAAAACAAAACGGTTAAGGAAATTACCAATTTTCCTTTCCTTAGCCGTATACTTCTTTTTCTATTTTTATATTCCTACTTTTGATCAAACCTCACTTATACAATTGGACAACTCTCCTAAGACACATCAAGGTAAAATTGTCGGAAGTATCTTGAATAGTAATAAAAAGATTGAGTTTTTGTTAGAAAACGAACAGACAAAACAAAAACAGCTTATCATTTATTTTCCAGAAAACAACTCCCCCATCAATTTTAAAACTCAATTGAAACGTGGTGCCGTCTGTAACATTTTTGGAACGGAGGAATTACCAGAGCAAGGTAGGAATCCTGGGCAATTTGATTATCGGGATTATTTAATAAAAAAAGGTGTTACATCTCAAATTATCGTTGCATCATGGAAAGACGTAAAGTGTGAAGGGTCGTCCTTCGCGTACCGATTTGACAAGTTGCGTAATGGAATCATTCGCTATGTAGAAACCTCTTTTCAAATGGAAGTATCAAGTTGGTTGTTGGCACTCGTTTTTGGCCATACGACAGAATTACCTATAGAAGTTATTGAGCTATTCCGTGAATGGAGTTTATCTCATTTACTTGCTATTTCCGGTTTGCATGTAGGATTAGTTGTTTCCTTTGCTTATTTTTTATTAATAAAACTGAATTTGTTTACAAAGGAAAAGGCACAATGGATCATGCTTATATTTTTGCCGCTGTATGCTTTTTTGGCTGGTGGAGAGCCTTCTGTCTGGCGTGCAAGTTTAATGGTTTTTATTTTTATTCTCTTTGAAAAGATAAATAGAAAAATGCCAGTTTCAGATGTGATTAGTATTGTTTTTTTAATACTTATGCTGCACAATCCGCTCATTATTTATCACGTTGGATTTCAAATGTCTTTTCTTGTATCATTTGGATTAATTTTATCTAGAAGTTGGTTCATGCAATCTTCACACTCATTATGGATCCAAATGTTAAAGATAAGTTTCATTTCGCAAATGATGATTATGCCGTTACAATTTGCTTATTTTAACTATGTACAGCCCCTTGCCATCTTATTAAATGTCCTCATTGTTCCGTATTTCTCATTTTTCGTTATTCCGCTTATGTTTCTTTTTTTGTTTTTAACTCCAATACCAATTTTAAAAGATTTATTTTCTTCCCTTTTTATCTTTATTCATCAAACGGTGCTGATGTTTTTAGATGTTATAAATCGATATGTTAGTTTTCCTTGGAAACATGGTGCTTTACCTATGTTCGCTGTTTTCATGTACATGTTGTTACTGTATTTATTAATGACAAACTTAGAGAGGAGAAAATGGAGTCAAGCATTTACGATTGGATGTAGTATTGTATGTTTGATTTGTGTTATTTTACTTAAACCATATTTTTCACCAAACGGAAAAATAACAATGCTAGATATTGGACAAGGTGATGCTTTTATAATCGAATTACCATATCGAAAAGGAATTATTATGATGGATTTAGGCGCTAGCTTTTCTTTTCCAGAAGGGGCTGTTAGTGATCGTGTATATGTTCAAGTAATAAAACCTTATCTAGATATGAGCGGAATTCACCAAATAGATGCCGTATTCTTGTCACATGAAGACGTAGACCATATCGGGAGTTTATCATTCCTCTTAGAAGATTACGATGTAGACAATCTCATTATCAGCGATTATTATAAGTCGACAAAAAAAGAGGAGCAGCAATGGCTACAATCTGTTAAGAAAATTAGCAGTGTACGAAGTGGGGATATCGTGACGATACAGGGGCAAAGTTTTCATGTTACATCACCAAAGATACAAACAGATTCTGCAAATGAAAATTCACTCGTTCTATATTCGGAGTTTGGAAATAAATCATGGCTTTTTACAGGGGATATTGGACACGATACAGAAATGCAATTATTGCAAAGGTTTGCAAATTTACAAGTAGATGTTTTAAAGGTCGGACATCATGGTAGTAAGCACTCCACTTTACCTGAGTTTGTAGATCATATCCAACCTTCCTATGCTCTAATTTCTGTTGGGAAACATAATCGATATGGCCATCCGACAAAAGAAGTGCTCGATACTTTAAACGAAAGGGGAATTACTATATTACGTACAGATGAATCTGGGGCTGTCATTTATGAATTTACAGAAGGGGAAGGAACCTTTTTTAAGTTTATACCATAGCTATATAGTAACTAAATAAGAGACTGCATTCGTAGCAGTCTCTCTTCTCTTACTCGTTTAAACTTATGTATAAGATTCGGTTACTTATGATCCAATGACACTAATAACTACACCAATAGCAAAAATGAGTACAAAGAACAGAAAAGAAAAAGTAAAACCTTTGATGGAATCCACTACGTCACTATTTTTTGATTGCGGATCCTTTTCGAAATCATTCATCGTTTCATGCATCGCTACCCCTCCTAATCACCTTTAGTATAAATTAAATATAAAAAAAAATCCACTTAATTTAAAATAACTGTTTTTGAATATACAAAAGCTGCATATACATGTCTTCTTTTGTGAAGTGCAACCATTACTAGAAAGAGTTAACAGCTATAGTTTTTTAAATAGCGGTTATTCTATAAGTACAAAGCACCGTTTGAAATGCTGATCCTAGGCCAACATTTCAAACGTTTATATAGATAGGGAGGGAGTGCCAATCCCTTTCACTCCCTCTCATGATATTTCTTGCTATTGTCATTATTTCCGATTACTATTTATTATAGTATCGGGGTGAGTTTAACATGAATTTTTTAGAAATGCAAAAGACAATAAACAAAAAAATACCTTTAGTTAGTTTATTATATGGAACAGAAGACTATTTTATCCAAAAATTAAAGGATCTAATTGTAGAAAAGTCAAAAGTTGGAGAAGAAAACATTGCTTCATACGATTTAAGGGAGGTTCCTATACAAGAGGTCATTACAGATGCTGAAACTTATCCGTTTTTTGGTGAGGAAAAAGTTATATTTGCATATAATCCAACATTCTTAACAGCAAAACAAGAGAAATTACCTTTTGAGCACAATTTACATACTTTAGAACAATATATACAATCTCCTGTAGACTTTTCCCATCTAATCTTGATAGCACCATATGAAAAATTAGATGAAAGGAAGAAATTAACCAAATTATTACGTAAAAATGCTGGGATAGTGGAATGTAATCCTATTAAGTCAAATGAATTTTCTTCATGGTTGCAAGAGATGACAAAACGACTGCAAATTTTCGTGGAACGTGATGCGGCGGAAATATTGGAGGCGGAGTTATCAACAAACTTACAGATGTTAGAATCAGAATTAACAAAAATGGCATTATATGTAGGAGATGGTGGTAATATTACGAAATCGGTTGTAGAACAGTTGCTAGCACCGACAATGCAGAGTACATCTTTGCGGCTTGTTGACGCAGTAATTGCACGTGATCTTACAAGTGCCATTCAAATATTTAAAGATCTTCAAAAAGGTAATGAAGATCCAATAGCATTGATTGGATTATTAGCATTTCAATTTAGAATGATTTTAAGAGTGAAGTTATTACGTACAAAGGGATATGGTCAAAGCCAAATTCAAAAGCAAATTGGTGCACATCCATATGTGATTAAAATAGCTTGGAATCGAGAAAAGTCATTTTCTAAAGAGAATTTACATACGATTATGAAACAGCTAGCTAAAACAGATAGCATTTTGAAGCAAGGGAAGATGGAAAAGGAAATTGCATTTGAAATGTTATTATATGATCTGATTACAATAGACCAACAAGCATAAAATAGGCATAAAAAAAACGATCTTATAGTTAAGAAGAGATCGTTTTTTTTGATGTTGATTACGCGCCTAATTGATTAACCTTTTGAGAAAGACGAGTTTTTTGACGGTTACCACTGTTTTTATGAATCAAGCCTTTTTGTACAGCTTTATCAATTTTCTTTACAGCTTTAAGTAAAGATGTTTTTGCTTCTTCAACATTATTTTCTGCCACAAACTTTTCAACTAATTTAATTTGTGAACGCATTTCAGACTTATAAGATTGATTTAACGCACGTTTTTTATCGTTAATTTTTACACGTTTAATTGCTGATTTAATATTTGCCATTTATTTCACCTCCTAAAATGCCGAAATCATTACAAATCGACATAGGATATTTTACCAAAGCTCAACAATGTTTTCAATAACTTTCTACTTTCCTTGTAATATTTGTATGTTTTACATGTGAAATGCAAACGCTAATAATATTAGTTTTATGATGAAAATGAAAGAGGTGTTGATAAGTGGAAGATCAGGACAACCATATACAAGTTCGTACTGATTTAGCAGTTGAGGCAAAAGATATGCTAGTAGGTCGTAAAAAGAAACAGGCGGATAACTCGATAGGTATTACGTCTAAAGAGCGAACAGAACACGATATTAACATAAGCTACGTTACGATAGATGAGCAAGGTGCAGAGAAAATAGGTAAAAAGCCTGGCACTTATATTACGATATATGCGGATGGAGTAAAACAACAAGATACAAAGTCTCAAGAATACGCGGCAAAAATATTAGCAAAGGAACTTGAACAGTTACTAAATAAAAATAATATAAATAAAGATGCTACAGGACTTATCGTTGGTTTAGGAAATTGGAATGTCACACCAGATGCATTAGGTCCGATGGCGGTGGAAAAAGTGCTTGTAACAAGTCACTTATTTAAGTTGGATCACGAATCTGTTGCAGAGGGTTACCGTCCTGTAGGTGCTGTTACACCAGGTGTAATGGGTGTAACTGGTATTGAAACGAGTGATATTATTTTTGGTATTGTGGAAGAATTTAAGCCAGACTTTGTGATTGCAGTCGATGCATTGGCTTCACGGTCAATTGAGAGAATTAATGAGACCATTCAATTGACGGATACTGGCATTCACCCGGGGTCCGGTGTCGGAAATAAGCGGAAAGAATTAAGTAAAGAAACGCTGGGAGTGCCAGTAATCGCTATCGGTGTACCTACTGTTGTAGATGCAGTTACAATTACGAGTGACACCATTGATTATCTATTAAAACATTTGGGACGTGAATGGAAAGATAAGGATAGACCAGGAAACGCATTAGCCCCTGGAGGTTTTTCATTCGGAAGGAAGAAATTTCACGAAGATGATTTGCCAGATAATGACAAGAGACAGGCATTTCTAGGTATGATTGGTACGTTGTCAGAAGAAGAAAAGCGAAGTTTAATATCGGAAGTTTTAACACCATTGGGACAGAATATGATTGTGACACCGAAAGAAGTAGATGCATTCATGATTGATATGGCTCATCTTGTAGCAACGGGAATTAATGCAGCATTACATGAAGTTGTAGATGTAGATAACTTTTCCTCCTATACGAGATAGTAAAAGAGCATAATATGCACATATAACGTTGATGCCCTGAATATCAGGGCTTTTTTTATTGGTTAGTTCAACATTAACGTCTCAGTGAATTCAAAGTTTTTTATGTTTGCCCCCATACTCTATTAAAAAGTAGTTCTACTTTTCTGCGTTGAATCATAGAGTAAAACATAGAGATGTTGTTAGTTGAAAAAGAGGTGTTTGGATGAAAATGAATGAAAGAAATAACCATCGAAAAATAACAGTGCAACTTATAAAGAGAAGTAGTTTATATATGGTTAGTCTTGCGATTCTATTTATATTAATAGGTTTCTTAACTACAATTTCCCCAGCATATCGTTTTTCGTCAGAAGTGGTTTCGACGTGGACAAGCAAGATTGAAACATCTACTTATGTTCACTTATTTAGTATGGAAAATAGAGCTTTTCAAGAAGCTGTACCAAAGGACCAACCAATACCGAAGATTTCCTCGACTATTTTTGAATTGGCTACAAGTATCAAGCCTCAGGACCCTAGAAGTTTATTGGGTAACGAATTGCCTGGGTTTTCTATCTTTGATAGGGAAATATTAATAGCGGGAGAAGGTACAAATTATACGAATCTACCAATCGAATCATCGCCACCGCTAGAAGAAGTGATGAAAGATCGAGAAGCAATTCTTGGGGATGAACCAGAAGATGATAAAAAACAAGAGGGTGAGAAGGATAGGCCTACAACAGGTGGTAAAAAGGTTGTGTATTTATATAATACCCATAATTATGAATCGTTTTTACCGCATTTACCTAAGGTTTCAGATCCGAATAACGCATCACATAATGAGGTTAATATTACAAAAGTAAGTGATAGATTAGCAAAATCCTTAGAAGCAGAAGGGATAGGTACTCAAATAGAAACAACAGATATTATGGAACTCTTACACAGTAAGAATTGGAAATATGGCAAGTCTTACCAAGCCTCTAGGGAAGTTGTAAAGGAAGCTATTGCTGTAAATAAGGATATTAAATATATTTTCGATATACATCGTGATTCCGAGAGAAGAAATGTGACAACTAAAAAAATAAATGGAAAAGACTATGCAAGAGTGATGATTGTGATTGGTGCAAATTATGATGCTTATAAGGACAACTTAGACTTTGCTACAAGATTACATTATAAGTTAGAAGAAAAATATCCAGGTATAAGTAGAGGAGTAATTCCGAAAAAGGGTAAAGGGACGAACGGCATCTTTAATCAAGATTTATCTGACCAAGCTATCCTATTTGAATTTGGTGGTGTGGATAATACATTAGAAGAGTTGTATCGTACAGCGGATGCGCTAGCTGAGGTTTTTGGTGAATTTTATTGGGATGCGGAAAAAGTAAGTGTAGAAGAGAGGGAGGATTAAGGTGGTTCGCTCTATTATCGTAGTACTATTACTCGTAATTTGTTTTCTTGGCGGTATGCTGTTTGGTATGGATCGTGATCAAATGACGATGGAAAAAGCTATGACAGATAAAGCTGAACATCCTGTCGAAGAAGCGGCAGAACAGAATGTTGCAGAAAAGAGAGACCAGCTAAAACAGGATAAGTCAAAGAAAGAAATGGAAGAAAAAACTTATGCAGATATAATAGACGAGGATAATCCAGTCCACTTTACGCAAAAAACTGCTTCTGTTCTAGAAGCGGGGATAAAAGGATTTTATGAAGCTATCGTTAAAATCCTGTACAGTATTGCCGAGATTTTCTTTTAATTGATTTCAGTGAGAAGCCTCCCATTCTTTGGGAATGTGGAAGGTGTAATGCGATAAGTAGCTGGTAGATGAATTTCGAAATGGATAAATGTACGGTTTCTATCTACTCAGAACTACTTCAACCGCAACAATCAAGTGCAAACCGCCTTAGTCTCATTATAATGAATATACTTGTATTCTTAATAGCCCCCACTTCATTCTTGAAACGAGTGGGGGCTACTGCTATAATCAATGCTAGCTATTCATGTAAGTGGACACTCCTTTGCTTAGATAAAAAGTAAAGGATATGTAGGAGTGAAGATCATTAATGACAAAAAGACAAGAGAATGTACGTAACTTTTCAATTATTGCACATATTGACCATGGAAAATCAACGCTAGCTGATCGTATATTAGAAAACACAAAAGCTTTAACCCAACGTGAGATGAAGGAACAATTTTTGGATGCAATGGATTTAGAACGTGAACGTGGAATAACAATAAAATTGAATGCAGTACAACTTCATTATACAAGTGAGAATGGTGAAGATTACACATTTCATTTAATCGATACGCCTGGACACGTCGATTTTACATATGAAGTATCGCGCAGTTTAGCTGCTTGTGAGGGAGCTATACTTGTGGTGGATGCGGCCCAGGGAATTGAAGCACAAACATTAGCAAACGTCTATTTAGCTTTAGATAATGACTTGGAGATTATTCCCGTTATTAATAAAATTGATTTACCGAATGCCGATCCAGAACGAGTAAAAAAGGAATTAGAAGAGGTAATTGGCATTCATCCCGATGATGTTATTCTTGCATCTGCTAAGGCAAATATAGGTATTGATGAAATATTAGAACGGGTTGTTGAGGCTGTGCCACCGCCTGAAGGTGATGAGGATAGTCCATTAAAAGCACTCATCTTTGACTCTTTATATGATCCATACCGTGGAGTAGTTGCATACATATGTGTCAAAGAAGGTTCTGTTAAAGTTGGCGATCAAATTCGTATGATGGCTACAGGGAAAGACTTTGAAGTAAATGAAGTAGGTGTATTCAATCCGAAGCCAGAATCAAAAGATGTTTTACATGTTGGAGACGTAGGGTATTTAACAGCATCTATGAAAAATGTGGCAGATACGCATGTCGGAGATACGATTACACTCGCTAACAATCCTGCTATAGAACCATTACCTGGTTATCGAAAACTAAATCCAATGGTTTTCTGTGGGTTATATCCTATTGATCCAAATAAATATAACGATTTACGAGAAGCACTTGAAAGACTGGAATTAAATGATTCTTCGTTACAATATGAAGCGGAAACGTCACAGGCTTTAGGTTTTGGCTTTCGTTGTGGTTTTCTTGGACTATTACATATGGAAATTATTCAAGAAAGAATTGAACGTGAATTTAAAATTGACCTTATTATTACAGCACCAAGTGTTATTTATGAAGTAGAACAAACAAATGGTGAGATGATTCGCGTTGATAATCCATCTAAAATGCCTGACCCACAAGTCATTCAAGATATTATGGAGCCATTTGTAAAAGCAACGATTATGGTACCAAATGATTATGTAGGTGCGGTAATGGAGATAGCCCAGAAGAAACGTGGGCAGTTTATCAATATGGAATACCTGGATGATATCCGAGTGAATGTTATCTATGAAATTCCACTTTCGGAAATTGTTTATGACTTTTTTGATCAATTAAAATCACACTCAAAAGGGTATGCTTCATTTGACTACGAACTTATTGGTTATAAACCATCTAACTTAGTTAAAATGGATATTTTATTAAATGGTGAACAAATTGATGCGCTTTCCTTTATTGTTCATCGTGATTTTGCATATGAACGTGGAAAATTTATCGTAGACAAATTACGTGAGCTTATTCCGAGACAGCAATTTGAAGTACCTATTCAAGCAGCTATCGGAAATAAGATTGTTGCGAGGTCGACAATAAAAGCGATACGTAAAAACGTACTTGCAAAGTGTTACGGTGGAGATATTTCGCGAAAAAGAAAACTACTAGAAAAACAAAAAGAAGGTAAGAAGCGGATGAAAATGGTCGGATCCGTTGAAGTTCCGCAAGAAGCATTTATGTCTGTATTACAAATGGATGATGACTAATCAAGGGAAAAAACTTTTGTGCATCATTGCAGAAAAGTTTTTTCCGTTATTGTTTCTACACAATATACTCAAACTGTGAACTAACTAATTAGGTATTATCGTTCCTTTTCACATAGTTTTAGTGCTATAACACCGCTACGGAAGATTACTTCGCTTTCCGCGGAAAGCAAAGTGTGCCTCCGGAGCGGATATACAATCCCAATCATCAGTAGGATGGGATAAGTTTTCACTAGTTCACAATATACGTTAACTAGGCAACAAAGAATCGTAAAAAGCCTTATCTGAAGGAGAGTTTTGTCATGATCCAATCAGTTTATATCCATATTCCTTTTTGTCACCATATTTGTCACTACTGTGATTTTACAAAAATATTTTATAATGAACAGATGGCGACACAATATATGGATGCATTAGAAAAGGAAATTAATGAAACAGTTGAAGGTACACAAAATAAAGTGAAAACAATTTTTATCGGTGGTGGTACTCCAACAGCCTTAACATTACAACAATTACGTAAATTGATGGAAATTATTCATCATAAGTTTGATGTTCATACATGTAAAGAATTTACAATTGAAGCAAATCCTGGAGATTTTGATGCTGATAAAATAAACCTACTTCAAGCATATGGGGTTAATAGAGTATCCCTAGGAGTTCAAGTATTTGATAATGAAATGTTAAAATCACTTGGCCGTGCGCACCAAGTAGAGGATGTATATCGAACCGTAAACGATCTGAAAAAGTCAGGTTTCTCTAATATTAGTCTTGACCTCATATATTCCTTGCCAAATCAAACTGTGGAACATTTTCAGCGTACGTTAGAAGAGGCTACTTCCTTCCAACTACCGCATTATTCCGCATATTCATTGCAAATTGAACCACAGACAATCTTTTACAATCGATATCAAAAAGGTCAACTTCATCGTCCAGAACAAGAAGAAGAAGTAGAAATGTATAACGTATTGTGTAACATAATGAAACAAAATGAATTGCAACATTATGAAATAAGTAACTTTGCAAAACCAGGATATGAGAGTATGCATAATTTAACCTATTGGAATAATGAATATTATTATGGTTTTGGTGCAGGTGCATCTGGTTATTTACCGGGAAAAAGAACATTAAATATTAAACCTATCCCCGCCTATATCAAACAAGCAATGGCAGATGGTAATCCTGTTTTACGCATTGAGAAAATTGAATTAAAAGAACGTTTGGAGGAAGAACTATTTTTAGGTTTACGGAAATTAACTGGAGTAGGACTACAACAGTTCCACAAGAAATTTGGTTTTTCAATTGATAAATATTATGAACAGCCTATTCAATTATTGATAAAAAAAGGTTGGTTAAAAATAGAAGATGGATTTTTAAAACTTACTGACCAAGGAGTATTGTTTGGTAATGATGTATTTGAACATTTTTTAATAGATGCTCTTGATTTAGAGCGTGTGCATTGACAAAAAAAACGGGATTTGATAATTTATTAATAGTATTAGCA
This sequence comes from Paracerasibacillus soli, assembly GCF_042432965.1. NCBI lineage: Bacteria > Bacillati > Bacillota > Bacilli > Caryophanales > Bacillaceae > Paracerasibacillus > Paracerasibacillus soli. Next base: position 54,146 of record NZ_JBHLWL010000010.1, on the reverse strand, counting down.
CTCACAATAGAAGAGTGCTAACAGGGGTGAAAGACATGCTAACTGAAAGGCAATTAATGATTTTGCGTGTAATAATTGATGATTTTATCAATTCCGCCCATCCTGTTGGTTCACGAGCAATAGCCAAGAAGGACAAAATCACATATAGTGCCGCAACGATACGTAATGAGATGGCTGATTTAGAAGAGTTAGGATTTTTGGAAAAAACGCACACATCTTCTGGGAGAATACCATCTGAAAAAGGCTATCGTTATTATGTGGATCACATTATTGCACCAACAATTCAAAAAAGCAATATGAACATCTTAAAAAATATTATGCAGGATGGTTTTTTTGAATTTGAGCAGATTGTACAAAAAGCGGCAGAAGTACTTTCTGGATTAACAAATTATACATCCATTATACTCGGCCCTGAAATTTTTGAAACAAAGTTAAAACAGTTACAAATAGTACCCCTTACAGAACATACAGCAGTAGCAATTTTAGTGACCGATTCAGGTCATGTAGAACATCGTTCATTCTCTATTCCGGCGGAAATGAATTCGTCAGAACTTGAGAAGATGGTAAATATTTTAAAAGAGCGACTAATTGGTGTGCCGATTATTCGTTTCCAGGAAGTGTTGAATAAGGAAATCGCCTTCTTAATGAAAAGATATATGAACGATTTTGAAAAGGCATTTAAATATTTACAACTTGCTTTTTTCCATGAGCAACCAGTTAAACTATATATTGGTGGAAAGTCCAATATATTATTACAACCTGAGTTTCATGATGTTGAAAAGATACGCGCTTTTTATGCCATGATGGAAAATGAAGAAGAAATTGTAAATATCGTTAAAAGCTCGAAAGAAGGCATCAAAGTTACAATCGGAAATGAAAATAAAGTAGACGCAATTAAAGACTTTAGTTTAATCACAGCTACTTACGATATTGGAGAAGATCAATTAGGCACTATCGCTCTACTTGGCCCTACTCGCATGGAATATCGGAAGGTTATTACTTTATTAAATACATTATCAAGTGAAATGACACAAGCATTACACTTATGGTATAAAAACAAAGAGTAGCCTATATGTAGTGGATTCTCTTTCCCCACTACATCTTTGTTTTGTGTAAATTTATATAATGGTGGAGGTGGCACTGTGGTAGATAAAAATATAGAAGATGTTGAAGAAAAAGTAGAAGAAGTAGAAGAAGTAATGGAAAGCAAACAGGACGATAATGTGAAAGAAGATGAAGTACGACCTGAACAAGCAGCTGATTACGAAAAGCTACAGGGAGAATTAGAAAAAGCAAAAAAGGAAAAGGAAGATTTATACGAGCGACTGTTACGACTTCAAGCAGAGTATGATAATTTTAAAAGAAGAAGTCAAAAAGAAAAACAAGATGCTCGTAAATACCAATCGCAAGATCTTGTGACAGAGTTATTACCAGCATTAGATAACTTTGAAAGAGCACTTCAGGCCGAAACAACGGAGCATACTGCAAGTTTTGTTGAAGGTATGTTGATGATACAGCGTCAACTAATGGATGCATTAACATCACAAGGTGTATCTACAATTGAAACAGTTGGTGAAAAATTTGATCCGAATATTCATCATGCGGTCATGCAAGTTGAGTCAGAAGAATATGAAACGGATACAGTTGTAGAAGAATTACAAAGAGGTTATTTACTTAAGGATAAAGTCATCCGACCAGCGATGGTAAAAGTTAATAAATAAAAAGTCGTATAATTTGCAAGGAGGAAAATTATTATGAGTAAAATAATTGGAATTGATTTAGGAACAACAAATTCATGTGTAGCTGTTATGGAAGGTGGAGAGGCTGTTGTAATCCCAAATCCGGAAGGTAACAGAACAACGCCATCTGTAGTAGCATTTAAAAATGGTGAAAGACAAGTAGGAGAAGTTGCAAAACGTCAAGCAATTACGAACCCAAATACAATTCAATCTATTAAACGTCATATGGGTACAGACTACAAGGAAAATGTAGAAGATAAAGATTATACACCACAAGAAATTTCTGCTATCATTTTGCAACATCTAAAATCTTATGCTGAAGATTACATTGGTGAAAAGGTTGAAAAAGCTGTTATTACTGTACCTGCTTACTTTAACGATGCACAACGCCAAGCTACGAGAGACGCAGGTTTAATTGCTGGACTAGAAGTAGAACGTATTATTAACGAACCTACTGCTGCAGCATTAGCATATGGTATCGATAAAAGTGATCAAGACCATACTATTTTGGTATTTGACCTTGGTGGAGGTACATTTGATGTATCGATTCTTGACATTGGTGATGGTACATTTGAAGTTATCGCAACTGCAGGTGATAATAGTCTAGGTGGAGATGACTTTGACCAAGTTATTATCAATCATATGGTTCAAGAATTTAAAAAAGAAAACGGTATTGATTTAGGACAAGATAAAATGGCTTTACAACGCTTAAAAGATGCAGCTGAAAAAGCAAAGAAAGACCTTTCTGGCGTATCGCAAACACAAATTTCATTACCGTTTATTACAGCTGGAGAAGCAGGACCACTACATTTAGAAATGACATTAACTCGTGCGAAATTTGAAGAGTTATCAGCTGATTTAGTTGAACGTACAATGATACCTACACGAAAAGCACTATCTGATGCTGGTTTGTCTGCAAGTGAAATTGATAAAGTATTACTTGTTGGTGGCTCAACACGTATTCCGGCAGTACAAGAAGCTATTAAGCGTGAAACTGGACAAGAACCATCCAAAGGTGTGAACCCGGATGAAGTAGTAGCATTAGGAGCAGCTATTCAAGGTGGTGTTCTACAGGGAGATGTAAAAGATGTACTTCTACTTGACGTAACACCGCTATCACTTGGTATTGAAACAATGGGTGGCGTGTTTACAAAATTAATCGAAAGAAATACAACAATCCCAACAAGTCAATCTCAAGTATTTTCAACTGCAGCAGATAACCAAAATGCTGTTGATATTCATGTATTGCAAGGAGAACGTGAAATGGCTGCAAGTAATAAAACATTAGGTCGTTTCCAATTATCAGACATCCCACCGGCACCACGTGGTGTGCCACAAATTGAAGTATCATTTGACATTGATGCAAATGGAATTGTAAATGTTCGTGCGAAAGATTTGGGAACAAATAAAGAACAATCTATTACGATTAAATCATCTTCCGGTTTATCAGATGAAGAAGTAGATCGTATGGTAAAAGAGGCAGAAGAAAATGCTGAAGCTGATAAAAAACTTCGTGAAGAAGTAGATTTACGAAATGAAGCTGATCAACTTGTCTTTACGACTGATAAAACGATTAAAGATTTAGGAGATAAAGTTTCAGATAGCGATAAAGCACAAGCAGAATCTGCTAAAGAAGAATTGAAGAAGGCATTAGAAGGAAAAGACTTAGAAGAAATTAAGGCTAAAAAAGAAGCACTTGAACAACATGTTCAACAGTTGTCAGTTAAGCTTTATGAACAAATGGCCCAAGAAAATCAAGCACAACAAGGCGAGGCAACAAATAGTCAAGCAGATGAGGATGTCGTAGACGCTGATTTTAGTGAAGTAGACGATGATGAGAAAAAATAATAAATGAAGTGAAAAAAGTCAAAGTCGGGATATTCTTGACTTTGACTTTTTCATATGGATAACGCAATTATCGCTTAAAACAATATACGATATTTGTTATTACACTATAAATGATGGTAATATATAACCTATGTAATAGTGAATCGGGAGAGTGATTTACAATTGAGTAAACGTGATTATTATGAAGTACTAGGAGTAGAAAAGAGTGCAGGGAAGGATGATATACGACGTGCTTATCGTAAACTTGCTAGAAAGTATCATCCTGATGTAAGTAAAGAAGAAGGCGCTGAGGAAAAGTTTAAAGAAGTAAAAGAAGCATATGAAGTACTAAGTGATGAACAAAAACGAGCACAGTATGATCAATTTGGCCATGCAGGAGCACAAGGACAAGGCTTTGGAGGGTTCGGTGGTAGTCAGGACTTTGGAGGATTTGGTGATATATTTGACATGTTCTTTGGTGGTGGTGGTCGTAGAAACGATCCTAACGCACCGCAACAAGGAGCTGATTTGCAATATACGATTGTACTAGATTTTGAAGAAGCAATATTTGGTAAAGAAACTGAAATAAAAATACCTACTGAAGAAGAATGTAAAACTTGTCATGGCTCGGGTGCTAAGCCTGGGACGCAGCCATCCACATGCTCACACTGTCATGGTACAGGGCAGTTAAATACGGAACAAAATACGCCATTTGGTAGAATTGTTAACCGTCGTGCTTGTCATTATTGTCAAGGTACCGGGAAAATTATTACAGATAAATGTACAACATGTAGTGGGTCAGGTCGCGTGAAAAAACATAAGACAATCAAAATTTCCATTCCAGCAGGTATTGACGAAGGGCAACAAATTCGTGTTTCCGGTAAAGGTGAAGCTGGGGTTAATGGTGGACCTCCGGGTGACTTGTATGTCGTTGTAAACGTTCGAAATCATCCGATTTTTGAACGTGATGGAGACAATATCTATTGTGAATACCCATTAACATTTGCTCAGGCTGCGCTTGGTGATGATGTAGAAATCCCGACTGTACATGGTAGAGTGAAGCTTAAAATACCTGCTGGAACTCAAACGGGTAAAGTATTCAGATTACGTGGTAAGGGTGCACCAAATGTAAGGGGACATGGTCAAGGAGATCAGCATGTGCAAGTGAAAGTGGTCACTCCTGCAAATTTAACAGATAAACAAAAGGAATTGTTAAGAGAATTTAATGAACTAGGTGGGAACGAAGCAGCATCTGAACATGATGATTCCCTATTTAGTCGCTTTAAAAAGGCATTTAAAGGTGATTAACGAATGAGGTTAATCACCCTCTTTTTCAAGTTTAATGTAAAAAACCATTGCGCATTTTTGTTTTGAACATATATGTGTAATGGTACTTTTGCGATAAGGAGTGTGAATATTTGTTGAAATGGACGGAAGTATGCATACATACGACAAATGAGGCGGTAGAAGCTGTTTCCAATATGTTGAATGAGCGTGGCGCTAGTGGCGTTGCGATTGAAGATTCGGTTGATCTACATAAAGAAAGACATTCGGTTTTTGGTGAAATATTTGAACTAAACCCACACGATTTTCCAGAAGCTGGTGTGCGTGTAAAAGCCTATTTTGCAAGTAATTCGGAATTACCGGGAAAGATAGAAGATATCAAGCAAAATATTCTATTATTAAAGGAATATGGCTTAAATCTGGGTGAGGGTCAAATAACATGTCGAGAGATAGACGAAGAGAATTGGGCAACTGCATGGAAAAAATATTATCATACAACTAAGATTACTGACCGCCTAACGATTAATCCTTCATGGATTGATTATGAAAAGGAAAATGAAGAAGAAGTTGTCATTCAATTAGATCCAGGCATGGCATTTGGCACAGGAACACATGCGACAACAACACTATGTTTATCATCAATCGAAAAGTATCTCAAAAAAGATGATACTGTCATAGATGTTGGATGCGGATCAGGTATTTTAAGTATTGCATCGCTTTTGTTGGGGGCGAAACAAGTACATGCATTTGATCTAGATGATGTGGCAGTAAAAAGTACAAAACAAAATGCGCAAATGAACGATATCGGTAATAATCTTTATGTAAGTCAAAATAATCTACTACAGGGTGTACGTCTTGAAGCAGATGTGATTGTCGCAAATATATTAGCAGATATCATTGTAAAACTAATCCCCGATGCATGGGATAACTTAAAACAATCAGGATACTTCATTACTTCCGGCATTATTCAGGAGAAAAAGTCTCTCGTGGAAAAAACATTGCAAGATAATGGATTTTCAATAGTTGAAATAAACGAAGAGGCGGATTGGGTTAGTATAGTAGCTAAAAAGTAAAAAAGTTGGTGGTATTTTGCAAAGGTATTTTATTCCAGCGTCAAGTTGGCAAGGTGATGTGCTAGAAGTGCATGGTGATGATGCTCATCATATGATTAAAGTTTTACGATACCAAATAGGTGACCATGTGATATGTAATCAGTTAACAGGGGAAGCTGCAATTTGTGAAATCACTGAAATTGAGCAACAAACTGTTCGGTTGCAAGTCATTCAATGGTTGAATGAAAATAATGAGCTACCGGTTGAAATAACGATTGCACAAGGTTTACCTAAAGGTGATAAATTAGACCTTGTTTTACAAAAAGGAACAGAGCTGGGTGCAAGTGCATTTATTCCGCTCATGACTGACCGTGCTGTCGTGAAGTGGGATAAACGAAAAGCAGATAAAAAAATACAACGCTTTAAAAAGATTGTGAAGGAGGCAAGTGAGCAAAGCCATCGCAATCGAATACCAGAAATTTTAGATACAATATCTTTAAAAGAACTAATCAAATTAGGGCAATCTTATGATGTGAAATTTTTTCCTTATGAAGAAGAAGCAAAGGTTGAAAAGTTTCAATCGTTTAGTACAATAGTGAAGGAGTTGCGTAGTGGACAACGCGTTCTTACGTGTATCGGTCCAGAAGGTGGTTTTACAACGGATGAAGCAGAACTATTAAAGAAAAATGGTTTTCAGCCTGTTCGACTCGGACCACGAATACTACGAACAGAAACGGCTCCTTTATATGTGTTAGCAAGTATTTCCTATCAATTTGAGGAATTGGGGTGTAGATGATGACTACAGTAGCTTTTCATACATTAGGTTGACCCTTGTAACCTCACTTATGATTGTTGCTGCATATAGAAGGGGTGGGGAAAAGCACTCAAAATAATCTCTTGATGAATTTTTGGCTTAAAATAATACCAAATAGCTACTGAAATACTACGCCATTCAACTACATACTATGGCATCTTAAAACTCCGATTAAATGTATTGTGAAGCCATTTAATCGGAGTTTAATATGTTCAACTCTATATTGGAACTCTTTCAGTAGTAGTAATCTTTCTAGTGACCACTTCATTAGAAATTAATCGCCCCATAGGGTTATAGGTTTTTATCCGAATTTTATAGTTTTTTGTTACCTTGTATTCTTTAAATTTTTTACTGGAGGAGCTAACATTTTTACCTCCAATTGAAAGTTCAAAACCCTTATACTTAAATTTTATTTGTCCAGATATGGTTGTGCTTCTTGAAATTGTGACTGTGCCTATATATTTTCTTGAAATCAATGTTTGAGAAACTATGCTGCTCTTATATTGATAACATGTAGCACAGGCTAAACTAGGACCTTCATTACTTTCATTTTGTTGGTCGCTTTCATCAATCGCCTCAATTTCATATGTATTTTGATTGCTTTCTTCAGCGGAAACATTTGTTGAAAAGCTAAATAATAAAATAATTGAAAGTAATAATATCGGAAGATTAAGTGCTTTAATTTTTTTATACAGTGTAATCACCTCCTTTTTTTGAAAATACTTATAATAAAATGCTACCATATTTGATTCTTTTTATCTATATAAAATTATATATTTATGTGTAATATGAAATGGAGTTTAGTAAGCTTTGTGTTTTCTAAAATATATTGAAGGGAATTAAGTTGCCTATGGAGAAGAAACAGCAGTGGAGTCTTATTTTTTGTACTTTGCTATTAACTATCATCATTTTCCTGTTTATTACTTTTAGAACTTTCTTTGATTTTGTTATCCTGGATTATATCGGTGATTCGGTCGTAACCGGCCTTTTCTTTATAATCATATTTTTTTCAACTAAAGAAAATCGCGCTTTCTTTTTTGAAAAACTAACATTTGGATTTTTTCGAAGTATTAAGAATTACATTTATGTCTTCGTGGGTTATCTACTCGTGATTATTTCGTCGGGGCTAGTTACATATCTTTCTGTCAGCAACAAGGATATTGAAATGGAAATTATACAGATAACTTCTATACCGATTATCATGTTGTTTGTAATAGCAACTTGTATATTTGTTCCGGTTTGGGAAGAGTTATTAATGAAAAGAGTGATATTGGATTGTTCACGCATATACCTTCCGTTTTGGCTGGGCATGATGATTACGTCATTAATTTTCGCTTTAATGCATAATGTACCTCTGCAGCAGAGACTTTTTATATTTATGCTCAGCATTATCACATGTTTCGTTTATAAGAAAACAAACTCGTTATACGGTCCAATTATAATTCATATCTTATGGAATTTCACAAGTTTGTTTTAAAGGAAACATGGAATTTCAATATAAAGAATAAGATGAATCCTAATAACAGGACATCGATATGTTTATGTGAAAAATTAAAAAGGCTATCTTTTAAAAGTAAATGATTTAATTTGGTGTGAGCAGAATCTCTTAGTTTTAGCAATGGTACCCTTGATTAGTGGATGTTTTCTCATTTGGTTTGAGTGATGGTGAGTATAGAGTATAAAAGGATGGGGAGAGTGAATTACAAAAAGTTGAAAATGAGTTAATTATGGACGATGATTAAGTTAAAAAAAGAATCTTTCGCTTAATTTATGGAGATAGAAAGGTTTTTTGTGCTCTATTTTTATTTTTTTGTGTTATGATAAAATACGATTAAACTAAAATAAAAAGTTAATGAAAGGATGCTATATAAATGCCAGAAAAGCTGTCCAAAACCGTCAGTTTTCATACATTAGGTTGTAAAGTGAACCATTACGAAACTGAAGGAATATGGCGTTTGTTTATGGAAGAAGGCTATGAACGTGTGGATTTTGATAGTACGGCTGATGTATATGTGATTAATACATGTACCGTGACAAATACAGGGGACCGTAAAAGTCGCCAAGTGATACGTCGTGCTGTGCGTAAAAATCCGGATGCGGTAGTTTGTGTAACAGGGTGTTATGCGCAAACGTCACCTGGTGAAATTTTAGAAATACCTGGAGTGGACGTTGTTGTTGGAACACAAAATCGCAAAAAAATGATTGATTATATCGAAGAACATAAAAAGACTCGATTACCAATTAATGGTGTCGCGAATATTATGAAAAACCGTGTGTTTGAAGAAATGGATGTTCCAGAATTTACAGATAGAACGAGAGCTTCATTAAAAATTCAAGAAGGTTGTAATAACTTTTGTACATTTTGTATTATTCCGTGGTCACGTGGTTTACTTCGTTCACGCGATCCTGAAAGCGTCATAAACCAGGCGCAAAAATTAGTAGATGCAGGCTATAAGGAAATTGTATTAACGGGTATACATACGGCGGGCTATGGTGAAGATTTACCGGATTATAACTTTGCTATGCTATTGCGGGACTTAGAAACAAAAGTAGATGGATTAAAGCGGATAAGGATTTCCTCAATTGAAGCAAGTCAAATTACAGACGAAGTAATTGAGGTGTTGGATCAATCAGAGAAGATTGTACGACATCTACATATACCGGTACAATCAGGTTCAGATTCTGTCCTTGCAAGAATGAGAAGAAAATATTCTTCGGAATTTTACTACAGTAAAGTTGAAAAAATCAGAAAAGCATTACCTGATTTAGCTATTACATCGGATGTTATCGTTGGATTTCCTGGAGAAACGGAAGAAGAGTTTTTGGAAACATATAACTTTATTAAAAAAGTTGGATATTCCGAACTGCATGTTTTTCCATACTCAAGGAGAACAGGTACACCGGCAGCAAGAATGAAAGATCAAGTTGATGATGAAGTTAAAGAACGACGTGTTCATGATTTAATTACGTTATCAGATCAACTTGCAAAGGAATATGCATCCAAATATGAGGATGAAGTGTTAGAGGTCATTCCCGAAGAACGTGTTGTTGATGAAAAACAACCAGATATGCTGATTGGTTATACAGATAACTATATGAAAGTACAATTTAAAGGGAGCCCAGATTTAATTGGCAAAATTGTAAGAGTAAAAATCACAAAATCTGGTTATCCAATTAATGAAGGTGTTTTTGTTAGAGTTATGGAAGAGGCAACACATTCACAAATTAAACAGAAAGTAAATGAACTGGAAGGTGCTTAATATAAAAGCACCTTTTTCTTGTTAGGAATACTTTGCAGATCAGTTTATAATTATATTAGCTTATCCAACTAATATCTGCTATGATTTGATTAGAGGTTCGTACAACTTATACTTTGAACAGAGAGGAAGTATCATATGAACAATCTAGCACAATATATTGACCATACATTATTAAAGCCTGAGGCTACGAAGGACCAAATTGAAACGCTCTTAGCTGAGGCGAAAGAATATCAATTTGCTTCAGTGTGTGTGAACCCATATTGGGTTAAGTATTGCTATGAATTCTTAAAAGATACAGATGTAAAAGTATGTACTGTCATTGGATTTCCCCTTGGAGCAACAACAACGGAAACGAAAGTATTCGAAACTACACAAGCCATTGAAAATGGCGCAACAGAAGTAGATATGGTAATAAATATCGGTGAATTAAAAGCGAAACATGATGAAGTTGTGAAGCAGGATATTGCGGCTGTTGTGCAAACAGCAAAAGGAAAAGCACTTACAAAAGTGATCATTGAAACATCATTGTTGACAGAGGAAGAAAAAATACGTGCTTGTACTTTAGCGAAAGAAGCCGGAACAGATTTTGTAAAAACGTCGACAGGTTTCTCAGGCGGCGGTGCAACAGTAGAAGATATTACATTGATGAGAAAAACAGTAGGTCCTGAATTAGGAGTTAAGGCATCTGGCGGTGTCCGTGACCGTCAGACAGTTGAAGCGATGATTCAAGCTGGAGCAACACGAATTGGTGCGAGTTCTGGTGTAGCTATTGTGAAGGATCAACCGGGTACATCTGATTATTAATCAAGTGTTGTATATAAAGTACAATGGTAAATAATAACTTTTTTTCTGAAATAGTAACATAAAAAGATTAAAAATAGAAATTAGGCAGTTGACCTTCACCTAGTGATATATTATAATTACAAAAGGCATATGTTTACTAATAAATACATATGCTGTAATCCTGTTTTATGCTTCGGAGGGAGGGAAATTAGCATGTCAAACTTAACACGTGTTCGTAAAAATGAATCTCTTGAAGATGCTCTTCGTCGCTTTAAACGCAGTGTTTCAAAAAGCGGTACACTATCTGAATATCGTAAGCGCGAGTATTATGAAAAACCGAGTGTTCGTCGTAAAAAGAAATCTGAAGCTGCTAGAAAACGCAAATAAGAGAAGGTGCACGTCATGTCATTACTTGCAAATCTCAATCAAGATATGAAGCAGGCAATGAAAAATAAAGATAAACAAAGACTCGATGTCATACGTATGGTTAAGGCTTCCTTACAAAATGAATCTATTAAACATGGTAAACATGATTTATCTGAGGATGAAGAATTAATCATATTATCAAGAGAGATGAAACAAAGGAAAGATTCCCTCCAAGAGTTTAAGGCAGCGGGTCGTGATGATCTTGTTGCAAAGACAAACATCGAAATTAATATTTTAAAAGAATATATGCCTAAACAGCTTTCAAACGATGAATTGGCTACGATTGTTCAAGAAACAATTGATGAAGTTCAAGCATCGTCTAAAAAAGATATGGGTAAAGTAATGAGTGCCATTATGCCGAAAGTAAAAGGCAAAGCTGATGGTTCGTTGGTAAATAAACTTGTGCTAAAATATTTAAATAACTAAATATTAAAAGCTTAGTTTGTTGCCAAGTCAAAGAAAGATTCCTTGGAGTGATTTCAAGGAATCTTTCTTTACATATAAGTGGAAATTGCAAAGCTCCATCCTTTTAAATGAGACAAGATAAGAAGGCAATTCATCTATCCCGCATTTTGTCTATCTTTCTTCCCTACAATCGTGTTACTATTTAATTATAAATATGAAACCAAATATAAGCGTATGACGTATATATAATGAATGGTAGGGAGGTGACATATTGCCGAGGAAAAGGATACATATTTATATCTTCATTATTAGTTTGCTATGTTTGGCTTTTATTAGCTTAGATACACAACAGATTAAAGCAAATGAAAATAGTGAAGGAAAACTTGTATATGTGATACCAGTAAAAAAAGAAGTTGAAAGAGGATTGGAAGCCTTTTTGAAACGAACAACGAAGGAAGCGACTGAAGAAGGGGCGAATCATATCATTTTTGAAATTGATACTCCGGGAGGCCGTGTGGATGCGGCAGAAGACATTGCAAATATCTTACAAAGCTTAGATATTCCGTCTACTTCTTTCATCATTAATCGCGCGCTTTCGGCTGGTTCATATATTGCATTGTTTACTGATAATATTTATATGAAACCACAAGCGAAAATGGGAGCTAGTGGGGTAATTAATTCAGATGGTACTGCAGCTGAAAAGAAGGCGCAATCTGCTTGGATAGCAGCGATGAAAAGTGCTGCTGAGTATAAAGGGAGAGATCCGCTTTATGCGATGGCGATGGCAGATGAATCTATTGAAGTTCCAGAGCTAGGTGTTAAAAAAGGAGAATATCTAACGCTAGCCCCACAAGATGCTGTGAATGTTGGGTATGCGGAAGGTGTCGTAAACAATCGAGTGGAATTATTACATGAAATAGGATTAGATAATGCAACGATTGTAGAAACCGAACCAACACTAGCAGAAGAAGCTGCCCGCTTTTTAACTAATCCAATCGTTATTCCAATCTTATTATCCATAGCAAGTCTAGGATTAATAGTTGAACTATACTCGCCTGGTTTTGGCGTACCCGGCTCGATGGGAATCATTGCTTTAATTTTATTCTTTTATGGCCATATTGTTGCAGGTCTTGCAGGAATGGAAGCTATACTCTTACTCGTAATCGGGATTGCTTTAATTATTGCTGAATTATTTGTATCTGGTGGAATCCTTGGATTAATAGGACTTGGAGCGGTTATCGCATCTCTATTTTTAACAGGGGCAAGTGTAACGCATATGGCAATGAGTATACTTATTGCACTAATCGTTGCAATTGCTGCTGCTGTCATATTGTTTAAATCAATTGGGATGGAACGTGGAATATTTCGGCGAATTATTTTGACAGATCGGACAACAACAGAGCTCGGTTATGTATCAGCTGAAAATCGGCTTGATTTAATCGGACTAACAGGGAAAACGTTAACACCATTAAGACCATCTGGTTCCGCAGAAATTAATGGTGAAAGGGTAGATGTTGTATCAGTAGGTACTTTTATTAAACGTAATAAGGATATTAAAGTAATAAAAGTCGAAGGAGTACGCGTTGTTGTTAAAGAACTGTAATAATGGAATCCTTTAAACAATGATGGATTTCTTATTTATAAAATTAGTTATTAGGAGGATGAAAATATGGAATTAGGAATTCAAGAGTTGGCACCTATTATTTTAATTGCGGTTATTTTAATTGCAGTAGCCATATTATTTACATTTATACCAGTGATGCTTTGGATAAGTGCACTTGCAGCTGGTGTGCGAGTAGGTATTTTTACACTTGTTGGAATGAGATTACGTCGTGTTGTACCAAGTAGAGTCATTAATCCATTAATTAAAGCGCATAAAGCTGGACTTAATGTATCTACAAACCAACTAGAGAGTCATTATTTAGCAGGTGGTAATGTGGATAGGGTAGTGAACGCGCTTATTGCAGCACATCGTGCAAATATTGAACTTTCTTTTGAAAGAGCAGCTGCAATTGATCTAGCTGGTCGTGATGTATTAGAAGCGGTACAAATGAGTGTTAACCCGAAAGTAATTGAAACACCATTTATTGCGGGTATTGCGATGGATGGTATTGAAGTTAAAGCATTGGCACGGATTACAGTACGTGCAAATATTGACCGACTTGTCGGTGGTGCTGGTGAAGAAACGGTTATTGCCCGTGTTGGGGAAGGTGTCGTTAGTACAATTGGTAGTTCTAAAACACATAAACAAGTATTGGAAAATCCAGACTCTATTTCCCATACTGTATTAGCAAAAGGACTAGATGCTGGAACGGCGTTTGAAATCTTGTCCATCGATATTGCTGATGTTGATATCGGCAAAAACATTGGAGCGATTTTACAAACTGACCAAGCTGAAGCAGATAAAAATATCGCACAAGCTAAAGCAGAGGAACGCCGTGCAATGGCTGTTGCTCAAGAACAAGAAATGCTCGCTCGTGTACAGGAAATGCGTGCGTATGTTGTGGAAGCAGAAGCAGAAGTACCAAAAGCACTTGCTGAAGCATTACGTTCTGGTAAAATGGGTGTGATGGACTATTTAAACTATCAAAACATTAACGCGGATACAGACATGCGTGATTCAATAGGTAGACTATCGAAAGATAAAGATGATCATGAAGAAAATGGAAAAAAATAATGTAGTTCTGAATGAGGAGGGGCATGATGGCGGATTTATTTGAATTCATTGCACAAAATTTCGTCCTCATTATCATTATTGTAGGTGGCATTCTGAAGGTCTTAAAAGAAAGCTCCTCATCTAAACAGAAGGAGGAGACAACAGGTAGGCAACAGCGTCCTGCTAACCCTTCAAGACCTAGACCAGTTTCACCGGTACCTACACAAGCACAGCGTGTACCAACTAAACCGGTAAAACAAGAACAAAAACAGACTGTTCAAACGGTTTCAATCGAGGAACAGCAACAACAACAGTTGGAGCGTCTAGCTGGCAGTATGCGAACTACAGTAGATTTACCGATGAGTGAGATTGGTGATATACAAGATAATAGTTTGGAAAGTGGAATTGAACACTCGGCTATATTACTTGAAAGAAAGCATAACCAAGCAAATGACTATCATCATGAAAAATTCAAATCTCAAATGAAAAACCAATTAAATCGTAATGGATTAATTGAAGGGATTATTATGGCGGAAATATTGGGACCACCACGCGCCCAAAAGCCGTATCGACCTGTTACAGAAGAAAGAAAGAGATAAAGTTAATTATTTACTTCCCATGAAGCATAAGGTAAAAGTACCTTATCGTTTCATGGGATTTTTTTTATAATGAACACCCCATATCTGTTAATATAACTGTCTTTTTAACAATTTTATTGTTCTTATTAATGACCTTATCTCATAAATATGAAATGTGAGAGGGGGCCGCATATTGAAGAAATTCCAACAACGTTTACGTCCTTTATTTGTTAAATACTTTGCACTTCCTTCAGATGCAATTTTAGAACTTCCAAGGATCACCGCAATTGGCCAAATTCATGTCTATATTGAAAACCACAAAGGGCTTATAACATTTACAGATACAGAGTTAAGATTAAAGTCAACAAAGGGATATATTCAAATTAAGGGCAAAGGTTTTGTATTAAAAATGATGCTTCCTGAAGAGATTTTGCTAGAAGGTACGGTTTCAGAAATTAAATTTATTCCAGAATAATAGATAATGAAAAACATGGAGAAGAGAAGTTTAGGAGGAAGAAATGAAACAAACACAAGGTTCATTTTTTGTCGGTTATGTAACCATTAAGGTAAAGGGTAATATGCCAGAATTGTTTTTTCAAGATTGTATTCATGTTGGTGTTCCGGTATGGAATGTAAAAAGAACAGGAAAAAATACATGTATTGGGAATGTAAATCGAAGTGACATACCTTTAATAAGAAAGATTAGGAAAAGAAAGGACTATAAAATTTCATTTGTTCATAAAAAGGGAATACCGTTTATTTTAGAGCGGTTTATGAAAAAAAAGCACTTCTTGATTGCTAGTATCTTAAGTTTATTCTTTATTGTCTTTTTATCTAATATTATATGGAAAGTGGAAGTTACCGGTGTTCCCACGGATTTAGAAAAGAAAATTACAAATCAGTTAACAAGTTATGGAATCCATCCAGGTACATGGACATTTACACTTGATTCGCCTGTAGCTATACAACAAAAACTATTACATGATATACCGGAATTATTATGGATTGGTGTGGAAAAAAAGGGGACAACCTTCCAACTTGAAGGGGTAGAAAAATTAATAGTTACAAAAGAAAAAGTACATGGTCCTCGTCATTTAGTAGCTGCCAAAAAAGGCGTTATAAAAAAGATGTATGTCTCAAAAGGGCTTCCACAGGTATATTTAAATGACTATGTAGAGCCGGGAGAAATAATCGTATCAGGTGATTTAACATCAGATGAAGAACCAGGGGATGAAAAAGAGAATGAAGATGAAGAGGATACACGTGTCCTTGTTTCAGCTGAAGGAGAAATTATTGCGAGAACTTGGTACGAAGTTTCAGTTACAATCCCACTTGAAGCAAATTATGAATTGTATACAGGAGAGCAAGAAAATAAATATTTTCTTCGGATATTTTCTTGGCAAGTACCAATTTGGAACTTTAAATCACCAAAGTATGAGGCAACCTATGTTGAAACAATTGAAAACCCTATTCATTTCTTTAAATGGCAATTACCTATAACCGTTGTTGAAGCGATTCATAGTGAAAAATCAAGTTATCATGTTGAGCGAACAAAAAAAGAAGCTATCAAAATTGGTATGGAACAAGCTAGAAAAGAATTAAATTTAGAATTAGGCCCAGAAGCAACGATTATCTCCGAAAAAGTTTTGCATGAACGTACAGAGAATGGTAAAGTTAAATTAAACTTATATATTACAGTTGAAGAAGACATTGCAGAGCCAAAACCAATTAGATAACAGAAGCAATTTTTAAGACAATAACCAAGGAGATTGATTATGTCAGAAAACGTCAATGAAAATTTACAATTAGCTGATGCAAAGGAAGCATTAGAACTATTTGGAAATAATGATCGTTATTTAAAGCATATAGAAGACAAGTTACATGTTTCAATCGTAACGAGAGGCGAACAAGTACTTGTCAAAGGTGAAGAAAAAGCTAAGCAGATGACTGAAAAGGTATTATATGCACTATTAACGGTGATTAGAAAAGGAATTACGATTACAGAAAGAGATATTGTTTATGCAGTAGATTTAGTTGTCCAAAATAAATTAAACCAATTTGAAACCTTATTTGAAGATGAAATAACGAAAAATGCAAAAGGAAAATCGATTCGAATCAAGACATTAGGACAAAAAAAGTATATTTCAGCTATAAAAGAGAATGATTTAGTATTTGGCATTGGACCAGCCGGTACAGGAAAAACGTATTTAGCTGTTGTAATGGCAGTTTGGGCTTTGAAAAGTGGGATGGTGAAACGAATTATTTTAACAAGACCTGCAGTAGAGGCAGGTGAAAGTTTAGGTTTTTTACCAGGAGATTTAAAAGAAAAAGTTGATCCTTATTTACGGCCGCTTTATGATGCTTTACATGATGTGCTAGGTGTTGAACATACGATGAGACTAATAGAGAGAGAAACGATTGAAATTGCTCCGCTTGCCTATATGCGTGGTAGAACATTAGATGATGCATTTGTTATTTTAGATGAGGCGCAAAATACCACTCCTGAACAGATGAAAATGTTCCTTACACGTTTAGGTTTTGGTTCTAAAATGGTTATCACAGGTGATGTCACCCAAATTGATTTACCAAAAGGAGTAACATCTGGACTACAAATTGTTCAACGTATTCTAAAAGGTGTAAATGGTATATCCTTTATTACGTTAACGCAAACTGATGTAGTACGACATCCTTTAGTACAGCGTATTATTGAAGCATATGATGATAAACAAATAGAAAAATAAAGGCTCAAGGTTGGTGGGCCTTTTTCTTATATTTATATTGGGGGTGGAGAATATGAGGAGGCTTACATTTCTTTACAAAAAGAACTTTCGATTACAGTCGAAATGGTTTACGATTTTTATACCGGTCTGCATATTAGGTATATTCATCTTTTTTGTGACATTAAATAATGTTTATACAAAAACATACGATATTGAACGATTTAGCAATGCTAGGGAGACAATCCGTTCACCAATTACTATAGAAAATGAACAAGAAACGGAAAAAAATATTAGGGAAGCAGTTCAGTCTGTACCAGATCGATATACGATATCGGATGAAGTGACAGATAAGCGGATTCATTATGTAGAAGAAATTTTTGATGCGGTAAAGGAAATAGAAGCAGGAAAAATTGATACAAATATGATAAAAGACGAAGATAGTCCTCCGCTTAGTAATTTGGAAAAAGTACAACAGCTAAAACAAGTATTATCTTTAGATATCACTGAAAAAATTGGCGATAGCGTTTTTGCTACTTTAGTTGAAATACCTGAAACGGAACGTAAAGAGGGAAGAAAACTATTACTTTCTTCTATGAAAGATGTATTTGCAAGAGGCGTAAGAACCGAAAACCTTGCAAGCGCGAAATCGGATGTAAAAACAGCTATTAAATATACAAAGCTTTCTCCAGAATTGAAAAGTGTTTTAAATAATATTGCAGACTTTGCTGTTGCAGAGAACTCCTTTTTTGATGTAGAAAAGACGATGGACGCGCAAAAGGTTGCAGCAAGTAATGTTGATCCCGTATTAATACGAGCTGGTGAGATCATTGTTCGGGAAGGACAAACGATAACCAATGAAATGTATGAAAAGATTAAATTAGTCGGGCTCCTTAATAAAGAGCGAAATATTTATCCTTTAATTGGTTTAGCGATTTTAATCGTTATGTTGCTAGGTATTATTAGTTATGAAATGGTGCAACTTGAAAAACAAAAAAGAACGGATAAGGGAACTGTTTTGTCCATACTATTAATAAGCTTTATGGTTGTTTCCCTAATGAAAATTGTGAGTCTATATACAACATCCTCCAACCAATTTTTTTATGTTGTTCCAATTGCCACAGGTGTCCTGCTGGTGAAGCTATTAATTAATGAAAGATTTGCGATTGTTGTTACTGGAATATATGCTATCTTAGGGAGTATTATTTTTAATGGTGAAATTCCAGGCTCACTAAATATCGAGGCAGGGATATATTTTTATATTTCTCAACTAGGTGCAATTATTCTTTTGAGTAATGTGAAAGATAGAATGACGATTGCAAAAACCGGGCTCAGCTTGTCCATTATTAATATTTTAACTGCATTATTATTTATATTTATCTCGTTCGAGAAATATTCATTAAAGGATATGTTTTTACAATCAAGTTATGGTGTTGCATCTGCGTTATTATCAGCAGTATTAACAATTGGATTGTTGCCATTTTTCGAAGCAGGACTTGGTATATTATCGGATATCAAACTTTTGCAATTATCGAGTCCAAATCATCCGCTCTTAAAGAAAATTTTAACCGAAGCACCGGGAACTTATCATCATTCTGTTATGGTAGCCAACTTAAGTGAAACTGCATGTGATGCGATAGGTGCGAATGGTTTACTCGCTCGTGTTGGGGCTTATTATCATGATATCGGCAAAACAGTTCGTCCACACTATTTTATTGAGAACCAGCTAGCAATAAAAAACCCACATGACGTTATTTTGCCAATACAGAGTGCAGAAATTATAATGGCACATCCATATGATGGAGCTGATATGTTAAAGAAGCATAAGATGCCAAAAGAAATCATTGCTATAGCAAAAGAGCATCATGGAACAACTCTACTTAAATATTTTTACTATAAAGAGAAAGAGACGAACAAACAGGTGAAGGAATCGGACTTTCGCTATCCAGGACCGAAGCCACAATCAAAAGAGTCTGCAATTATTTGTATATGCGACTCTGTTGAAGCAGCTGTACGTTCCTTGAAGGAGCCGACGGAAGAAAAAATTGAAGAAATTGTATCTTCAATCGTAACGGATCGTTTACAAGATGGTCAGTTTGATGAATGCCCCTTAACAATTAAGGAACTAAAAATAATCCATCAAACGATTTGCAGTACATTAAAAGGGATTTTTCATTCAAGAATTCAATATCCGGAAAAGGAGGCAAATTAATGCCGATTTACTATGAAGATCAAACGGAAACATTGTTAGATGACCATATTACATTAGTTAAGAAAGTTATACAATTTGCGTTAGAAAAAGAAAATTACCCTGACGCAGAAGTATCGATTACTTTTGTTAATAACGATGACATTCAGGAGATTAATCGTGATTATCGGGGTCAAGATAGACCGACTGATGTCATAAGCTTTGCCCTTGAGGAAATATCAGAAGACGAAGTAGTTCTTCAAGGTAAGGATATTCCAGTGGTTTTGGGAGATATTATTATTTCTGTACAGAGGACGGAAGAGCAAGCAAAAGAATACAATCATTCTTTTGAAAGAGAGTTAGCTTTTCTAGCAGTGCACGGTTTACTACACTTATTAGGTTATGATCATCAAACAAAAGAAGAAGAGAAGCAAATGTTTTCTAAGCAAGAAGATATACTAGGTGAGTTTCATCTTGAAAGATAAAAAAAGGTCAATTGGATTTTCTTATGCGTGGAATGGTATTGTACAAGCCTTCAGACGGGAACGAAACTTTAGAATTCATACAATTGTGGCAGGGCTTGTCATATTAAGTGGTTTTTTCTTTTCGTTAACTAAAATGGAGTGGGTCAGTATTTTATTTGCAACCGGCTTTGTAATGACGATGGAAATATTAAATAGTGCCATAGAGACAATCATAGATTATATGAGACCCGAAATTCACCCACAAGCAAAAGTTATTAAAGATTTAGCTGCTGGTGCAGTTCTTGTCGCTGCATTCGTAGCAGCTTTGATAGGTAGTCTCATTTTTATACCAAAACTGTTTCATTTATAACGAAACCGAAACAGCCTCTTTTAGAGTGAATCTGCTCTAATGAGGCTGTTTTATCTTAAATGATCCGGTTGAGCATGCTGTATCATGTTCTTATTTGCGGTGGGTGGAACATTATGTCTAATATGATAATGTTTTTACTTACTTTGTCGAATCGATGAAATGTCAAACGATTTATAGTATGATAATAAATAACAAACAACAGTAGAAAGAGCTTCATGGAGGAAAAGATATGGATAATACATTTAAATCAGGATTTATATCAATTATCGGAAGACCAAATGTGGGAAAGTCAACATTTTTAAATCATGTTATCGGACAAAAAATTGCAATTATGAGTGATAAACCACAAACAACCCGAAATAAAATTCAAGGGGTATACACGACAAACGAAGCACAATTTGTTTTCATTGATACACCTGGCATTCATAAGCCAAAGCATCGGCTAGGTGACTTTATGGTAAAAATAGCAGAGAATACCTTGAATGAAGTGGATGCAATCTTATTTATGATTAATGCGCAAGAAGGTTATGGTCGGGGTGATCAATTTATTATGGATTTACTGCAAACAGTTAAAAAGCCTGTTTTGTTAATTATTAATAAAATTGATTCTGTCCATCCTGATGATTTATTACCTTTAATCGATCAGTATAAGGATAAATATCCTTTTGCTGAGATTGTCCCAATTTCGGCGTTGCAAGGTAACAATGTAACGCATCTACTAGAAGTAATAAAAAATTATTTACCAACAGGTCCACAGTATTATCCGAAAGACCAAGTAACTGATCATCCAGAACGATTTATCATTACAGAACTTATTCGTGAAAAAGTACTTGAATTAACGCATGAAGAAATACCGCATTCGATTGCTGTTGTTCTTGATGAAATGAAACAAAGGGATGACGATAAGATTTATATTCAAGCTTCTATTATAGCGGAGCGAAAATCACAAAAGGGAATTCTAATAGGTAAACAAGGTAGTATGCTAAAGAAAATTGGTACGAGTGCACGGAAAGATATTGAAGCATTATTAGGTACCAAGATATACTTGGATTTATGGGTGAAAATACAAAAAGACTGGCGAAATAAACAAAAACAACTAGATGAATTCGGTTTTCGGCTAGATGAATATTAAACATGGTAAATTTTAAAACTCATGGATATGATGCAATTGGTGAACCTATAAATGTATCGCGAAACAGGATTCAAAATTAGATTAGCCTAAAAATATACGTTTCAAGTATAAGAAAGGTGGTTTTTCTTTATGATTGAATTAACTTGGAAAGTGTTCAGTAAAACAGGATGTATTGAAACATATCTATTATTAAAAGAATTAGAAGAGGAACCATTCATGTATGAACTTGAAAAATCGGATGGTAGCGAATCGTCTACTGTAGAATGATACGTTAGCATACATTTATCGTTCTATTTTGAAGCGAGAAAAGGTGAAGATGTGTGCTTGAAAAAGTAAAAGGATTTATAATAAAAACGCAGGACTATGGGGAAACACATAAAATCGTTACGCTGTTTGGCCAACATACTGGAAAAATTACTGCTATTGCAAGAGGGGCAAAAAAACCAAAAAGTAGAATGGCTGCTGTAACGCAGCCATTTATATATGGAGAATTTTTAGTTTATGTTACATCTAATTTAGGAACGATGCAACAGGGAGATATAGTAGAATCTTTCCGGAATATTAGAGAAGACCTAGTAAAAACAGCGTATACTGCATATGTTATGGAATTAACAGATAAGTTGCTTGACCAAAAAGTACCTTACGATTATCTGTTAATGGAGCTTTATGAAACATGTTGCTGGATAGCAGAAAATAAAGATGCGTCTATACCAATTATGATGTATGAATTAAAGTTATACTTAGCCGGGGGATTTGCACCGGTAGTTGATAGATGTGTACATTGTGCTAGTAAAGATTCACCTTTTGCATTTTCAATTCAAGAAGGTGGATTGTTATGTAAAAACTGCCTTTTTACAGATGACCAAGCTATCCCATTAACAAATACAATTGTTAAACTTTTATATACCTTTTTGAATGTAAGTCTGAAACAGGTAAGAAATGTAACAGTCAAGCAGGAGAACATTCAATTATTAAGAAAAATATTGGATGCATACTACGAACAATATGGTGGCTACTTTTTAAAGTCAAAACGATTTTTAAAACAAATGGATCAATTATTAGATTAAATTTGCAAATGTAACATTTGACAAATCACAGGGAAATGATTATCATTCTACATATCATTATTGTTCATATTTGCTATGAGGGAAAGAGTACGGAACTAAAAACTACTATGTAGCGAGTCCGGGTTGGTGTGAGCCGGATAGTAGTTAGGGAAGGAAAGGCATTCCTGAGCGAACATAAGATAAAGTGGCTCTAATAGAGAATATTGGAGCAAATAGGGTGGAACCGCGGAATTAAACCGTCCCTATGTCGTGAGGACATAGAGGCGGTTTTTTTATTTTTTATTTTAGATGGAGGGAAGTCAATTGAATATACAAAATATGATTTTAACCTTACAAAATTATTGGTCAAAGCAAAACTGTCTATTAATGCAAGCTTACGATGTTGAAAAAGGTGCAGGTACAATGTCGCCAATGACTTTATTACGTAGTTTAGGACCTGAGCCTTGGAAAGTAGCATATGTGGAACCATCTAGAAGACCTGCAGATGGTAGATATGGTGAAAATCCCAATCGTTTATATCAACATCATCAATTTCAAGTTATTATGAAGCCGTCACCAAGTAATATTCAAGAACTGTATTTAAATTCTTTAGTTGCTTTGGGAATTAATCCTCGTGAACATGATATACGATTTGTGGAGGATAATTGGGAGAATCCAACATTGGGTGCAGCTGGACTTGGTTGGGAAGTGTGGCTTGATGGTATGGAAATTACACAATTTACGTATTTTCAACAAATTGGTGGACTTGAGGCAAATCCCG
The DNA here is from genome assembly GCF_042432965.1 of Paracerasibacillus soli. Classification (NCBI taxonomy): domain Bacteria; kingdom Bacillati; phylum Bacillota; class Bacilli; order Caryophanales; family Bacillaceae; genus Paracerasibacillus; species Paracerasibacillus soli. The sequence continues at coordinate 30,624 of NZ_JBHLWL010000010.1, read as the reverse complement.
TTACAGTTGAACTCACGTATGGAATTGAGCGTTTAGCATCGTATATTCAAGATAAAGAAAATGTGTTTGATTTGGAATGGAATAACGGTGTAACAGTACGCGACATTTTTCTTCAACCGGAATACGAACATTCTAAATATACATTTGAAAAATCTGATACCGATTTATTGTTTAACCTATTTTTGAAATATGAAAAGGAAGCTAAACGTACGATGGAAAATGGATTAGTATTTCCGGCATATGATTATGTATTGAAATGCTCCCATACATTTAATTTATTAGATGCTAGAGGAGTTATTTCAGTAACGGAACGTACTGGCTATATTTCACGAATTCGGAATTTGGCGAGAGAGATTGCGAAGTTGTATGTAGCGGAAAGAGAAAGACTAGGATTTCCATTGCTGCAAAAGGAGGAAAACTAAATGTCTAAAAATGTCTTATTTGAAATTGGTTTAGAAGAGTTGCCAGCCCGGTTTATTGATGATGCGGAAAAGCAGCTATTTAATAAAACAAAGGATTGGCTAACAGAGCTTCGTATTGATTTTAAAAATTTGAGAACGTATAGTACACCAAGACGTTTAGCTGTTTATATTGAAGGTGTTGCTGAGGAACAAACCACATTGCAAGAAGAGGTAAGAGGTCCTTCACTTAAAATAGCAAAAGATCAAGATGGTAATTGGACGAAAGCGGCGATTGGATTTACAAAAGGACAAGGTAAAACAACTGAAGATATAGAAATAAAAGAAGTGCAAGGTACCGAATATATTTTTGTAAATAAGGTAATTGAAGGAAAAAGAAGTGAAACGTTGTTAAAATCTTTCTCTGATGTCATCTTATCCATTCATTTTGGGAAAAATATGCGTTGGGGAAATGAATCGATTAAATATGTTCGCCCGATTCGCTGGCTTGTCGCATTATACGATAAACATGTCATTCCTTTTGAAATTTCTCATGTTAAAACAAGCAACATCACATATGGTCATCGGTTTTTAGGAGAAACAATTACATTACAACATCCCGATGATTATGAAGCAGAGTTAGAAAAAAATTACGTTATTGTTGATCGAATGAAACGAGAACAACTTATATTGTCAGGTATCAAAGAAGTGGAAAAAATACAACACGTACATGTTCGTGTTGAAAAAGATCTATTAGATGAAGTTTGTAATTTAGTCGAATTTCCGACTGCATTTTTAGGTGACTTTGATCAAGAATATTTAAAATTACCATCTGAAGTACTAATCACTTCCATGAAAGAGCACCAACGCTATTTTCCTGTGTATGATCAGGATGAAAAACTGCTACCTCACTTTGTTGGTGTTAGAAATGGTGATAGCCATTGTATTGATAAAGTAGTAAAAGGAAATGAAAAAGTATTACGTGCAAGATTAGCGGATGCACAGTTCTTCTTTGAGGAAGACAAAAAGAATAATTTAGAATACTTCCAAGAGAAGCTAACAAAAGTAGTATTCCAAGAGAAATTAGGAACAATATCTGATAAAGTAGCACGGATAAAAGTAATCGTGCAACAATTAAGTGACTTATTACAAGTAACAGAAGAAGAAAAACAACACGCAATCCGTGCGGCAGAAATTTGTAAATTCGATCTCATGACAAATATGGTGAATGAATTTACGGAACTACAAGGTGTGATGGGTGAAAAATATGCACGATTTTTTAAAGAGGATGCTGCTGTTGCGCAAGCGATTAGCGAACAATATATGCCATCCCATGCAAAAGGAAAATTACCCGAATCTGTTACAGGTACGTTACTAAGCGTTGCTGATAAGCTCGATACAATCATCGGTTGTATTTATGTCGGTTTACGACCATCAGGTTCACAAGATCCATATGGATTACGACGTCAAGCGATTGGTGTTTTTAAAATGGTGGAGAAGAATGATTGGGATATTAGCTTAAAACAACTACTTTCTATACCAATTCATATTTTCTTACAGGATCAACATATACAAGGTATTTCAAAAGAAGAATTGATCAATCAAGTAACTGAATTTATGAAGCAACGTGCTGTTTTCATATTAAATGAATATGGTATTGAAGCGGATGTCATTCAAGCCGTACTTGCAGGTGACCTAGATAATTTCTCTTATATGATTAAAAAAGCAAATTTATTGTCAGAAAAGCGACACGAGGAATCATTTAAAACAGTCCACGAAGCACTTGAACGGGTGTTGAATTTAGCTGCCAAAAGTGAAAATGGCCAAGTAGATAAACAGTACTTTGAAACGGATTCCGAAAGAGCGTTATATGATACGTGGAAAGAAAGTATGGAAAGTTTTCAGCGAGCAAATGATGAAAAAAATGCACAAGTTGCGTTAGGAGCATTGGATAAACTTGCGAACCCAATTCATGCATTTTTTGATAATAATATGGTAATGGCTGAAGATCAACATATACGCGCTAACCGTTTGGCATTACTCCACAATATTGCCCAATTAGTTTATCAATATGCCGATTTTACAAAAGTAGAATGGAAACAACACTTCTAATTCATGAAAAGACTTGTTCATTCAGGTCTTTTCATAGATGTTTAAAAACCTGTACAATAAACTAAATTTGCATCATGTCGCTGATTAATTGACAGGTTGTGTAGATGTGTAATTGTATTCTATATTGCAAATGATATGACATATATATCTTTTTATCACCGTGTGGTATATAATAACAAAAGAATCAGTATGGCATATTAGTGTGGGTGGTGTAGTAATGGAACTATCAGATAGACAAGAAGAAATAATAGAAATCGTGAAGGAAAATGGCCCAATCACGGGGGAAAATATTGCTGAACGTCTGCATTTAACTCGCGCAACATTGCGACCAGATTTAGCGATTTTAACGATGGCAGGTTTTTTAGAAGCCCGTCCCCGAGTTGGTTATTTTTATACTGGAAAAACAGGCTCCGAATTATTAACGGAGAAGATAAAAAAATTTAAAGTACACGAATACCAATCTATTCCTATTGTTATAAAAGAAAGTGTATCAGTTTATGATGCTATTTCTACGATGTTTTTAGAAGATGTCGGTACATTATTTGTTGTAGATGAATCGTCAAATCTTATTGGCGTTGTATCTCGTAAAGACTTGTTGAGAGCAAGTATTGGTCAAAAGGATTTAAATCTAATCCCGATTCATATTATTATGACACGCATGCCGAATATTACAGTTTGTCGCAAAGACGATTTACTTATTGATGTTGCAAAAACTTTAATCGATAAACAAATAGATGGGTTACCGGTTGTAAAAGATACTGATATTGGGTTAGAAGTCATTGGGAGAATAACGAAGACGACGATTACAAAAGCTTTTGTGGAATTAGTTTTAGATAAACACCTTTAAGAGAAAGGGGTAGAATGATGGGTGTACAACCGATTGCTTATGTGCTATCAGATTCTGTTGGGGAAACAGCAGAACTCGTGATTAAAGCAGGTTTAAGTCAGTTCAATAATGGAGAGTATAAGATTCAAAGAATTCCATATGTGGAAGACAAAGAAACTATAGATGATGCACTTCAATTGGCAAAGGAAAAAGATGCAATAATTGGATTTACAATTGTAGATCCCTTCTTAAGAAATTATGCAAAAGAACAAGCAAATCAACTAAATATTGAAGCAATTGATATAATGGGACCAATGTTACATGCTATGGAACGTGCTTTTAATAAAAAACCACGTTTTGAACCTGGGCTCGTACATAAATTAGATGAAGACTATTTCAAAAAAGTGGAAGCGATAGAGTTTGCTGTTAAGTATGACGACGGCCGAGATCCAAGAGGTATTGCTCGTGCAGATATTATCTTAATTGGTGTCTCACGGACATCCAAAACGCCACTTTCTCAGTACTTAGCGTTGAAACGAATGAAGGTAGCGAATATCCCAATTGTTCCTGAAGTAGATCCTCCAGAGGAGCTGTTCGAGGTTGATCCCAAAAAATGTATTGGTCTAAGTATTCGTCCTGATAAGTTAAATGATATCCGAAAAGAAAGACTAAAAGCATTAGGACTTGGTGACCAAGCTACTTACGCAAATATGAAAAGAATTCATCAGGAGTTAGAATTCTTTAATAAAGTGGTGAATAAAATAGGTTGTCAGGTAGTGGATGTGTCTAATAAAGCAGTGGAAGAAACAGCTAATATTATTATGCACATCATTCAACAAAATCGATTGTAATCGATGAAGCGAAGTAAGGGGAGCATTCAAATGGATGATCTCCTTCTTTTATATTTTAAGCTATTTTAATAGAATCTTTTTCTTTTATGTATTATAATATTAAATTGTGTAAAAAGTAGTATTATACATATTGCGGGTGATAAAAGAACTTAAACAATTTCTGAAAAGTTAAACATTCATTTTAAAGAAGGATTTTCAAAAACTTTGTAGAATAATATCTATTAAAGAGTCTAAACTTTATAGGACGAAACTCTTACATCTTACTTCAATATGCGTGTAGCAAGTAACAATTGATTTATTTCCTCCTTCTATGAGAATCATCCAAAAATTAGAAGGAATTTTTTTCGACACAGCTAAAAAAAATGTCGAATCATGCAGGAGTTTTAATTGAGAATGGCGAATAATATATAAAGCATGGTGTTTATACGATGAATTCTATACCAAAAGAAGATGTAGATGTTGTTATTAAGGCAAATGATATTGTTGAAGTAGTTAGTGAATATGTCCAACTCAAAAAAAGCGGAAGAAACTATTTTGGCTTATGCCCATTCCATAATGAGAATACCCCGTCATTTTCTGTTGCTGAAGACAAACAAATTTTTTATTGTTTTGGCTGTCAGAAAGGCGGAGACGTTGTTACTTATATAATGGAGATGGAAGGATATTCATTTATCGACGCGGTAAAATATTTAGCTGATCGCGGAGGAGTACAACTTTCGCTAGTTGATAGTGAAAAAGAAGGGCCACGTATTTCCGATGAAAGCCAGAATGTAATCTCAGCTTATGGATGGTTAACTAAACTTTATCATCATTTACTAAGATTTGCAAAAGATGGAAAGGATGGTTATCAATACTTTAAAAACCGTGGAATCTCTGATGAAACAATCGATACATTTAAATTAGGATTTGCTCCTAACAAAAGCGAATTCACTGCCTCGTTTTTGGAAAAGAAGGGGTTTCATCTTCAACCGCTAATAAAAGCAGGAGTTTTATTAGATAGAGAGAACGAACAGCCAATTGATCGTTTTAGAGGAAGAATTATCTTTCCGATACGTAATCATTTGGGTATTACTGTTGGTTTTGGAGCCAGAACACTATTGAAGGATGATACTCCCAAGTATCTTAATAGTGCTGAAAGTGAATTATTCAAAAAGAATACGTTACTATTTAATTTTGATTTAGCCAAGAAACATATCCGTAAATTAAACGAAGTAATTTTATTTGAAGGTTATATGGATGTTATATCGTCCTATCAAGCTGGATTTAAAAATTGCGTTGCTACAATGGGTACTTCTTTAACGGAGTATCAAGCAAAGTTACTTAAACGGTATGTAGACACTATTATTATTTGTTATGATTCTGATCGTGCTGGACAAGAAGGTGCATATCGAGCAGCGAAAATACTCCAAGGAGTAGGTTGTTCTGTAAAAGTGGGGCTGTTGCAAGATGGAATGGATCCAGACAGTTTTATACAGGAATATGGTGCAAAACAATTTGAAAATCAAGTGATTAAAGGTAGCGATACATTTATAACATTTTATATGCGTTACTTGCGGGATAAATACGCTTTAAATCAAGAGGACGATCGAATTAGATATATCCAAGCAGTTTTAAAAGAAATTGCAAAAATAAAGAGTGTTATTGAGCGCGAGCATTATTTAAAAATTATTCAAGATGAATTTAAAATATCATTGGATGCCCTACAGCAAGAACTTAGCCGTTATGTAACCGTAGAAAAAAGGGAACAAAAAAAGCACCAAACTAAAAAAACAGATGTACATTTTAAAGAAGATATAAAATTGCGTCCTGCTTATCATAATGCAGAAAGGCAATTACTTGCATATATGATGCAAGATAAGACTATAACTAGTAAGGTGCAGGATGATATTGGTGCGAGGTTTAATATTGATGCGCATAAAATAATTGCAACACATCTATATGCTTTTTATGAAGATTGCGATACGCCAGATGTCAGTACATTTTTAAATAAGTTAGAAGATGAACAAGTTAAACAAACCGCTATAGAAATTGCCATGATTGGTATAAACGAAGATATTAGCGAAAAAGTGATTGATGACTATATATGGCTCATCAGGGTACAGTCAGAAAGAACTTTTATTGACGACTTAAAAGAACAACAAAAGTTAGCTGAAAGGCAACATGATTTTGAAACAGCTGCTAAACTTGCAATAAAAATTTTGGAACTTGAAAAGAAATTAAAATTAACTAATTAGAAGGAATAGAAGGAGGGGGACTCATGGCCGATAATCGTACAACGCATCATGAACATGATGCTGAATTAACATTAGAGCAATCAAAAGAGCAATTAATGGAGCAGGGCAAGAAGTCTGGTGCATTGGCATATGAGGAAATTGCTGATCGCTTATCCCATTACGAATTAGAGTCAGACCAAATCGATGAATTTTATGATCAGTTACAAGAACAAGGTATTGATATCATTGGTGATGAAGAAGATGATTCAAAAGATGGAGAAGATAAAGAAAAGGTTGCACAAGCTGCTGCTGATTTAAGTGTGCCACTGGGAATTAAAATTAATGATCCTGTGCGTATGTATCTGAAAGAAATTGGACGTGTAGACCTATTATCTGCCGAAGAAGAGGTAGCGTTAGCCACAAGAATTGAAGATGGTGATGAGGAAGCCAAACGTCGATTGGCTGAAGCTAACCTTCGTTTAGTTGTAAGTATAGCTAAACGTTATGTTGGTAGAGGTATGTTGTTCCTAGATTTAATTCAAGAAGGAAATATGGGATTAATAAAAGCTGTTGAAAAATTTGATTATCGTAAAGGGTTTAAATTTAGTACGTATGCAACATGGTGGATACGTCAAGCGATTACACGCGCAATTGCTGACCAAGCACGAACAATTCGTATTCCAGTTCATATGGTAGAGACAATCAATAAACTTATTCGTGTACAAAGACAATTACTACAAGATTTAGGACGAGAACCAACGCCAGAAGAAATCGGTGACGAAATGGAATTATCCCCAGATCGGGTAAGGGATATATTAAAAATTGCCCAAGAACCAGTTTCATTGGAGACACCAATAGGTGAAGAAGACGATTCACATCTAGGTGATTTTATTGAAGACCAGGAAGCGGTATCCCCATCTGATCATGCTGCTTATGAATTATTAAAAGAGCAGTTAGAAGATGTTTTAGATACTTTAACAGATCGTGAAGAAAACGTATTACGTTTACGTTTTGGGTTAGATGACGGGCGTACGCGCACTTTAGAAGAGGTTGGAAAGGTATTTGGTGTAACACGTGAAAGAATTCGTCAGATTGAAGCAAAAGCTTTACGCAAATTAAGACACCCTAGCCGCAGTAAACGCCTAAAAGACTTTTTGGACTAAAATTTGATGGAAAGAGTAGCCTTAAAATATAATCTAAGCAGACTTTTGGTGAAGAGGCTGAGGTGGAATGATGCATAATCAGCGCAATGCGATCATCATAAAAGAAATCCTTTTTTGGAGAGAGCATAACATGCTACCAGAAGTATATTGTAATTATCTCTTAGCGTTATATTCTAAAGGAGAGAGTTTACCGGAAGGACTACCTGAAAAAAGAGGAGAAGCAAGACGTACCTATTATATTCAGGTAATTCTTCTTATGCTTTTGGTACCGTTTTCAATTCTTGTTATATATTTTACTCAATTTCCTTATCTTTTGCAACTGGGTATGCTATTTGTCTTTTTAAGCTATAGCATTTGGCTTTATCGTAACTTTAAAAAACACGCACAACAATGGCTTTGTTTACCGCGTATTGTTGTGATGTTTCTCATCTTCTTTTACACTATTTTTATTGGTCAGCATACTTTTTCCAACGAATGGTTTATCCTTTGTATTGTCGTGATGAACTTATTGGGTTGGTTTGTAATAGGTATGAAATTTAAATTAAAACAGCTAATATACTGTTCGTTTATTGGTGGAATCATTACACTTTTGTTGTTGTTTATCAATCATACATACAATCTACTTTAAACTAATGTCATTATCGGGTAAAATAGAAGATAGCTTTATGCTACATAATGATAACCGGGATACATAAGGAGGAAAAACAATGAAAAGAAACCCCGTCATCCCTTATGCGATTATTGCTGTAGTAGGGATTCTTGCAATTATTATCATTTCAAGTATGGGAATTGGTCATCGTGATGCTATTCAAGGAAAAGACGACGATGAAGCTGGACAAACTGAAACTACGTTAGATGATCCAGAAGAAATTTATCAAAACAACTGTGCTGCTTGTCACGGTGCTGATTTAAGCGGTGGTATGGGACCGGGATTGGACAAAGTTGGGTCAAAACATGACGCAGACGAAATAGTCGAGATCATCCATAATGGTCTTGGAAATATGCCGCCACAAAATGTAGCGGATGAAGAAGCAAAAATTCTTGCTGAGTGGTTAAGTGAGAAAAAATGACGAAATAGTATACATAAGAAAAGCTTTCTGCATAAACAGAAAGCTTTTCTTCGTATCAATATAAATATGAGGTAATAATATGAACATACAACTATCGGAACGTTTAAAAACAGTAGCTTCGTTTCTCCCGAAAGGAGCATATTTTGCAGATATTGGATCAGATCATGCTTATTTACCTTGCTATGTTTGCTCTCATGATCAAACAGCAAGGGCAATTGCAGGTGAGGTAAATCAGGGTCCATACGAGAGTGCAAAAGAATCAATTAAGCGGTTTGGTTTAGAAGAATCGGTTTCAGTACGTTTAGGAGATGGATTAGCTATTTTAGAAGGCGAACATGATGTGAAACAAACTGTTATTGCCGGAATGGGTGGATCGTTAATTAAACAAATCTTAATAGAGGGGCAATCCAATTTAAAGTCAATCGAAAGAATTATAGCACAACCAAATATCGACGAACGAGATGTAAGACGAGCATTTTTACAGTTAGGATTTCAAATAACTTCAGAATTGATTATGGAAGAAAATGGTCATATTTATGAAGTAATTGTTGGAGATAAAGTGAAAAACACACGAACACTTTCGGATGAAGAACTATTATTTGGCCCGATTCAACTTTTAAATAAAAATACCCTTTTTATGAAAAAATGGAAATCAGAATTACAAAAACGATTAAGAATTATAGAAAGTATGAAAAAAGCGAAAATTCCTGCTGTGGAAAAAATTGCTGTCATGCAGCGTGAAATAAATTGGATAAAGGAGGTTTTGCACGATGAAAAAGGCGTTAAAGAATGGTAAGGTATTTCAAATTATGGAAGATTGGGCGCCGAAACATTTTGCTTATGATTGGGATTCGGTCGGATTACAAGTCGGATCATTTCAAAATAAAGCTCGTAAAATAATGGTGACGCTGGATGTACTAGAAAATGTTGTCGATGAAGCGATTGAGGAGGATGTAGATTTAATTATTGCCCACCACCCATTACTATTTAAACCAATTAAACAAATAAATTTCGATCAAGCAAAGGGACGTGTCTTGAAAAAGTTATTAGCGCATGACATCACGGTCTATGCCGCTCATACAAATTTAGATATCACAAATGGTGGGGTTAATGATATGCTTTGCGAGGCTTTGGATATTCAGTCCATCGAAGTTTTAAAAACGATAGATACTGAAAAGCTATTTAAGCTTGCTGTTTTTGTTCCAGAAGAAGCTGTTACAACTGTGATGCAAGCATTACACAATAGTGGAGCAGGTCATATTGGTGAATATAGTCATTGTACATTTCGAACTAAAGGTACAGGAACATTTAAACCATTAGACGGGACGACTCCTTATATCGGAAAGCAAAACGAATTAACAAGCGTTTCAGAATTAAAGATAGAAACAATCGTTCCTCTTTCAAAACTACAAGTATGTATTGAAGCGATGAAACTGGCCCATCCATATGAAGAGGTGGCTTATGACGTTTATCCACTACAATTAGCAGGAGAGCCTTATGGGCTAGGTAGAATTGGTAAATTACAGGAGAAAATAACTCTTTCGAATCTATGTGAAAAAGTTAAGGAATATTTCCATTTGGATGCTGTGCGTGTTATTGGAGATGTAGAGCAAGAGGTTCAAAAGGTTGCGATTCTTGGTGGTAGTGGTGAAAATTATATCCAAACGGCTAAACAAAGGGGAGCTGATGTATATATTACAGGCGACTTGACGTTTCATACTGCTCAAGATGCTCTCGATTTAGGCTTATCCGTAATTGATGCCGGGCACTATATTGAAAAGGTGATGAAAGATGGCGTGAAGCATTATTTAACGCAAAAGCTAAAAGAATATGACGTAGAAATTGTCACTTCTTCATCCGTTACGGATCCTTTTCAGTTTATATAAATGAACACATAGAAATGATTATTGGGTCTGCAGTAATACTTTGTTTCGTGTTGATTTATATAGCAGGACGGATAATATAGCAATACGTAGCTGAATGTTTGTTCTGTTTTATGTTATGATAAGAGAAGTGAATTTTAGGATAGAAAAAACACGGTATCCTTATGTAAGTATAGTGTGTGACCGTACAACAAAACATTTCAATTCGCTAAACTCTCCAAAAATGGCAGTAAAGTTATTGTTTATCATAAGTAACTGGCTGTAAGAACTCACGCAGGATTCAAGATTATTTATGAATAAGAGGTAGGGATCAACAGCCGGTAAAAGTTGATTTATTCAACCGACTATTAGTAAGGGAAGTGAGAAAATCCTACTAATTGAAGTTGGAAAGTCATCTGATATTGAAGAAGGAGTTTAAACAGTATGCAATCAAACAATTTCACATCATTTTCTTTTCGACAAGAGCTTCACACCGTATTGGAAAAATTACACTTTCATCAACCTACTGGAATTCAAGAAAAAATTATCCCGGCAATTTTGAGTGGAGAAAGTGTAATTGGTCAATCACAAACAGGATCTGGGAAGACGCATGCTTTTTTACTTCCCATTTTTAATTTATTAGATGAATCAAAGCAGGGTGTTCAATTTGTAATTACTTCCCCGACTAGAGAATTAGCGACACAAATTTATAATGAAGTAAAAAAAATGATTCAATATGCGAATAAAGAGGGCAAGTGGACTACACGACTTCTTGTTGGTGGAACAGATAAACAGCGAATGATTGACAAGTTAACAGATCCACCTCATATTATCGTAGGTACACCTGGTAGGATACTTGATTTAGTTCAAGAAGGAGTTATTTCCATATTCTCTGCACGTTCATTCGTTATAGATGAAGCGGATTTAATGCTTGACCTCGGGTTAATAAAAGAAATTGATCAACTATTAGTACGTTGCAATCAAGCAATACAAGTGTTGGTTTTTTCGGCAACAATACCACAAAAAATGCAACCATTTTTGAAAAAGTATTTGTCTGGTCCGATACATGTTAAAATGGATCAAGTCTTATCACCCGAAACAATGGAACATCGCCTAATCCATAGAAAACATCGGGAAGAGGCAGATGTAATCATGGAAATTAGTCAAGCAATAAATCCATATATTGCAATTATCTTTACAAATGGTCGAGAACAAGCAGACAAATTGTCAAATGCCTTACTTCAAAGAGGTTTGGAAGTAGGAATATTACATGGTGGACTACCAGCTCGTGAAAGAAAGCGGGCTCTCAAAGAAATTCAAAACCTCCGTTACCAATATATAGTAGCGACAGATTTGGCAGCTCGGGGCATTCACATTGAAGGGGTAAGTCATGTTATAAATGCGCAACTTCCAAAACAAGTGGAATTTTATATTCATCGTGTAGGACGAACGGCGAGAGCTGGCATGGAAGGTACTGCGATTAGTTTATATACTGAGGAAGATTTAGTATTAATAGAAAAATTAGAGGAACAAGGGCTGAAATTTACCTTTTCAAATATAAAAAATGGAAGCTGGGTTGAAGATAAACATTGGAATCGTAGAAATATACGTAAAAAGACAGATAAAAGCCTTGAAGAAGAGGCGTGGAGAAGAGTTCCGAAGGCTAAAAAGGTTAAACCTGGTTACCGTAAAAAAATGAAGCAACAGCAGCAACAAATTAAACGTCAATTAAGTAACCAGACGAAACGAAATTATAAAAAATAAAATAAAGAGATAGAGTGGAGAGGATTTCATGCTTAAAATTGGTTCACATGTTTCTATGAGTGGGAAGAAAATGTTATTAGGATCTAGTGAAGAGGCTGCATCGTATGGCTCCAACACATTTATGATTTATACAGGTGCTCCTCAAAATACACGAAGAAAACCTATAGAGGAATTGAACATAGAAGCGGGCCGAAAGCATATGGCAGAACATCAAATGGCAGATATTGTGGTGCATGCTCCGTATATTATTAATATTGGAAATACAACCAAACCTGAAACATTTGAGCTCGGTGTAAATTTCTTGCGAAGTGAAATTGACAGAACTGCAGCTATCGGTGCAAAACAAATTGTTTTACACCCTGGTGCTCATGTTGGTGCCGGTGCCGACAACGGAATAAAGCGTATTATTGAAGGATTAAATGAAGTACTTACAAAAGATGATGACGTACAAATTGCATTAGAAACAATGGCTGGTAAAGGTACTGAAATAGGTAGATCCTTTACTGAACTTGCAAAGATTATTGACGGTGTGACGCATAATGAAAAGTTATCGATTTGTCTCGATACATGTCATATTCATGATGCGGGATATGACGTGGTGCATGACTTTGATGGTGTTTTAAATGAATTTGACAAAACAATTGGTGCAGATCGGATTAAAGTTGTTCATGTAAATGATAGTAAAAATGAACGTGGGGCACAAAAGGACCGTCATGAGAATATCGGATTTGGACATATTGGTTTTGAACCTTTACATTATGTTATTTATCATCCGCAATTTACTAATATTCCAAAAATATTAGAAACACCATATGTAGGTGAGACGAAAACGACGAAGCGTCCACCTTATCAATTTGAAATTGAAATGATTAAAAAAGGTACATTTGATCCGGAGTTAAAAAATAAAATTATGGGATAGGCTAAAAAAGGGGAACGAAAAATCGTTCCCCTTTTAATCTTCTAACAAATGATCTAATCCATAAGATTGTATCAGTTCCATAAACAGGACATTTGCTTTTTTTGCAGTACTAATGGATGTTATTTGCGCTAATTCTCTTAACATGATTTCGCGTTTTTTTGCCACAAATGGATTGATATCATGTTGTTGAATATACATCAAAATATCACTTGCCTCCTGTTGTGTGATGTTAAACCCGTATTGTTTACTGTAGTATAATAAATCCTCCTCTGTTAGCTGCTTTAATCTTTTATTAATTATCTGTTTGATAAACATAAAAAAACTCCTTTGCTCAAACAAAATGTCTTTGTTTTTACTATATGCAATGTATGCATAAAAAGACTACAACATTTGCCAGTTTAAACATCGTATATTGGTTAGAAACTTCCACACACTATAAGTGCACCTCAAGAAAAAGGGAGGTCTTATCGTGAACCATAATACGCAAGATAATGAAAATAAGCCCGTAAATAATTCAGATTTGGATTCACCAAGGGATATCGCATCTTATAGTGACCGCGATGAAGAAACAGCAGCTGAGTTAAGTGCAGTTGATTTACATGACCATCGTGAATCACGTGTAGATGATGGAACAAATGTAAATCAATCTGTTGGATGGGTTGCCTTAGCGTTATCGATAATTTCATTCTTCTGGCTTCCAGTAATTATGGGTGCTGCTGGAATTATTGTCGGAATCGTTGCAAGAAACCGTCATGCGGAAACGTTAGGAAATATCGCAATAGGTGCTGGTATTGTCTCCATTGTATTGTCGTTATTTATACGGCCATTTGTTTAGAAATGATAAAGCTGTTCACTGGTAAAGTTTCTTTACCTTGTGAACGGCTTTTTACGTATATCTAGTCCTCATAAATAGGAAAATAATAATATTTACCTACCTCTAACTTATATGGATCTATATTCGGATTTGAGGTTTTAAAATCCATGATGATTTCCTCCATATTTAAATGTCCTGAAATACCTTGATTAATTTGTTCTACAACAGATAATAGTGTATCTCCGCGTGAAACTTTCACTTTTTTGACATGGAAGGATTCCACATTATTATTGGGGATTGTGCTATTATCAATAGTAGGCACCTTATTAGTAACAGTTAAATCGTAATATATACTGATGACAAATAAAATAATAAGGGCATATGTACATAACCTTTTTAGAAAATCCATGGCAATATATACTCCTTTTTGAAACATTATGGATTCCTATTACGTACGAAATAGTGACAGAGATATGGGGGGATGAAAATGGAAATTTTTTCGTATGATTGGATTGGTTTAGTAATTACTGGATTAGCCTCCTTATTTTTAATTGGAGAAATCTTAGTAAATATGCGTGGTTTTTTTGCAATTTTAGGAATCGGTTTTATTACAGTTTATTTTTCAGTGTATGTTCAAACAGACTTACTTATGTTGATGATGTTCATCTATTTTATAGGGTTAGTTCTCATTATTTTGGATGGGAAGTTATTGAATGATGGTACATTAGCAACAATTGGTCTTTTTTCAATGCTACTTGCGGTTGCCTTGCCAGCTCCAAATATTTTTGCAGGCATATATGCAGTGATAGGTGTGATGGCAGGTTTAGGTGGCTCATTCTTATTTTTAAAGGTCTTTCCAAGACGTGAAATGTGGACAAAAATGACTTTAAAAGATCAGTTAACTGATGAGGCGGGTTACAGCTCTATTAATACTTCTTATCGAGAGTTAGTTGGTAAACAGGGCATCACAGTTACAAATATGCGCCCAGTCGGAACCATTCGAATTGACGGGAAAGATTACAGTGCCATTTCAAATGGTCAGTGGTTAATGAAGGATATGAAAGTAACCGTTATTCAAGTGGATGGCACAAGAATACTTGTAGAAGAAGTACAATCACGAGGCTAGGACAAAATAAGATAAGCCCCCTTAGTTGTTGCTACATGATTAGTTTTCGCTAAATATGTAGTGGAACGTGGGGGGATTACCTTATTTCCTAGCCTCTTTTTGAATGTCATAAAAACAAAAACAATATGTAAATTTGCATACTATAGCCATGCTATCACATCATTGAATGCAAGGCTGATTTAGGAGGTATTAAAGTTAATGTGTGAAACATTACGCCTACACAAGTCAAATGTGTTCTAAGTGCGCTAAAAAGAGTCCCACTCGATTAAATCATAGAGCTTAGAGCTTGCGTATTTAGTTGGAAGTCTACATAAATAGAGCTTATGTTTTATACTTTGTAAATTTAGTGTAAACAAAGTGTAAATTATCTTTTCGATTACATTAATATTTGTAATAATTGTATAAGCAGCGACAACAAAATAATTGATACATAATCGTGAAGGGATGGAGCTCGATTGGAATTAGATATCCAAACCATTTTATTTGAATTTTTGGGAGGTCTAGGTATCTTCCTTCTAGGTATTAAATTCATGGGGGAAGGATTACAAAAAACGGCAGGCGATCGTTTACGTGACGTACTAGACAAGTTTACAAGCAATCCTTTTTTAGGCGTGCTAGCGGGTGCAATAGTAACGATGCTGATTCAAAGTAGCTCTGGTACAACAGTATTAACCGTTGGCCTAGTAAATGCTGGATTTATGACATTGAGACAAGCTATCGGTGTTATTATGGGAGCAAATATCGGAACTACGACAACAGCCTTTATCATTGGATTGGACATTGGAGAGTATGCATTACCGATTATTGCTGTCGGTTGTTTTATGTTATTCTTTTTTAGTAATAAAAAAGTAAATGCTATTGGACAAGCCGTTTTTGGATTTGGGGCTTTATTTTTTGGCTTGGGACTCATGAGTAGTGGAATGGCACCACTAAGACATTTAGAAACTTTTCATCAATTAACAGTTGATATGAGTAATAGTCCTGTATTAGGGGTAGTAATTGGAACTATTTTCACATTAATTGTTCAAAGTTCAAGTGCGACAATTGGAATTCTTCAAGGCTTATTTGCAGAAGGAAGTATCCAGTTACAAGCTGCGATTCCAGTTTTATTTGGGGATAATATTGGTACAACAATAACAGCTATTTTAGCTTCTTTGGGTGCATCTGTTGCAGCAAAACGTGCGGCATTGACACACGTAATATTTAATGTGATTGGTGCTACTTTATTCTTAATTTTACTTACGCCGTTTACGACCATTGTGATATTCCTACAACAGCAATTACAATTAAATCCAGAAATGACGATTGCTTTTGCACACGGAACATTTAATATATCAAATACGATTGTACAATTTCCATTTATAGCTGGACTAGCTTGGTTAGTTACAAAAATGGTACCTGGTGAAGATGTTACAATTGAATATAGACCACAGCATTTAGATCCTATTTTTATTGAACAGTCATCCGCAGTTGCGCTTGATCAAGCAAAGGCTGAAATAGTACGAATGGGTGAATATGCTTATCAAGGACTAGAAGAAACGAACTTATATTTAACTACTCAGCAACAAAAGCATTCTGAAATGGCAATGCAAATTGAAGGTGCGTTAAACAGTCTTGATAGAAGTATTACTCATTATTTAGTTGAACTGGCGAGTAAATCAATGTCAGAAATTCAGAGTGAAAACCACACCATATTAATGGATACTGTCCGTGATATTGAACGTGTAGGGGATCATTTTGAAAATATAATCGAACTCATTGATTATAAAATTTCAAACAAAGTAGTAATGACAGAGCATGCGAAAGAAGATTTAAATAATATGTTTGATTTAACCATATCAACAGTAAAACAAGCAGTGTTAGCTTTAAGCAATAATAATAGAACAGAAGCTTTAGCGGTTGTACAAAAAGAACAAGAAATTGATAAAATGGAACGTGTATTTCGAAAAAAACATATTATTCGCATGAATGAAGGAATATGTAATGCTTCCGCAGGTATCGTGTTTGTAGATATCATTAGTAATTTAGAACGTATTGGAGATCATGCAGTAAATATAGCAGAGCATGTTTTGAATCGGTAAAAGGAGAGGGAATCCCTCTCTTTTTACTATATAAAATGAAAAAAATCCATTTTTGTCTTGATATAAAATGGAAAAGGTGATATATTTAATTGTGTTGTTTCGACTGCGTGATTTGTCGTATGTACATAAGAAATGTAACTTTATAAAAATAAATGTTGACAAAGATATTTAAACATGGTAAATTATATTTCGTTGCCACTAAAGATGTATATCAAAATACGTAACTTAGTGATAAGAGTTAATTAAAAATATTCCACAGTAGCTCAGTGGTAGAGCAATCGGCTGTTAACCGATCGGTCGTAGGTTCGAATCCTACCTGTGGAGCCATATGGCGGCGTAGCTCAGCTGGCGAGAGCGTACGGTTCATACCCGTAAGGTCGTGGGTTCGATCCCCTCCGCCGCTATAGAATTTCTATTAACATTTTAAAACAATGGCGGTCGTGGCGAAGTGGTTAACGCACCGGATTGTGGCTCCGGCACGCGTGGGTTCAAATCCCACCGGTCGCCCCATTTATAAACTGGACCCTTAGCTCAGTTGGTTAGAGCTATCGGCTCATAACCGATCGGTCGCAGGTTCGAGTCCTGCAGGGTCCACCAGTTAATAAAATATGGAGGTATACCCAAGTCCGGCTGAAGGGATCGGTCTTGAAAACCGACAGGGGTGTAATAGCCCGCGGGGGTTCGAATCCCTCTACCTCCTCCATCTTATAAAAATATACATAATGGCTCGGTAGCTCAGTCGGTAGAGCAAAGGACTGAAAATCCTTGTGTCGGCGGTTCGATTCCGTCCCGAGCCACTTCGTAATAAGCCTATCGACGGCTTTTTTTATTTTCCCAAAGTAACATATGTACAGTGCAAATGGTTTGCAAGTTCAGGTTAGCTTTGATAATCTTAAAGAAGAAAGGGTTGAATATTCAATTCTTTTTATTAAATTTTAGGGAGGACTTATACGATGGCGAAATTTGAATTACCTGAATTACCTTATGCATATGATGCATTAGAACCTACTATTGATAAAGAAACGATGAACATTCATCATACAAAGCACCACAATACTTATGTGACAAATTTAAATGCTGCATTAGAAGGACATGCAGATTTACAAAACAAATCATTAGAAGAACTAATTAGTGATTTAAATGCACTTCCTGAAGATATCCGTACAGCAGTACGTAATAATGGCGGCGGGCATGCGAATCACAGCTTATTCTGGAAAACTCTTGCACCTAATGCTGGTGGAGAGCCAACTGGCGAATTAGCTGATAAGATTAAAGAAGTATTTGGTAGCTTTGATCAGTTTAAAGAAACATTTGAAAAAGCTGCTGCAACTCGCTTTGGTTCTGGATGGGCGTGGTTAGTATTGAACAATGGTAAACTTGAAGTAATCAGTACTGCTAATCAGGACAATCCACTTATGGAAGGAAAAACTCCTCTACTTGGTTTAGATGTATGGGAGCATGCATATTACTTAAAATATCAAAATAGACGTCCAGAATATGCGTCTGCTTTTTGGAATGTTGTAAACTGGGACGAAGTATCCAAAAATTACAACGAAGCAAAATAATATATAGCTGGCTTAAATAAAAGGGTCTGACCCCTCAACTACTATATTCTGTAGTTAGACGAGGGAGTTAGGCCCTTTTTCTCTGCCCTTTTATCTTTACATACTGCATATCTCATTATGAATTGCTCACACTATGTCATAAGGACAAAGGAGTTTATTCAAATGCAAAAAAGTAAACGTGCAGTATTGGGCAATATAGAAATTAATCGTGATCTAATTTTATTGTTACTCATAGGTGGTTTGTATTCTCTAGGTATTTTTTTATCTAATACATTCGTAAATGTCTATTTATGGAAGCAAGCTGGAGACTATATAACGATTGCTGTTTATAATCTCGCTATATTTATATTTCAGCCGTTAACATTTTTAATTGCTGGAAGAGTTGCAAAGAAAATAGACCGTGTTATTGTCCTCCGATTAGGAGTTATTTTTCTTTCTATATTTTTTCTTAGTGTACTACTTATTGGTGAAAATGCATCGACATATAACTTTATGTTAGGTAGTGTTTTAGGTATAGGTTATGGTTTTTATTGGCTTGCCTATAATGTGCTTACGTTTGAAATTACGGAGCCTGAAACACGTGACTTCTTTAATGGATTTCTTGGGCTATTGCAATCATTAGCAGGTATGATAGGTCCATTAGCCGCAGGATTTATTATTGCAAAAATGACGGACAATATCGGGTATTCGACTATTTTTACTGTTTCCTTTATTCTTTTTGTTGGAGCAGTTATATGTAGCTTTTTTATTCATCGTAGAAAAGCGGAAGGTTTATTTTATTTGAAGGAAGTAATGAGACAAAAAAGGCAAAGTAAAAACTGGGCTGCTATTCTACATGCACATATTTTTCAAGGATTACGTGAAGGGATTTTTACTTTCGTTATTACCATTTGGGTTTATATTACGACAAAAAGTGAATTATCTTTAGGGATGTTCAATTTATTTTTATCTGGATTTTCATTTATATTTTATTTCTTGGCAACTCGCCTTATTAAAGAGCGCCATCGTAAACTAGCTATATTATTTGGGAGTATATTACTTTACTTTCCACTTTATCTTATCTTAATAAAAACAACCTATATGACCTTAATCATATACGCCATTATAATTGGCATTGCTTATCCAATCGTTAATGTTCCCTATATATCCATGACCTATGATGTAATAGGACAAGCGTGGAAGGCTAAGGAACTAAGAGTGGAATATATTGTGGTTAGAGAGTTATACGTGAACATCGGTCGAGTACTATCAATTATCGTATTTTTAATTGGCGTGAATTTGTTCGCTATTGAAAAAATAATCCCGATATTATTAATTGTATTTGGTACCTTACACCTTATGATTTATTTATTCATTCGTAGTGTTCATCTATCAGGTCCTCCAAAAGATGCACCGGTAAAAGAACAATTGACAGATGAAAAGACAAGATAGTGGTTCAATACCAGACAAAAGATGTTATAATATAGGTTATATTCACGTTTAATGATAAGTGGGGGAGAACGATGGTAGATAATAAAGATAAAAAGAAAAAGAAATCACAACTTCCTTTTCGTTTAAATATATTGTTTTTTGTTGTGTTTTTAATGTTTTCTGTTTTAATTATTCAACTAGGTGTTGTACAAATTTTAAATGGAGAAGAATTTCAAAAAGAAATTGATCGGACTGTACTAGATACGACGTCCATTCCGGTACCCCGAGGTAAAATGTATGACCGATACGGCAATTTAATTGTCGACAATAAACCGATATATTCGATAACTTATACACCACCAAAACGAGTACAAGCGAGAGATCGTTTAAAAGTTGCGGAGAAGTTATCTAAGTTTATTACGCTATATGATAAAAACGATCCGAAGGACAAACAGAAAAGGTTTAAAACAATTACGGAACGTGATAAAAAAGAATATTGGTATGTGAAGAGTGAAAAGAATGAGGAGAAAGCTTTAAAAAGATTAACAAAGGAAGAAAAGGAAAAATTAAGTAATGCTGATCAATATAAAACTGTTTTAGAACGAATTACAGAAGAAGAAATCAGTGGATTTACAGAAAAGGATATGGAAATTATTCTCATTAAAAAGGAATTAGATAAAGCATATTCTTTAACACCGCAAGTTATAAAAAACGAAAATATTACACCGGAAGAGTACGCACAAGTTGCGGAACACTTAGATGAATTACCTGGTGTTAATGCAACAACAGATTGGAATAGGGAATATCCATATGGCGATGTATTCAAAAGTCTGCTAGGTAATATTACAACCGAGAAAAGGGGAATCCCCGCTGAAAAATTACAGTACTTTTTGTCTAAAGGTTATAGCAGAAATGACCGTGTAGGAATTAGTGGATTAGAGGAACAGTACGAAGATCTTTTGCGTGGTAGGAAGGAAAAGATTCAGTATACGACGACTAAAAGTGGTAAGGTAGTGGATGCGAAAACAGTTGTTTCTGGTGAACGCGGCAAGGATTTAGTATTAACTATTGACATGAAGTTCCAAAAAGAATTGGATAAAATAGTAAAAAACGAGTTGAAAGCAGCAATTAATCAGTCACCTTATGAAAACCGCTATTTAAATGATGCGATGGTGGTCGTTATGGATCCAAAGACTGGGGAACTTTTAGCAGTATCTGGACAACATTACGATCGTGATAAAAAGAAATTTGAGAATGCGTCATATAAGGCTTTGTATGATGCACATCGACCTGGTTCATCGATAAAAGGCGCTACTGTACTAGCAGGTTTTCAATCTGGTGTCATGTCTCCTGGGGAATATATATATGACACACCAATCCGTATTAAAGGCACGCCGCCTAAAGGGTCATATAGCCAGTTGGGATCTGTAAATGATTTGGATGCATTAAGATTATCGTCTAACGTATATATGTTCTATATAGGATTACGTATGGGGGGAGAATTTAATTATTACCCAGGTAAGGGAATTACCTTTAATAGAGACTCTGTCCAAACGATTCGTAATTATTTTAATCAATTTGGATTAGGGGTTAAAACAGGAGTTGATTTTCCTTTTGAGTCAACTGGCTATAAAGGAGAAGGTGCAAAAAACCTAATGGACTTTACCATTGGACAATATGACACATATACAACATTACAATTGGCACAATATGTTTCTACAATTGCTAATGGTGGATATCGCGTTCGTCCTCACTTCCTAAAACAGGCACGTGAACCAATAGCTTCAGAGGATGAATTAGGACCAGTTTATAAGACGACTCACACTGATATACTAAACAAAATTGATATGAACGATAGCTATATAAAGAGGGTACAAGAAGGTTTCCGACAAGTATATCAAACACCTAGAGGTACTGCTTACAGCTATTTCGGAAATAAACCTTACAAAGCAGCGGGTAAAACGGGGACTGCACAAACTGAAATATACGGCAAAGATGCTAATGGGAAAGCCATAATCGAAGCGAAGACAAATAATCATGTGTTAGTTGGCTATGCACCATATGATGATCCAGAAGTTGCGTTTGCAGTTATCGTTCCATATATGGGAAGAACATCTAATTATCCGCTAAACCATACTATTGGCCAAGGAGTATTGGATACGTACTTTAAATTGAAAAAGGAACGAGAACAGGGTGAAGATAGTAAAGCCGATAAGAAAGACGCGGACGAACAAGATAAAATAGAAGATGAAGCATAATAAAAAATAACCCAGTCTCCTAGAGAGGCTGGGTTATTTGTCTTACCTGTTTTTCGTTATAATTTTTGCGATTTGCGTATGATCCATATCACTGGAAACTTTAAATTCACCAAGTTGTACTTTTTGTGCATAGCCTTTATCTTCCAAGAATTTGTTGAACTTATGCTTGTCTTTAATTATTTTATTTTTTTCTAGCAAATCAGCGACTTCTGAAGGAAACATACCAGATTTAATCTTTAGCGTATATGATTTTTTCTTTTTCTTTTCTTTCTCAGCTTTTTTATCCTTTTCAGCTTTTTCTTTGTCAGTATTCTCTACCTTTTTGTCAGAAGCTTTTTCGTCTTTTTTAGATTCTTTCTCTGTTTTTTCTGCTTCGCCTTTGTCATTTGTTGCTGCTTCATTTTTAGTAGAATTTGCTGCTACGTTTTCTTGTTTTTTCTCAGCTGTTTGTTCATTCCCCGCATTTACTGATAAGGAGATATAATCTGCTTCGGAAATGACTCGGTACCCCTTATCTTTCATGATGTCAATCATTTCGTTATCAGACATTTTAGTTGTATCATGACTTTTGTCTTCTGAGAAATAAAAAACAGATACAAGAATGATGCCAGCAGTAAATAATCCTACCGCGAAAGATCTTATAACTTGTTTCATTCCATTCACAATCCTTTTTTTATTTTAACCCTAACTTAACTGTTATTTTTTTGCTGAAAGATTATCAGAAAGAAGTTCTTCTTCTAAGATTTTGATTTTCTTCTTCATCTGATATGTATCTTGCATAGTCGAAATTGATAATTGCTCAACCTGACTTTCAATATCTTCAATTTTATCTTGCATGAAGAAAGATACAATAAATAAAGCGATGGCTACTACTATAATTGTTACTCCTGCGTATATCATTCTTTCAACCTCCATTTCTCCTAATTATAGTTATATCATACATAGCCAAAAGATAAAACAATAATTTTTTACCATATCATCTTGATTGATGGAGAATCTTTTGCTATTATAATATAGGTTATAGTAATTTATTTGTGAGAGAATGAAGTTTGGAGGGATAGTCATGCGTGTAAATATTACGTTAGCTTGCACGGAAACGGGAGACCGTAACTATATTACAACAAAAAATAAACGTACAAATCCTGAACGTTTAGAACTTAAGAAATATTGCCCACGTTTAAAAAAGCATACTTTACATCGTGAAACAAAATAATTTATTTATTTTAAACTCCTTATCAGATATCTTTTGATTATGATGGGAGTTTTTTCATACTATGATACAATTGGAATTAGTAAGGGTGTATGATTCGTTAATTCGAGTGGGAATTTTTACGATTGGGGTGATGAAGTGGACAAGCCCACAATTAGAAAAACTATTTTACATGCGTTGGAAAACATTGAATCAGCTGAAAAGGCCCAGATTGAAGCGCAATTACATAGGTATTTATTTCAGTCTCCTATGTGGGAACAGGCAAAAACAGTTGGTATCACATTAGCACAAGGGTTAGAATGGAATACAAAGCCAATTATAGAAAAAGGTTGGTCAGAAGAAAAGACGATTTGTTTACCGCGTTGTCTACCTAAATCAAAAGCATTAAACTTTTATCGATTGGATCATTATGATGAACTCGAGTTGTCTTATTTTAACCTTTTAGAGCCAATACCACAGGAATCGCATCTCATGTGTAAAATGAATATTGATTTGTTAATTGTTCCTGGCGTCGTTTTTAATAAACATGGTTATCGAATTGGCTTCGGTGGAGGATACTATGATCGATTTTTAACCAATTTTCCAAATCAGACGGTATCTTTAGTTCATTCTATGCAGCTATTAGAGCGTATTCCGGTTGAATATCATGATATACCTGTCCAACACTTAATTACAGAAAAGGGTTTAATTAAGTAAATATAACATGCATATATAGTCTGGTTTTGAAAATAACTAAGAACATCAGTATGTAGGAGGATGTTCTTATGAAGAAAGTAACCTTTTTTACCGCGTTGCTTACGATATTTACTTTTTTATTTAAATGGAGGTATCGTATTATAAATATGTTGTTGGCTATTCGTTTTTTAAGGAAGTTTACTGTGCGCATGTCCTTAAACCTTCCAATTTTAAAGAAAAAAGTATTGCCTAGTTTACTTAAACCAATGACAAAATAAACAACAATTTAGAGAAGTTGTCTTTACAACTTCTTTTATTTTTTATCCGGTTCCTCTTTTGGTATGATAAAAGGAGCAGGGAGGAAAATGAATGAATGTAAAAGAGCGATATACGCTATACACAATCGCAAATCACCTTGTATCAAAGGAAGGTTATGAATTACTACATTTAAACGAAAACACGGGTGAATTGTGGCTTGAAAAGTATACAAAGCAAGTTACCAATATTATTCGTCTTACTACAAGAGGATTTGATTGGAAAAATCATTTGAAACAAGATATTGCCCAAGTTTTTCAAAGGGTTCTGCAGATGAAGGGTTTCCTCCGGGGTAAAAACTTTGATGTTTCTAATGTTTATATTACGTCATATAGTCCAGTGGATCATTGGGAAGAATTAAAAAAACCAATGAAACTTAAAGATAAAACATCTATCATGATGCATGTTTATTATGTTGATCTGGTGCATGAAAATGAAGAATTGACACGTTTACAAGAGGATCTTAACTTAGAACCATTACACATGAAAACATCGATGCCAGAGGAAGAAATAGTGATACAAACGAATAATATTCAACATCGTTTGCAATCGCAATTTCAAAAACATAAAAGTGAACAAGAAAATATCATGGCACATGGAAAACCGATTTTAACTTATTTGATTCTTGCTATCAATATTATTATTTATTTTTTAGTTGAATTAAATGGTGGAAGCCAATCAGTTCCCAATCTAATCCGTTTTGGGGCAAAGTATAATCCTGCAATTGTTGATGGCGAATGGTGGCGCATTGTAAGTTCGATGTTTATTCATATCGGTTTTATTCATTTATTTATGAATATGCTAGCCATTTACTATTTAGGTACACTTGTCGAACGAATTTATGGCTCATTTCGTTATTTCGCAATTTACTTTTTAGCTGGTATAGGTGGTGGAATAGCAAGTTTCGCATTTACAAATAATGTATCAGCAGGAGCATCTGGAGCTTTATTTGGATTGTTTGGTGCACTATTATTTTTTGGACTGCATTACCGCCAACTATTTTTTAAGACAATGGGTCAAAACGTGATTATGTTAATCATAATTAATATTGTATTTGGATTTCTTGTGCCGCAAATTGATAATAGTGCACATGTAGGTGGACTACTTACAGGATTTGTCGCAGCAGGCATTGTGCATTTGCCTAGAAAGAATCGAAATTGGCAGACTCAGATGCTTGCTATTGTCGTTTATGCTTTCATAATCTCCGGTTTAGGCTATTATGGAATAGATAAAACACTTCAATCTGCCCCTTATCAATGGGAAAAAGTTACTACTTTGATACAAAGTGAACAGTATGATGAAGTCATTAGGGTAACAACAGAAGCATTAAATCATGATCCTGGAGATTTAAAAGCACCATTATTATTTCAGCGTTCGTATGCATATATAAAATTACAAAAAGAGACGCAAGCAATTGAAGACTTAGAATATACGGTTAAAGTCGATCCAAGCATGCCTGAAGCATATTATAATTTAGCTTTATTATATTATGACCAAGGCCATATAGAACAAGCAAAAGACGCAATTAAAACAGCTCATGAATTAGATCCAATAGAGGATCAGTACCAAGATTTTTATAATAAATTATGGAATAAGTAATAGGGGTGAGTAGGAAGCTTATGGAAACCTTTGTATAAGCTTCATTGGCTCACCGTTTATTTCGAATAGGACAATTAAATGTGTTTCCTGTTTATCTATTAAAATTAATGGGATGTATGTATCGAAATCTCCACTTTTTGAATCAAATGCAGGGATTAAGTAGTTTTTATATAACCCCTCCCACAATTGACCAATAATTTGCTCTACCTGTTCTGCTGAGTGATTTAAGAAATGGAGTGGTTTGTCTAGTGTAATATCCGTAAGTGCAATTTCATTGTAGTTGGCTTGATTAATATTAAAATAGGAGATAAGCTTATTCCACTTTACCTTTAAGTCATGATTTGTGTGTTGTTTTAATAACTTTTCTGTTTCTCTTTCTTTTTTATTTGTTGCTTTTTTAAAATGAAAGTTGTCTCCGATAAATAGTTCGTCAGTTGATATTTGTTGTACACTTCTAATTTCCTCATTTGCATAATGACTTTCACCATAATGAAAAGTAATACCGTTCCAATACGAATGTGATTCATATGGAATCTTCTCTTCAATTTTGATACTATCCGTATTTTGTTGCCATTTCGTTCGAGCCCCTACGAGTTTTCCGTTTGCAAATAATAGGGCGACGTCTTGTCTTAAATAGATAATTTCGTCTGTTAAAGAAAAGGTTGTCCATGCTATTTGTTTGTTGTTTTCATCTTCAACCTGAATATGCGTGTAATATTTTTTGAATGTAATGGCATGATCCAAAGGGAAATATGTGATTGTTTGTTCTGCTCCAGGTTTAAGGGAAAAGATAATGATTGTTGATAATATGACTGTGTTCATCGTTAATATAAATATAAGTTTTCGCATCTCATTCAGTCCTCTTAATGGTATACGACATTATATGTGGAAGTGTGTAGATTATGAAAACAATCGCTATTTATACTTAAGTTTGGTATAATTTTGATGGTGAAAAATATGAAAACGGTATATGATGTCCAACAATTATTGAAACGATTTGGTATTTTTGTCTATGTTGGTAATAGACTTGCAGATTTAGAGTTAATGGAATTAGAACTTCGAGAAATTTTCCGTTTACAAATGATTTCTAATCAACAATTTCAACAAGCATCTCTTATTTTAAGAAGTGAAATTAACAAATTAAAGGAGTTGGCCAATGATGGAAAAATATAATCTTGGTATTGATATTGGCGGAACGGCAGTCAAAATTGGAATCGTAACAATTGACGGTAAGATTGTACATAAATGGGAAATTCCGACGAATAAAACAGAGCAAGGTAAGCATATTGTGAAAGAGGTTTGGGAATCAATTTCAACATTCATGCATAACAATAGTATTCCGCTGAATACAATACAAGGTATGGGAATTGGCGCACCAGGGTTTGTGAACAGGGAAGCTGGTATTATTTATGAGGCTGTAAATATTGGTTGGAAAAACTTTGACCTTGCAGCACAATTTAAAACAATTTCGAACTTACCTGTATTTGTTGAAAATGATGCAAATATGGCTGCGCTGGGAGAATTCTGGAGAGGTGCGGGAGATTTAGCTCCTAACATGATTGCCATTACACTAGGTACAGGAGTAGGAGGCGGCGTGATTGCCAACGGTACTTTATTGGATGGTGTAAACGGTACAGCGGGAGAAATTGGCCATTTAACGGTTGATCCTAATGGTTATTTGTGTAATTGTGGTCGTCATGGTTGTTTAGAAACGGTTGCTTCTGCTACGGGAATCGTGCGACAAGCATATGAAACTGCAAAAAAACATCCTAGTGGTCAAATAAATCAATTCATACAGGAAAACAAAACAATTACAACGAAGGATATTTTTCACCTCGCATCCTTAGGTGATGAAGATGCCAATGAAATCATCATGTACACAGCGGATGTCTTAGGGCTGGCAATTGCAAATATTGCAACTGTTATAAACCCTGAAAAGGTACTCCTTGGAGGCGGCGTGTCAAAAGCGGGTAATCAATTTATTGAACCTTTGAAAAAGGCATTTAAAAAATATGCTTTATCACGTATTAGTGCTGCATGTGAATTTTCGATTGCTAAATTAGGCAATGATGCTGGAATCATTGGTGCCTCATATTTAGTAAATGAAAAATGCAATGCAAATAGAAAATAGAATATTTGCCTTTTTCTTTATAAAACTGTAATATAAATGAAACCTTTTCTATGAAAGCTACGTCATATATATATAATCGGGGTTTTTATCTTTCAAAATGCCGTAACGAGTGAGAGATAAAAACATATAGAAATAGTATATGTTTTTTATTAGCACTGGGGAGGATATGATGATGAATAAGCAATATAGGTGGGGAACAATACCACTATACTTTATCGCTACTATATTATTTGGTACGAAAACATATATCGTGTATCGTTTCTTATTTAATATTGACTTAGAGAATAAGATGCAAGAGTTTATTTTGTTTATTAATCCTTTTATTTCTGCATTTCTAATTTTTGCATTAAGTATATGGATTAAAAAACAATCGAGGCAAATGAAGTTTATCAGATATACTGCTTTAATAGGTAGCTTAGTATTATTTGCAAACCTTGTTTTTTATCGAAGCTTTACAGACTTTATTACGATTCCACAATTATTCCAAGCGAGCAATGCAGCGGACTTGGGTTCAAGTATCGTTACTTTAATCAAGTTTTATGACATCTTATTATTTATGGATGTTGTGTTCATTTGGTACTTGAGTAAGAAAAAACAAGACTATGTTGCAGTACGATATCCAAGAAGTGGGAAAGTGTTTGTAACAGCAATTTCGTTAGTGTTGTTATCCGCAAACTTTTTCCTCGCAGAAATGGAGCGTCCACAGCTGTTTACACGTGCTTTTGACCGAGAATATCTTGTTAAAAATATTGGGTTGTACAACTATCATATTTACGATATTGTGTTGCACTCTAAAGTTAAAACACAACGTGTGTTTGCTGACGGTAATGAAATACCTGAAATTAAAGCATATATAACAGATAATGTTCGTAGCGATGAAGTTTCTGACATGTTCGGTGTTGCAGAAGGAAAGAATGTTATTTTTATATGGGCTGAGTCACTTCAAAGCTTTGTCATTAATAATGATGTGAATGGACAAGAAATCACACCATTTTTAAATCAATTAACGAAGGATAAGGACACGTACTACTTTGAAAACTTCTATCATCAAACGGAACAAGGAAAAACATCTGACTCAGAATTTATTGTAGCGAATTCTTTATACCCACTTTCTAGGGGTGCAGTGTTTTTTACTCACGGCCAAAACACTTACCATGCCGGTCCAGAGATAATGAAAGAAAATGGATATTATACTGCCACGTTTCACGCTAACAATAGAAGTTTCTGGAATAGAGATCAAATGTATGAAAGCTTAAAATATGATCAATTTTTTGACAAAGATGCTTACGAAGTAACGAAAGAAAATTCAATTGGGTGGGGTTTGAAAGACAAGGAGTTTTTTGAACAATCTATTAAATATTTGCAAACATTGAAAGAACCATATTATACAAAATTTATAACGTTGACAAACCATTTCCCATTTGAATTGGATGAAGAAGATCGATCTATTGAGCCATATGATTCAAATTCTAATACACTAAATCGCTTTTTCCCAACTGTGCGTTATATGGATGAAGCAATTGAATTGTTTTTTGAAGAACTGAAAGCAGCGGGATTATATGAAGACTCTATTATTTTAATCATGGGCGATCATTATGGAATTAGTGCGAACCATAATAAGGCAATGAGTATGTATTTAGATAAAGAAGAAATCACACCATATGATCATGTACAATTACAACGCGTCCCGTTCTTTATTCATATTCCAGGTCATGGAGAAGGGGAAGTACGATCTGAAGTATCTGGTCAAATCGATGTTAAACCAACATTATTACACTTACTAGGTATCGATACAAAGCAAGATTTATACTTTGGTAATGATTTATTCGTTGATAATCGAAAAGGGTACATCGCGCTTAGAAATGGTGACTTTATCAGTGATGATTATATTTATACAGCTGGAGTTTGCTATGACCGTCACAATGGAGAATTGTTGGATAGAGAGAATGCTGGGTTGAATATACAACAGTCTGATTCGCCTTGTAGTGAAATTAAAGAAAAGGTGGATATGGAACTAGAGTATTCAGATGCGATTATATATGGTGATTTATTCCGTTTTATTGATTTCGACGAAACGAAACTGGAATAAAGAAGTAAAGTGGAGTTATCTTCACTTTGCTTCTTTTTAAATATTAAAAAGAGGATGCATTTGCATCCTCTTTTATTGGTTGTGCGCCCGGCATGGGTGTAATCTCTAGGGTGAAAGTCCCGAGCCGTGAAGACAGAAGTAGCGGTTAGCTCAACGCAAGGGTGTCCGTGGTG
>NZ_JBHLWL010000001.1:0-97253 GCF_042432965.1 Paracerasibacillus soli | reverse complement strand
GACGAGGCACTAGAAACATTTGGTATTGAAAGATCCCTAAGTGAAAAAGGAACACCATATGACAATGCGGTTGCCGAGGCAACATTCAAGACTATTAAAAATGAATTCGTTAGTGGTAGAGTTTTCGAAAGTCAGCAGGGACTTGATCTAGAACTGTTTGATTACGTAAATTGGTTTAAGAACATTCGAATACATGGATCTCTAGACTATCTTACTCCTAACGAATATAAGCGCAAGCACCATGCAGAAATGAGTAGAATTTCGTGGAGAGGCGGGCATGATAGCCTTGGTGGCTGAGCCAGATTCTTTAATAAATCTGGCTTCCTGGCTCATTATCTTGCTCGCAGAAGCTCCATGTCAAGTGACAAACAGCACGCACTATTTTAACAACTGAGTGTTAATACTTTGAACACCATAAAAGGGTATGTGTTCCTTAAAAGGTTTGTTCAGTTTAGTGTTGACATACCAAGATTTGCTAGTATAGTAACGTAGTTTAATGAAAGTCAGGTTTGCAGAAAAAATAGCACCATTAATTAATACTTTGTAATAAGAGAATATAAAGTGTAATTTAGTAAGTATATCTTTTTGGGTACACTACCCTAGCGTTATGCATATGAACTCATACTTTAGTACTACTTTATGCTTTTTTCCTTAGTTTAAAGGAGCAAGTTCGACTTTTTACCTGTTTGACATAAAATATATAGTGGGTAATTTTTAATGCAGCCTACTTTTAAAGAAATAGTCTTATCTTTTCTTTAACGAAAAGTTTGTGTTTGAATATAAGATATCTTTAATTTTTCTTCAATTAACCTAATGAGTTATCCTGACACGGAATCACAATGATAGAAATTACAAATTAATTCATGCCACTTGCTTGGCTTGGCTAGTGGTTATAAGGGAGATGTTAACTATGAAAGGTATAGTACTAGCAGGAGGTTCTGGTACACGGCTTTATCCCATTACCTTAGCTACATCGAAACAACTTTTACCAGTATATGATAAACCTATGATTTACTATCCATTGTCAATATTAATGTTGGCTGGCATACAGGATATATTGATTATATCTACAAAAATTGATCAGCCGCGGTTTAAAGAGTTGCTAAAAGATGGGTCGCAATGGGGTATAAATATAGAGTACGCAACTCAAGACAAACCCAATGGTCTGGCTGAGGCATTTCTAATAGGTGAAAAATTTATAGGCGGTGATAATGTCGCACTCATTCTAGGAGATAATCTGTTTTATGGACAAGGCCTAATGGATACTTTGGAGCTTTCAACAAAAATTGAATCAGGTGCTACAATTTTTGGCTATTTTGTTAATAACCCTGAGGATTATGGGGTGGTTGAATTTAATGATGATGGGAAAGTAATTGGAATTGAAGAAAAGCCTGACCATCCAAAGTCTAACTATGCTGTCCCAGGTTTATACTTTTATGATAACTCAGTGGTCGAGAAAGCAAAAAAAGTGAAGCCGTCTGCAAGAGGAGAGCTTGAAATAACCGAGATCAATAATATGTATATTGAGGAAGATAGGCTTCAGGTTAAACTCTTTGGAAGGGGAGTGGCTTGGCTTGATACAGGATCTTATCACAATCTAATGGAAGCATCTAAATATGTTGAAGTTATACAAAATAGAACAGGTTTGTATATAGCATGTCTTGAAGAAATTGCATTTAGAAAAGGGTATATCGATAGAGTTAAATTACTGGAGCTTGCAAAGCCTTTGTCTAAAAATACCTATGGTAATTATTTATTAAAATTAGTAAAACAGGAAAAGGTGATGAATTAATGAAAACTTATTTGGTTACAGGTGGCGCTGGGTTTATTGGCTCTAATTTTATAAAATTTTTAGCAACTAAGTATGGGAAAGATATTCAAATTATAAATATCGATTCTTTAACATATGCAGGAAATATTTATAATTTAGAAGGTGTTGATCAATTAACAAATTATAAGTTTATGAAGACTTCAATTAATGATAAAGAGGCGATTGAGAAGGTATTTAAAAATTATAACATTGATTATGTTATTAATTTCGCGGCAGAATCACATGTTGATAGAAGTATAATTTCTCCTGAAGAATTTATTGAAACTAATATAAAAGGTACTTTCAATTTAATAGAAAATGCAAGGAAGTCTTGGGTTATTGATTTTGAAAATAATAAGTATAAAGATGGAGTAAAGTATATACAGATATCCACTGATGAAGTATATGGTTCACTGGGAAAGGATGGATTTTTCACTGAAAAGACTCCATTGGATCCGAACAGTCCATACTCATCAAGTAAGGCAGCAGCTGATCTCTTAGTCAAAGCTTACTGTGAAACTTATGACTTTCCAATGAATATTACAAGATGTTCAAATAACTATGGTCCAAATCAATTTCCAGAAAAATTAATCCCAATAATTGTGAATAAATGTCTTAGGAAGGAAAAAATACCAGTATACGGAAATGGTAAAAACATTCGGGATTGGTTATATGTCGATGATCATTGTGAGGCAATAGAATGTGTATTAAAAAAAGGCGAAATTGGGGAGATTTACAATATAGGCGGGCATAATGAAAAGGAAAATATAGAAATAGTAAAAATTGTAATTAATTACATTAATAAAAATCACGATAGTAATGTCACAGAGGATTTGATTTCATTTACAGCGGATAGAAAAGGGCATGATCATCGTTATGCGATAGATCCATCGAAAATAAAAAATGATTTAGATTGGAGTCCCAAGACAAGATTTGAAGAAGGAATTGTCAGAACAATTAAATGGATATTGGAAAATCAAGAGTGGCAACGTAAAATTGAAACTGGTGAATATATGCAACATTAATGAGAAGAGGGAATGGGTAAGTTGAAGAACGTAATATTAAATAAGTTATCAAAAGTTAAGGTAAAAAGCATAGAAAATATTGACGA
Source organism: Paracerasibacillus soli (assembly GCF_042432965.1). Classification (NCBI taxonomy): domain Bacteria; kingdom Bacillati; phylum Bacillota; class Bacilli; order Caryophanales; family Bacillaceae; genus Paracerasibacillus; species Paracerasibacillus soli. The sequence continues at coordinate 94,332 of NZ_JBHLWL010000001.1, read as the reverse complement.
TCAAATTGTTATTAATTCTAGAATACCTACATTAAATAAGATAGTGGCTACCTATTATATAGTCTTGAGAAATGTCGAGAGTGGACGTCAAATACGCTTGCCAATTAAAGATAATAAAGTTGTCCTTAGTGTAGAGGATTTATATCTATTAAAAGCAAAGGGTGCCTTTAATATACTCCTTAATTTTAATCTATTTGGTAAGACGTTCTATAAAAGAATTAAAATCCAAGGGGATTTACAAAACTTTGAAATGAAGAATAATGACTACACATTAAGAATGTACAAAACTGCTAAAGGTAATTTAAACGTGGAATATCAAAATCAACCTTTGAATTATTATTTAAAAGATATCAAAAGTATTGGGAAGAACATCTTTGTTCAAGGTAAGGTGTTGCTAAAAACCCCTATAGAAATCTCAAAGATAGAATTGGTTTTTTCAAGAAGAGATAATGGTAGTGCTGTCGGGTACAATCTTCCTATTGACAAGGAGACAGATGTTCAATACTCGTTTGAAAGTATAATTTTTTTGGAAAAAATAATAAATAAATTTAATAATGCTCGTTGGGACATTAGTATTCAGGTTCGTGATAAAAAGGGGAATAAAATATTTACCGATTTACTAACTGTTTCAGATTTATTTAAAATTCAAAACGATGCAGATAGATATCTTTTTGAAAATAGAGATAAAGATGATTATTTATTTGTTGTTTATTTGACGGCTGGAAAGAATTCATTGGCACTATGGTATACGACCAAAGAACAATTTAGTCGAACGTATAGAATTGCTAAAGGTAGAAAGGTCTATCAGGATACTATTAAGGATGGCCAATTTAACGAAAACATGGTATTCTTTGAGAGTTTCCTGGGGAATGCATATGCAGGGAACCCTAAATATATATACGAATTCTTATTGAATCATCCAAAATATAAAAAATTCACTTATGTTTGGTCTTGTAATTCTAAACAATTAGCTACCGAAATTCCTGGGAATCCTATAATTGTTCAAAGAGAATCGGAGGAATACTTCTATTATTTAGCACAATCACATTATTGGGTTAATAATGTGTTATTCCCTGTACATCAAAAAATGGATAAAACGATTTATCTACAAACATGGCATGGAACACCGCTTAAAAAGTTAGGGTTTGATATAACAATTGATGGTCCAGAAGTAATGGGCAGAGAAAACTTCTATTTGGAATCGAGAAATTGGGACTACTTACTTTCTGCTAATAAGTATTCAAGTGATATATTTAAAAGGGCTTTTAAATATAATAAAAAGATGATTGAGGTAGGTTATCCTATTAACGATATACTTTACAATGATGATAAGGATGAATTGAAAGATAAATTTAATATAGATAAAAGTAAAAAGATAATATTATATGCTCCAACTTGGCGTGATGATGAGCATAGTTATGTAACTGCAAATGCTTTTAATCTGAAAATACATTTAGATGATTTTTATAATAAGTTTAAAGATGAATATGTATTATTAATAAAACTACACCATCTAATTGCAAGTCAACTTACAATAAAAGAGGAATACCAAAATTGTATTATCAATATGTCTAATTACAGCGATATTCAAGAACTCTATTGTGTTTCTGACATTTTGATTACTGACTATTCTTCCGTATTTTTTGATTACGCTCATCTTAAGAGACCTATTATCTTTTTTGGATATGATTATTTGAAATATGAAAGTGAACTAAGAGGTTTCTATCTTGATATTAAAAAGGATTTACCCGGGCCATTAGTTACAACCCATGAAGAATTAATGGATACCATTGAAAATGTTGATGGTGTAAGTATTAAATTTCAATCCAAGTATAATGAGTTTTACAAAACCTATTGTGATTGGGGTAATGGAAATAGTACGGAAGAAGTAATAGCGCATGTTTTTAATAATTAAGGAGGAAATTATACTATGCATAATGTTCTAGTTTTCCCGTGTGGATCAGAAATTGGGTTAGAAATCCACAACGCATTGAAATACGCGAAAGATATTAAACTGTTTGGGGCATCTAGTGTGAAGGATCATGGGAAATACGTGTATAAAAACTATATTAGTAATTTACCATTTGTTGATGATGATTCCTTTATCCCCTATATAAATAATATTATAAAAAAGTATAATATCGATTATATCTTTCCCGCCCATGATAGTGTTGTATTGAAATTAGGGGAATTGAAACCCGGAGTATTAAAAGCTAAAGTTATTACTTCTTCACCAGAAACATGTGTTATGGCTAGGTCAAAATATAAAACATATCAAAAGTTACAGGGTGAATGCTTCACACCTAAAATCTATTCTTCAGATGCAATAGAAAGTGCTGAATTCCCCGTATTTTTAAAACCAGATGTTGGTCAAGGGTCTATGGGGATAGCGATGGCTGAAGATATCTCTGAATTAAAAATGAAAATTGGGAATGCTAAACAAAAGATGCTTATATGTGAATACCTCCCAGGAGAAGAATTTACCATAGACTGCTTTACCAATAGAAAAAGGGAACTATTATTTATTGGCCCACGAAAAAGGAATAGAATAAAAAACGGAATTAGTGTAAATACCAACAATATAAAAATACAAGAACAGATAAGTTTTATCGCTAAACGCTTAAATGAAGTATTTGAGTTCAGGGGTGCATGGTTCTTTCAAGTAAAAAGGGATAAAATGGGCAATTTAAAACTATTAGAAATAGCACCAAGAATAGCAGGCTCTATGGCTACTCATAGAAACCGTGGTATTAATTTCCCGCTGATTACTTTATTTGACTTCATGGGTTATGATGTAGAAATCATTGAAAATGAATTTAATGTCGAAGTAGATAGAGCGCTTATAAATCGCTTTTCATTTGAAAATATTTCTTATGATACTGTCTATATCGATTTTGACGATACAATAACTTTAGGTAAGCATGTAAATCCAAAGATTATAGCTTTTCTTTATCAATGTTTAAATAAAGAGAAGAAAATTATATTAATTACAAAACATGCAAGGGACATCGCAGACACACTTTATAAACTTAAAATAGACAAAAATATCTTTGATAATATTATTCACTTAGATAAAAATGAAGAAAAGTATAAGAAAATAGATGCAGGCAATAATGCTATTTTTATTGACGATTCTTATCAGGAAAGAAAAGCTATTAGTGAAAACATGAACATTCCTGTGTTTGACGTTGATGCAGTGGAATCATTAATTGATTGGAGATTATAAAAAATGAAGGGACTAAAAAGATTTGAAGAGCCAATATTTGTAACACAGCCCAAAATGCCTCCAATGGATATGTATGTAAATTATTTAAGGGAGATTTGGAAAAATAAGTACCTAACTAATAATGGTCCACTTCATGAAGAATTCAGAGAAGACCTAAAAGCTTTCCTTCGTGTTGAAAATATAGAGTTACTAGTTAATGGCCATCAAGCGTTAGAACTTGCAATTAAGAGTCTGGATTTGAAAGGTGAAATTATTACAACGCCATTTACCTTTGCAAGTTCGACTTTAGCAATTGAGAATTGTAATCTAAAGCCAATATTTTGTGATATTGATCCCAATAATTATACTATTGATGTGACAAAAATAGAGGAACTCATCACACCTAATACTAGTGCAATTTTAGCTGTCCATGTATTTGGAAATCCTTGTGATGTCTATGCAATAGACGCTATTGCTAAGAAGCATAAACTAAAGGTGATTTATGATGCAGCTCATGCTTTTGGAGTTGAAATTGATGGTAAGGGTATAGCTGAATTTGGTGATGTTTCTATGTTTAGCTTACATGCCACGAAGGTATTCAATTCAATTGAAGGTGGAATTCTTGCTTTTCGTAACAGAGAATTAGTTAATAAATTAGGTTCCTTAAAGAATTTTGGACTCTCGGGTGATGGGGAAGTAATATTTCAAGGCACAAATGCAAAGATGAATGAATTTCAAGCAGCTATGGGATTATGTAACCTGAAAACAGTTAATAGTGATTTGGAAAAAAGGAGGACGCTATATAAGGAGTATGAAAATGGTTTAAAAGATGTAAGCTTCATACAGTTAATGGAAACGTATGAAGATGTTAAGTATAATGGCTCGTATTTCCCAATTAGGTTTTCCTCAATAGAATTAAGGGATCATTTCTTTGGGGTTTTAAAAAAGTACAATGTAATGTCAAGGAAATACTTCTATCCATTAACTAATGAGTTCACTTTTGATAAAAACCTCTCATCTAAAACTCCAATTTCAAAGCACATAAGTAATGGTATTTTGGCACTACCTTTATATACTGATTTATCGGTAGAAACAGTTAGGAAGATAGTTGAGATTATAATTTATGAGGGGGACTGTTATAAAAATGTGTGATGAATATAAGCTTTCTGTTGTAGTATTAGTTTATAATACTGAAGATTATCTAAGGGAATGCTTAGATTCCTTAGTAAACCAAACATTGGATAGTATTGAGATAATAGCAATTGACGATGAAAGTACTGATAATTCTAGAGAGATTCTTAAGGAATATGAAGAAAAATTTAAAAATATTAAAACGGTCTTTCAAGAGAATACGGGTGGTGCAACTGCTGGTAACCGTGGATTAAGAATGGCATCAGGAAAGTATGTAGCTATTATAGACTCAGACGACATTCTACCACTAGATGCCTATGAAACATTGTATAATGAGGCGGAAAAGGAAAATGCTGATGTTACAATAGGTAAACCATTGATATTAATTGACGGTGTGACAAAGGAAATTTTATATAAGTTTGAACAAAGAGTGTGGCAGAATAAGAAGGTTATAAATAATATTAGTGAGTTTTATGATTTATTTTATGATTCATTTTACTGGAACAAAATTTTCAATCGCAAATTTTTAGTGGAAAATGAATGTTTTATGCCAGATGGGATGTTGTATGCTGATAGACCTATGGTGCATAGGGCATATATATATGCACGAAAAATATCAATATTAGATGATGTTGTTTATTATTGGAGAAAACGGGGAAAAGAGGCTCAACATAAATCTATTACTCAATTACAAAATTCATTAAGCAATTATGCTGATAGGCTTGAATCGATAAAATACCAGATTTTCTTTTTTGACAATATTAAACTTTCAAATAGATACCGTCTTAAGCAGGAGTTTTTAAAGCGAATTATTGATAGATTGTTTTTTTCAATAGATCAAGTAATCGGTAACCGAAATTTTAGAAAGTTTTATTTTAATGAGACAAAGGAAGTTTTGTTGCAAATAGAAGATATTTATAATAATGAGTTGGGAATTACTAAAAACTTATATATTTATTTTATTCTTAACAATGACAAAAAAAGTTTAATTGAATTATTGTTAAACCCCTTAAAGGGAAAAATAATTAAGGAAAATGGGGATTATGTCTGGAACACTCAATATTATCGTTCTAATCAGGTCTACATTCCTGATGAGTTATTTAAAATTCGGGATTTAAATAAAAACCTAATCATTTTTGAAAATGTTTGGGCTGATAATAACAAGGTGGGTTTTGAGGGTCTTTTTATTCCCAGTGTTGTTAAACACAAGAAAGTTACTTTACTTTTTCAATCACGCACTTTTATGGGGGAAGAAGAAAATTTAGAATTTAATTTAATGAATAAAGGTGAACACGTTTATAGTGGAGAAGTGGATTTAAATATTTTTAATGAAATGCTGATTTATGATGTATATGTATGTATATATTTAGAAAATAGAGTTGACAAATTTCGTATAAACAAGAACACTCTTAAGTCATTTAAGTGTACTAATGAAAATCTGTTTTTTACTCAAAATGATAATTTGTCATATTCCTCAATTAACCTAAAAGGATCAACTATTCATTTGACAGGTGATAGCATTAAGTTAACTGTTCTTCCTAATAACGCAGACTTAAATATGTCTATTTTTTTAGTTGAAAGGAATACAGAGCGTAGGATTGAATTTGTTAGGGAAAATAATTGTTGGCATTTACCTTATAGCTTTTTTTATGATTATTCCACTAGTACGTTTGACTTTTATTTGGAAATCAATAATCAAACATATAGATTAGCTAACAGTATGGTTAAAGAAATTTCTACTAATAAATTACAACTTGATAAAAAGGTCTTTTGTAATTTATATCTAACTGATAAAAAAAATATATCTCTAAAATTTATTAATAAAAGTTATAGTACTTTAAGACGTATAGCAAATGCAATAATTTGATTGCGTAATTCAATATAGAATAGAAATCAGTAAATTGCTTAGACTTTTATTAGGATTATTGTATGACTTTGTGAAGCTATCATTAGAATAATTAACTAGATATTTAAGGATACTATGAAGCGAAATATTAGAGAAGTACAGAGATTAATTATAAGTCAATTATAATAACGGATTGCAGGTTCTTCTAATTGTATATGGACCATCTGCCTCTTTCAGCATACGAGTTAAGTTATAAATATTTATTCCATGAAATGAGGTTGCAATATTGATAAAAATCGCAGTGTTGGGAAGTTGTGTTTCTAGGGACAGTTTTCATTCGAAAATTATATCCGACTACAAAAATTATTATTCATGCGTTCTTCATCAAAATCAAATGTCAATGATATCACTAGCGGCAAAGCCAATTTCCTTTGACAATAAATTGATAGATAATCTAAGCCCCTTTGATACAAAACATTTTCGAACTGAACTTGATAAAAGCTTTTTCAAGGAAATGAGAAAAAATCAGCCGAATTATTTAATAATCGATTTTTATGGAGATTTATATTATGGTATACAGGAAATTGGGGGAAGTTATATAACTAATAAAAAATGGCTGTGGCAAAGGACCAGTCTCTACGGAAGGCTAGAGAAGCGAGATGCCTTTCAGATTTTCGGAAGAAACCAAGAGCGTTTTTACCCATTATGGAAGGAAGGGGTAAAGACTTTATTCTCATTCTTGGAGAAGGAATTACCAAACTGCAAAGTAATAGTCAATAAAGCTAGATTTATAGATGTTTACCTTGATAAGAATGATGGACAATTGAAGTCACTGAGTGAAAGTAAGAAGATAAATTATTTAAATGTTGACGTTTATAATAAATGGTGGGATGTATTGGATAAACATCTTATAAATAATTACAACGTTAAAACATTGGAATATGACATGAGCAAGTATTATGCCGTAGAGGATCATATTTGGGGGTTGTTATATGTCCATTATAATACGGAATTTTATCAGGACTTTACAAGGAAATTACTGGGGATTATTTTGAATGATACCCTGGATGAAAATAGTAAGTTGAAAGTTTTGATAGAGAATAAAATAGGGTAATAGAAATCGTTTGACTGATTGGGAAAGTTTGATATTTGACGATGTTATAAGTTTATAACTTAATATGCATTCATTTACGGTTTGTAAACATATATTAATTAATGTCAGGGATCATGTCCTGTACGGAAATATCAGGCAGACAGGCATTTACTTCTGTAACAATATCTAGTCAAAGGAAAGTCTGTCCAAGGACTTATTAGCTGTTTCATATAAATAATTAAGTGTATACAAGTGTAAACTTAATATACTTTGCCAGTATGATAAAAAGCAATATGTAAATAAATATCAATTTACGTTTCCTGCTATATATAGTGTGCTTGGTGTTTATGCTATCTATATCTGGTTTTTGAATGTGATTTATATTAAAATCATGAAGTTACAAAATATGTCTTAATTAAAGAATTTAGATTATATGTTAAGCATTCGTACCATAAAAATTTTGCTATGATTCTCAGGAAACATATTGCAATCATAAAATATAAACTTATTAGAATAGAATTTGTACAGAGGTGTGACTAAGATATCGGAGTCGAAAAGCCACTAGAGATTTACAAACTATTATTTATGGTACATGGAAATGGCATTTATCATCAGCTAAATAGGAGTACAAGGAGAATTCTTTATAAAAGGTCATTCATGTATACCTCATTACAAGTGAGGTTGTGATGGCCTTTTATATTTAGGATTAATAAACGTGTATAATTTACATGGGAACTTAAAAGCCCGAGTTACTGGCTGTTCAATTATAATAAAATTACATACTTATCACTTTGATTTATTTCTGATATATTTATAATAGATATTATAGTATTAATCGAGATATTAACTAGTATTAGTATTGAATTACTATTAAGATGGAGACTACTATGACACATTCAGTATCTTTTAAAAACGTTACAAAGAAATACAAGATGTATGATAATCCTAAAGAAAAATTAAAGGGTCTACTCTTTTCGGATAAGGTTGGAGAGGATTTTTATGCTTTACAAAATATTACATTTACCGCTGATAAAGGTGATGTAATTGGTATTATTGGGGTTAATGGTGCCGGTAAGTCTACTATTTCTAACTTAATATCTGGAATAGCACCAGAGACATCAGGGAAAATAGAAATAAATGGGGAAGCATCGCTTATCGCAATCAATGCTGGTTTAGATAGTCAACTTACTGGTAGAGAAAACATTGAATTAAAATGTTTAATGCTCGGATTCAGTAAAAAGGAAACAATTGCATTAATGCCTAGCATTATTGAATTTGCAGATATCGGGAAGTTTATTGATCAACCAGTTAAAAACTATTCGAGTGGTATGAAATCACGTTTAGGTTTTGCTATATCTGTTAATATTGATCCAGATATTCTTGTTATCGATGAGGCTCTATCAGTCGGTGACCAAACATTTACCAATAAATGCTTAGATAAGATGAACGAATTTAAAGAACGTGGAAAAACGATTTTCTTTATTAGTCACTCCATCGGACAAGTCAAAAAGTTTTGTGAGAAAGCACTTTGGCTTGAGGCTGGAATGATTAAAGCATATGGAACTATTAAAGAAGTAGTCCCTGAATATGAGGCTTTCTTAAAAGAATACAAGGCAATGCCAAAAGAAGAAAAGAAGAAGTTTCAAGAGATGATTGTAGATAAGCGAAGTAGGCTAATTTCGCAACCAACTGTGGAAGAAGCTGTACCTGCTGAATATAAGTATAGGGTAAAGAAAAAGCGTAATAAAACCAAATGGAAAAAAGCAATGGTTTATTTTATATGTAGCTTCATCATAATCATTGGTGCTTTATTTAGTTATGAATATATTTTAAAAGATATGTTTTTTAATCAGCAATCAAAACCAGTTGCAAACTTGCAAAGTGATGATGAAGATAGTGCAGAAGTTAGTGAAACAAAGGGGCAATTAATTGAAACTGAAAAAGGCGAAGATGAGATAATGGAAGAGCTTGCCCCGGATTATCGGTATATTAACGTGGAGAGAGCTTATATACGTTCTGGTCCGAGTACAGAAAGTGAAGCAGTCGCTGTTGCTGGTTTTGGTGGAGTATATGAGATTATGGAAACAAGGATAGACGAAGTGAACGATATGGAATGGCTTCATATCGAAAGGAAAGATTTAGGATCTGAAGGTGGCTGGATAAGTTCTAAGCTACTGTCTACTGTATCTGAAGAAGTAGCGGATGTTGATAAAATTTCTATTCTAGGTGAGAAGTTATCTATTCCAATAGATGAACGTCTTGAGATTATTGGAAAAGGGGAACAATCGGTGAATTCACCTGTTTGGGGTTTGGAATATCAAATTTTTGATGATGTTGTAACAGGTTTCACGAATACAGTTAATACCTCCTCTAAAGATGAGATCATTGAATTATTTGGTGAGCCACAATTAGAAATGAAATATTTACTTTTTTATCATGGTGAGAAATATAACTATATTATTCATTTAAGGAAAGATGGGGTAATTGAAAAAGTTACGATAAATGATTTGAAAGCGTCCTTTTCCAAATAAGTTGGAGGTGAATATAATATCATTATATATTAAAATCTAATGAATGAAGGGCGCTATGTAGTTTGTTTGCGCCCCTCAGGTACAGAGCCGAAAATTAAGTTTTACTTTGGGGTAAAAGAGTTGTCTATGGAAGCGAGCAAGCAATCACTAGATAAGCTGAAAAGTGATCTAATGTCTCGGATAGAAAAGATAGTGTAGATACGGGAATAACATTAATTGGTTTTAACATATTCAATCCTTTAAAAGTTTTTCTTTTTGCGGGTTTACCAATAGCTTGAGTATGTATAAAAAAAGAGAGCGGTTCATTATAACCGTTCTCCTCCTACCATATTTAAATCTTTCTTGATTTTAGTAGTTGAAATTCCAATAGTTCTAGGTAAGTAGACTACATTGCAGTAATCATTAAGAAAGTCAAATTTCCCTTTCCAATCATCACCAATAACAAAAGTATCGACATCGTGTTTTTGTACATCTGTGATCTTTTGGTCCCAGTTATGTTCAGGGATTACTTCATCGACATAACGTATAGCTTCTAATATTAATTTACGCTGTTCAAAAGTATAGTAAGCTTTTTTCTCCTTGATTGCATTGAATTCATCTGTAGAAATCGCAACGATTAAATAATCTCCAAGTTCTCTTGCACGACGTAATAAGTTTATATGGCCTGTGTGTAGCAAGTCAAACGTACCATATGTTATTATTTTATTCATTGTTTCCCCCAGCTATTCTATTAAAAGTGTCTTTTCTAATTGCCATGACTATAGTATACTACGAATAAAATAGAATTTAAACGTATTTTTTAGTTTGCCATTAACAATAGGTTTAAAATGAGTATTATGGTCTAAAAAAGTAGGGTGGCATTTCTTGGTAAGTTGTTGTTTGTCAGATACCGGTACAAAAGATAGCAGAAATGATAAAAGTGACTGCCGTTAATAATTAGGGCTAATTAAAATATAAACTTATCTCCTGTAATAGGACAATCACACACCTGAATATCCATTTACTAAAAGGAATGGGTGATTCATCTGTGTATAGGCTGAAGATAGTTAAATTATCCCAAATTGAGTTGGAAGATGAATTTCGCAGTAATGATGAGGACCTTGGTTTGGAATTGGATATAAAACGAAATGGTTTAACTAACGCGCTTATGGTAGAACAAAAGTGTGATGATAAATATATTTTAGTAGATGGTCATCGGCGTTTTCGTGCGTTGCAGCATCTGGGGATACAAGAGGCACTCTGCCAAATTGAGGAACATTCTTCAACGGAAGAGAGAATTATTAAGCGGTTACGTGAAGAATTCCATACAAAAAAGCGCACACCTTCTGATGTAGAGGATATGATCGAATACTTACTAGATAAAGGTTATACAGTGAAGCGAATTGCTAGTGAATGCAATGTGACCGTGCCAACGATTAAAAAATATATTCGAGGGCTAGATGTTGATCCGAAATGGAAAGAGGATCAGAAAAAGGCAAACGTAGGTCATCATGTTATGACAGATCTTCATGAATTAAAAATTACGAAGGAGAAGAAGGAGTTTTTTAAAGAAAAGTATTTAAAAAAGGAAATCAATGGCGCAGATGTGAAGGAATTAAAGCGTGTTACAAAAATGGACGCATTTGCTCGTATACCTAAGAAACAAGAGAAATCTTGCTTAACTGAAGTTACTTATGAGAGGAAATCGGAACGAAATAGAATAAATAATATTGTTTATCAATATAGGCTAACAGCGGGATATGATGAAGAAAGCCATACTTATGTTTACTATGATTTGATTGAGAAATTGAAGGCTATCGAATTTACGCTAGGCAATAAATATTTTGTTGATAATTTAACTCCTATCCAACACAAAAGTATTGGAAATCTACTAAAGGAAATTCAAACATTACATAACCCGGATTCAGACTGGGAGAATGCTTCGAACTAAATTTCTGTTGATGGTCCTGAAACTTAGACTATTATTAAATGGGGCAATTCCTATAAAACCAAATTTAAGATCCTCTCCATATTGTTTATTTGCTGTGGGTGTCCCATTGATTACTCAAGCTGTGACATCTATAGCTATTGAATTCTAGTTTTCTTAGTATTGAATGTTCTTGCAAAAGCTATGTGATACATAATTGAGTCACATAGCTTTTGTCAGCTTATTTGGTATTTCGGTAAGTTAAAGTAAGATTGAATAAGCACTATCATGACTTCTAACAAGATATGTCCCCACCGGATTTCCAAGTATCAATAGCATTTTTTATAAAATCCTCAAGTTTGCTATGATGTAAATCAACTGATTTTTTAATACGTATACATCCTTTGCCGTAATTGAATCCAGTAAGTAATTCCTGGGCATTTTTAATCTTTTCAATATCACCTACGTAAAGACTTACATAAGACTTTTGTGCATTCAAACTAAATACATTAGTGGAACCACTTCTATAGCAAAGCATTTTGTATTGGATGCCTTCTTCAAGTTCAGGTGCATATTCCATAATAAATCCCCTGACAATTAGCAGCTTTTCTTTTCTCCAATCATCATCTAGTAATGCGAAATACTCTTTTGGGGTTGTAGCCTCATATTGCATAATTAGCCTCCTAAGGTCATTTAATTAGAAATAGCTCGTTCGATAAATATCGTTATTCATTAAGCTTATTTTCACTTTTATTGCTAAGGTAGCGTGATAAATGAATATTATATTTATAAGCAAAGGATTGTTAAAGAACTGATTTCATGCTGCTAGCTATAAACATGGAAGCATACTAATTCATAAAAATTTGCTTCCCACGATAAAATGTTTTTATTTTTGTGGATTTGAACCCAGCTTCGGATAATGTTTTTTTAAGACTTTCGTGTGTAAAACCATTAAGAACTTTTGAATGACTTACCTGATCGTTTTTATCAAAATCAACAATAATTAACTTGCCACCATCATTTAAAATACGGAATAATACTTGCAAAATCTTTTTAGTATCTGGAATATGAAGAAGCACTAAGGACATCAGTACTATGTCTGCTTTAAGCTCGGGAGGGGCTTCAGTAAAGTCTGAAAGAAGCACTTTTGAATTAGCAATACCTTTTCGGGAAATCTTTTCTTTGGCAATGTCCAGCATTTCTTTTGACGAATCGACTAATAAAACAGAACTAACTTGGCTTGCTACGTCTAATCCAACTAGACCAGTACCACTCCCATAGTCGATTAAAGTCTTTGATTTGCTATTTTGTAATGCGGCTCTTACTTCATCAACAATAATTTTGGCTAATTCAATTTGTTTCTCTGAATCATATCTCTTTGCTACTTGATTAAAAATATTATTTTCCATATGCTGCTCCTTTATCATAAAATATACTTTAACTTTTCTATATGAATGTAAATCTAATTCTTCTTATTTTTTTATTTTAACGTCACCATTTAAATCTCCTACTTATTCCGTTAAATGGGTTTTTAAAGCAATGCTATTTATCAATTACAATCGATAATTTATAGTTAGCGTATTTATTTAACTCCTCCAAAAATAGATTCATCAAATCAGTAGAGGGGAATTTGCATTCGAGAATGTAACAACCATCTCCACTAATTTTATAGTTATTTATGAGGTATTTCCCTTGTGTTTTTATGAATGACAGATAGGGTTGATGAGAAATGCTTTCTGTAATAATCGTAATAAAGGCAAGTATCGTACAACCTAATTTAACTCGGTTAATATGAATGGTATAACCTTCAATAATTCCACTTTCCTCTAGTTTTTCCACTCTAGCTGAAGTGGCTGGCCCTGATAAATGAACTTTTTCTCCTAGTTCTTTCATTGTAATTCGCCCATTCTTGGCGAACTCATCTAAAATTTGCATATCAGTTTGATCTAACATTTGTCTAACTCCTTCATTTATAAAGCAAAAGTACTCAAATACCTTATTTAAGCCATGTAATTACAACAGTCCTTAGTATAAACTATACATTGTTCAAAGAAAAATACAAAAAAGGAGTTCATTATATATGAATATAGATCAAATTCGTAATGCAACAATCGTTGTAAAATATGCAGGTAAAAAGTTTTTAATTGATCCAATGCTTGCGGAAAAAGGTACTTATCCACCTTTCCCAAATGCACCAAGAGACGATCAATATAATCCGTTAGTTGATTTGCCAACTTCCATTGATAATATTATGAAAGATATTGATGCAGTCATTGTAACGCATCTTCATTATGATCATTGGGATGAAGTTGCAAAAGAAGTATTACCAAAGAATATCAAGTTATTCTCTCAAAATGAAGCAGATGCCACAGAAATTCGCAATGCCGGTTTCCAAAATGTAGAGATTTTACAAGAGGATACGGTTTTTGAAGGTATTCAATTAGTGAAAACAAAAGGTGAGCATGGGAGAGGAGAAATTCTAAAGCTTGCTGGTTTAGTGTGTGGGGTTGTCTTCAAACATGATAGTGAGAAAACATTATATGTAGCGGGTGATACTGTATGGTATGATGCCGTCCAAGAAGTAATTGATACTCATAATCCGGAAGTAATTGTTGTCAATGCCGGAGATAACCATTTCAATGAAGGTGGTTCACTCGTTATGAATGAAGATGATGTATATAAAGTCTACAAAGCTGCCCCGGATGCAAAAATTATTGCTGTTCATATGGAAGCAGTAAACCATTGGGGACTATCTAGAGAAGAATTAAAAAGATTTATTAACAAAAAAGGAATCTCGTCAAATGTGTCAGTACCAGATGACGGAGAATCTTATTCATTTTAATATTAGAAACAGACAGATATGTGATAACTCTGTCTGTTTTTTTATCCTAGGATTTTCTTTATCATCGCCGATTAAATAGGTACTTCGAATTTATTTATATAGAGAATAAAGTTTTATGATTATTTCTTTGGATAACTTATTTTGATGGCTCATATAAAACGATACATAATTCCCCACTTCGTTATCATCTTAAAAATTATTTTTCATATAATCATTAAGAGGTGATAAAAATGGCAAGAGTAGCATATACGGACAGTGATGTAGATTTAGTGGCGAGAATGATGCGTGCCGAGGCTGAGGGGGAAGGTCAGCTAGGTATGCTGATGGTTGGGAATGTCATTGTAAACCGATTAGTTGCTAATTGTGCTGATTTTAAAGATTTACGATCCATATCGGATGTGATCTTTCAAATTCAAGGGGGGAATTACTCTTTTGAGGCAGTGCAAAAAGGGAATGTATTTTATAATAGGGCAAGGGATGTAGAGAGGAGATTAGCTAAAAGGGCGTTGGATTCATGGAGACAACAACCATCCAGTTACGCGCTTTGGTATTTTAATCCATATGCTCCATGCCCACCTACATGGTACAATCAACCGTTTGCGGGTCAATTTAAACAACATTGCTTTTATGAACCACAGGCAAATACATGCGATAGTGTTTACATGGGCTAAATGACGAAACATGGGGACGGTTCTCATGTTTCATCGAGCCGTCCCCAGCCCAAAAAAGGAGAAGAAAGGGAGAATTTTCGTATTTCATGCCTTAGCTTTGCTAGGTGAAACATGTGTAGAAGCATCTAACACTGTTAGCTATACAAGCCTGCAACCGTATGAAGGTGTTACTTCCACCTCATGAACCTAAGGAATTCAAGACAGAAATCAACAGATGACAAACAGTAACCACTTCTTCGGCTATTACTAACATCAAAAAAGATTGGTATTGGTATATCAGCTATTGACCGGGAAATAAATGAGAAGAAGGAATATCTTCTTTTATGGAAACGGTCGTTCAATAAGTGATGAATAAGTTTGGGGGAAGCCCCTTTTGAACTTGCCCCATGATTGAAAGGGGAGCGGAAATGGAGACTGCCCCCTTTTTAAACACGATGAGTAGAATGGATCTGCTCATTGTGTTTTTTTTATGCTTAAAATGTTAATTTCTCCACAAAGGAACCCCCTATTCATGCTGGAAAGCATTCACATTCCTGTCACACATCCATTTGTAAAGTGGTGTAAAGCCATGTGTGTAAGCGTTTTAATTTTTTCTATGGACCTATAAAAATTATCAATTATCCAAGTGAATAAAAGCGTGTTACAGTTTAGTTGTAAGCGGTTCACATATATCACGATAATGGCCGCTAATACCAATTATTATTTAAACGATTTACAAATATAAAATGGAAAGGGATGTATAGGATGGCTAAAAAAACTAAAAGTCCTTTTAACTTTGAAGAACTTGTAAAAGGATATAAGAATGCTTTCCCTTATTTTCAAGTTCTAGCACCAAATGGGGAGATTGTGAACCCAGAGCTTGCACCAGAATTGAGTAACGAGGAATTAATTGAATTAATGAAACGGCTTGTATGGGGTCGTACTTATGATAAAAGAGTAACTTTACTAAATCGCCAAGGTGCTTTAGGTAACTATGCGCCAGGCGGTGGACAAGAAGCAAGTCAATTGGCATCACAATATGCTTTAAGTAAAGATGATTTCTTTGCAGGAACATATCGTGATTTGGCACCACTCATTATGCATGGTTTACCAGTAGAAAAAGCATTCCTATGGTACAAGGGTCATATGAAAGGTAACGAGTATCCGGAAGATCTTCATGCATACGCACCTCAAGTTATTGTTGGTGGACATATTACACATGCAATGGGAGTTGCCTTTGGTAAGAAATTAAAAAATGAAAAATCAATTGTTTTATCTCTAAGTGGTGATGGCGCATCTTCACAAGGTGATTTTTATGAAGGAATTAACTTTGCTGGTGTGTATAACGTTCCTTATGTTGCGGTTATTCAAAATAACGGATACGGTATTTCGGTTCCTGTAGAACGCCAAACACATGCGGAGGCATTAGCGCAAAAGGCAGTTGCAGTTGGTATCCCGGGTATTCAAGTTGATGGAATGGATCCACTAGCTATGTATGCAGCTGTTTCTAAAGCACGTGAACATGCATTGGCTGGCAAAGGACCTGTCCTTATCGAAGCACTTACTTATCGTTTTGGTCCACACACGATGTCTGATGATCCGACTCGTTATCGTTTGGAAGAAGAAGTAGGCGAATGGCAGAAAAAAGACCCGATCGTTCGAATGAGAAAGTATTTGGAAAACAAAGGCTTATGGACGGAAGAACAAGAAAATGAAGTAGTAGAAGCATGTGAACAAGAAATTAAGGAAGCAATTACGGCGATAGCACAAGTTGAAAAACAAAAGGTATCTGATTTCTTGAGAAATATGTATGAAGTTTCTCCTCAAAATATTCAAGAACAAATTGCTGAATACGAAGAAAGGGAGATGTCTAAAGATGAGTGAAAAAACAATTGTACAAGCGATTAATGACGCTTTGGATTATAAATTAGCAAACGATAAAAATGTTTTACTGTATGGGCAAGACATTGGAGCAAATGGTGGTGTGTTCCGTGTAACGGATGGTCTACAAGCTAAACACGGCGATAAGCGTGTGTTTGACACACCACTTGCTGAATCAGGAATTTTAGGAATGTCTGTCGGTCTAGCAACAGAGGGATTCAGACCAGTTCCAGAAATTCAATTTTTAGGATTTATTTTGGAAGCAATGTCACCAGTAGTCGCACAATTTTCACGGATGAGATACCGTATGGCTGGTACAAGAAGCATGCCTATTACGATACGTGCTCCTTACGGTGGTGGAGTGCATACACCGGAACTGCACTCTGATAGTTTAGAAGGGCTTTTAGCGCAAATTCCTGGGTTAAGAATTGTTGTGCCAAGTAATCCGTATGATGCGAAAGGGTTGTTGATTTCAGCAATTGAAAGTAATGATCCAGTTATTTTCCTAGAGCATTTGAAACTCTATCGTTCTATTAAACAAGATATACCTAATGAAGCATATCGCGTGCCATTGGATAAAGCAGCAATCGCTCGTGAGGGTGCTGATGTAACGGTTATCGGTTACGGCCTCATGGTGACAGAAGCGCTTAAGGCAGCTAAAAAGTTAGAAGGTGACATTTCAGTTGAAGTCGTTGATTTGAGAACAATCGCACCAATTGATATGGAAACTGTTCTTGCATCAGTTAAGAAAACAGGTCGAGTTGTTGTAACCCAAGAAGCGCAACGTCAAGCCGGGATAACAGGACAACTTATGTCTGAGATAGGTGAACGAGCATTTATGTATTTAGAAGCACCAATTTCCCGCGTAACAGCGCCAGACTCTGTATTTCCATTTGGTGATGCGGAAGCAGACTGGTTACCTAATTCAGAGGATATCGTTAAAAAAGTGAAAGAAGTATACGAATTTTAGAATGAAGAGGAGGATGTCAAGTGATTTATTCATTTATATTACCGGATAGTGGTGAAGGTATACACGAAAGTGAAATCGTGAGCTGGGAAGTAAAGCCTGGTGATACGGTGCAAGCAGATGACACATTAGTGGAAATACAGAGCGACAAAGCAGTAGTTGCTCTTCCTTCCCCCGTGTCAGGTGTCGTTAAAAAGCTATTATTTGCTGAAGGCGATGTGCCTAAAGTAGGGGAAGCTATTGTTGAAATTGAAGTTTCCGATGATAGTAGTGTCGTCAAAGAACGTGGCATGGATACAGTTGCAATCGAGCATGAAGATGTTGAGCATTTGAATCCAACTGGAGAGCTTCCTGAAAAAGAAACAACAACATCAAAACCAGCTGTTAGTCACGCGGATTCAGATATTGATATTAGAATGATTGCAATTCCGGCTGTAAGAAAATATGCACGTGAAAAAGATGTAGATATTAGAATTGTTCCAGCTACAGGAAAAAATAATCGTGTCACACGTGAAGATATTGACCGTTTCTTAGCTACAGGTGGGATACAACAAGTTACGGAAGAAAAAGTAGTTGAAAAAGAAACTGCTCCAGCACAAGCAGTTACGACGGAACAAGTCGTCACAACAGAACAAGAACGTAGAGTGAAAATGACGCCAACTCGTAAAGCTATTGCTAATGCGATGGTGAATAGTAAAGCGCGGTCTCCGCATGTCACGGTTTTAGATCGAGTCAATGTAACAAAACTTGTTGAACATCGTGACCGTTTCAAACTAATCGCCAAAGAGCGTGGTATCAAACTTACGTATACTGCTTATTTTGTTAAAGCACTCACAGCAATTTTAGCTCGATATCCTGATTTAAATGCTTCAATCGACGAAAAAAATGATGAGATAGTTTACAAGAATTATATTAATGTTGGAATTGCTACGGACACAGATAAAGGCTTATTTGTTCCAGTTATCCATCACACAGATAGAAAGAGCTTATTCCAAATTGCAGAAGATCTTACTGTAAATACGGAGAAAGCAATGAATGGAACATTGACAAGCGCAGATATGAAAAATAGTTCAATGACGATTACAAATGTTGGTGCACTTGCAACTAGCGGTGTATGGTCAACGCCAATTATTAATCAGCCAGAAGTTGCGATTCTTGGAGTTGGCAGAATTGAAGATGAAGTGATTCCTGATGAAAATAAACAAATCATTGTTGCACCGATGTTGAAACTATCATTTGGCTTTGACCATCGTATTATTGATGGCGGTACAGCACAAAGAGCAATCAACGACTTGAAAAAGTATTTAGCTGATCCGGAATTACTTTTTGTAGAAGGGTGATGAACACGCATGGTAGTAGGAGATTTTGCTGAAGAATTAGAAACAGTTGTCGTAGGTTCTGGGCCGGGGGGGTATGTTGCAGCGATTAGAGCTGCACAGCTCGGCCAGAAAGTAACCATTATCGAGAAAAAGCATATTGGTGGCGTATGTTTGAATGTAGGATGCATTCCTTCCAAAGCTTTAATTCATGCAAGCCAACAATATCAAGATTCCTTAGATTCTACAATATTAGGTATTCATTCAAAAGAAACAACAGTTAATTTTAAGGAAACACAAGATTGGAAAGATAAACAAGTTGTTTCAACACTAACAAAAGGTGTGGAAATGCTTCTTAAGAAAAATAAGGTTGAGATTATAAAGGGAGAAGCACATTTTATCGATGGCGAAACATTACGTGTCATGTTTGATGATGATACAGGTCAGACGTATAACTTTAAGCATGCAATTATTGCAACAGGAAGTCGTCCTATTGAATTAAAAGGTTTTAAATTTGAAAAGCGTGTGATTGATTCAACTGGTGCGTTAAATTTACAAGAAATTCCTAAAAAGTTAACAGTCATCGGTGGTGGTTATATCGGGATGGAGCTTGCTGGTGTGTATGCTAATTTTGGTACGGAAGTGACAGTTTTAGAAGGTTCAAAACAGATTTTGCCTGGGTTTGAAAAAGATATGGTGAAATTAGTGGAAGGTAATTTGAAATCTAAAAACGTTACGATCATAACGGAAGCAATGGCGAAATCAGTGAAGCAAACAGAGAAAAAAGTGACCATCACGTATCATGTGAAAGATAAAGAAGCGACAATTGAGTCGGATTACGTACTCGTTGCTGTTGGACGTAGACCTAATACAGATGATCTCGGTTTAGAGATTGCTGGAATTAATAAAAATGAAAAGGGACTTATCGAAGTAGATGAGCAAGGCCGTACAAATAAAAAGAACATCTTTGCAATTGGTGATATTGTTCCAGGTGCAGCACTTGCACATAAGGCGAGTTATGAAGCAAAAGTTGCTGCGGAAGCGATAAGTGGAAGTAAGGGTGCAGCGGTAGATTATTTATCAATGCCGGCAGTCTGTTTTACAGAACCTGAATTAGCAACAGTTGGATACACGAAAAAAGAAGCAAAAGAATTAGGATATGACGTAAAAGAAAGTAAATTTCCTCTTGCCGGTAATGGTAGAGCACTATCCTTAAACAAGACAGAAGGATTTGTTCGCCTCATTACGGAAAAGGAAAACGGCACATTATTGGGAGCACAAGTGGCTGGTGTTGGTGCAAGTGACATGATTGCAGAGCTCGGTTTAGCAATTGAAAATGGTTTAACTGCTGAGGATGTTACATTAACGATTCATAGCCATCCTTCATTAGGTGAAAGTGTGATGGATGCAGCTGAACTAGCACTAGGGATGCCAATCCACATTTAAGTTTTAACTAGTTGTCTTAAAAAATAGGGCTTTATCAAATGAATATGACAATATATATATTTGGATAAAGCCCTTCTATTCATTTATTTAGTTTCGATTTAATCTAGTTAGGTTTTTTAAAAGTGTGATCCGCTTTATTGTGAAATTATGAGCAAGTAGGGTCATAACTATAAAATTAACGAGGAGAATTTTTATGGAAACAGAAAAAATGACAGCTAAAAAGTTTTCGATGAATGTATTAAATGGGATAGCAATTGGGACAGTTTTGGCTTTGATCCCTGGTGCGTTATTAGGTGAATTATTTAAAGCTTTATTGCCGATTTTTCCACAAGGTCAATTTGTTTTAGATGTTACGTCAATGGCAAATTCCGTTTTAGGTCTTGTTGTGGGTGTATTGATTGGTTACCAGTTTAAGTTTACACCGATTCAGTCGGGGTCACTTGGACTAGCTGTTTTAGTAGGTGGCGGAGCGGTTAGTTTTTCAGGCGATGCACTTACGATGGCGGGAACGGGTGACGTCATTAACATGGTATTTACCGGAGCCATTGGAGCAGGAATTATTTTATTACTAGGAAGTCGTCTAAAAAGCTACAGTATTATTTTAATCCCCCCAATCTTATTAGTTGTTGGCGGTGGTATAGGTTATGCGCTATTACCTTATGTTGGCTATATTACAACAATTATCGGTCATTTTGTTTCGCAGTTGCTTACATTACAACCTATTTTAATGAGTATTTTAATCGCAATTCTTTTCTCAATTCTTATTACAACGCCGATTACAACAGTAGGAATTGCCTTAGCAGTTTCTTTAGCTGGAATTGGATCAGGTGCCGGAAACTTAGGCGTAGTAGCTGCAGGATTTGGTTTAGCAATAGCAGGTTGGAGAGTGAATTCTATCGGTACATCATTGGCTCATTTTATTGGTTCTCCAAAAATGTCGATGCCAAACGTATTTGCCAAGCCAAAAATTATGTTACCAATCATTTGTAATGCGGCTGTATTAGGTGTATTAGCTGCCATATTTAAAATACAAGGAACACCAATGAGTGCAGGCTTTGGATTTAGTGGGCTTGTAGGACCAGTTAACCACTTAAACTTAGCAGCAGGTGGATGGTCCTTTGTAAATATACTCATTACGATTTTTGTATTTGTAATTGCACCAATCGGGCTAGGTATATTTTTTAACTACTTATTTACGAGAGTATGGAAAATTATTTCACCGGATGATTATAAACTCAATGTAGAATAACAGGAGGCTTTTACAGCATGTTACGAGATTTCCAAGCATTAGAACATCAAATAGCAAAAATAGAGGCGCCTAAAAAGGTAGCTGTCGTAAAAGCAGCTAGCGCACATTCGTTGGAAAGTATTTTTGAACTTGCAAATCAAGGTATCGTCATGCCATATCTTATCGATGATCAATCAGCTTTAGAACAATTAATAAAAGAAATGGATATACAAGATGCTCATTATCATATTATCGATGTTGCTTCAGATGAAGCGGCCGCCTTTAAGGGTGTGGAATTAGTAAGGGAACATAAAGTTGATTTCATTATGAAAGGAAATCTTCAAACAGGCACATTATTGAAACAGGTCGTTAATCGTGAAACTGGAATTAGAAAAAAGGCGGTTCTTTCTCATTTAGCTCTAATTGACGTACCGGCTTATTCGAAATTACTTGGAGTTACAGACGGTGGGATGTTATTAACGCCCCACGTTGATCAAAAGGAAGCAATTATCCAAAATGCCCTAGAGGTAATGCAATCACTTGGTTATGAAAAACCAAAATTTGCTGTTCTATCTGCAACAGAAGTCGTGCAACCAAAACTACAAACATCAACAGATGCGGCAGAACTTACAAGACGTTTTGAAGATGATGAAACATGTATTGTAGAAGGTCCAATCTCTTTAGATTTGGCTATCAATTCATCTATTGCGCGTGAAAAGGGATATGCCGGAAGAATTCAAGGAGATGCTGATGTTTTAATTGCGTCAGATGTTGTGGCTGGAAATACGTTATCAAAAAGTATGCTTTTACTCGCGAATGGAGCAATGGCAGGTGTCATCTTAGGGGCGCAAGTGCCAATTGTATTAACATCCAGAAGTTCTTCTGCTGCTGAGAAAAAATATTCTCTTTTATTAGCATTACAAATTAGTCACGCACAAGTAGGGAAGGGAGAGTTTTAAATGGTGGATCGTGTGATTGCGATTAACCCTGGCGCTACATCAACTAAAATAGGCTATTTTGAAAATGATACGTTAATTTTTAAAAAAGAATTTACGTATGCGTATGATGAAATTGCGAAATATGACTCCATAATGGAACAATATGATTTTCGTTTTAAAGATATTGTCGATTGGTTAGAAAGCAATCATATGTCAAAAGGTTCTTTAGATGCGGCTGTAGGGCGTGGTGGTTTACTTCCGCCAGTTAATGCCGGGGCATATGTTGTTGACGATGCAATTATTGATTGTTTAACATATCATCCGGTCTTGGAACATGCTTCTAACTTAGGTGCAAGCTTAGCTAGAGGGATTGCTGAAAAATTTGGTGCGACAAATTGTGAAGCTTATATTTATGATCCAGTAACAGTCGATCAAATGGATGATATTGCACGTATTTCTGGTGTAGCTGAAATCGAACGTAAAAGTATCGGTCACGTATTAAACATGCGTGCGGTATGTATGCAAATAGCTGAAGAGGAATTAAAAAAGCCATATGAGGAGAGTAACTTAATTGTCGCACATATTGGTGGGGGAAGCTCTGCCAGTGTTCATAAATATGGAAGAATGATTGATTTGATTTCTGATGATGAAGGCCTATTTTCTACGGAACGATCAGGGGGACTTCCAATTAAGGAAGTGATTCCAATGTGTTACGAATATACGCAAAAAGAAATGACTGACCTCGTGCGTAAACGTGCTGGACTTGTTTCCTATTTTGGTACGAATGATGCGCGGATTGTGGAAGAAAGGGCAAATAATGGAGATGAAAAAGCGAGACTTGTTTTAGAAGCGATGGCATATCAAATCGCGAAAACAATCGGTGAATTAGCTACAGTTTTATATGGGGAAGTCGACGGTATTATTTTAACTGGAGGACTCGCCCATTCTAAAATGATAACTGATTTAGTAAAAGAAAGAACTTCCTTCCTTGCACCTGTCTATTTCGTGCCAGGCGAAGCGGAATTGTTAGCACTTGCTAAAGGTGCGAGACGTGTATTACGTGGAGAAGAAGAAGCGCAGAAATTTCAAGGCTATCGTAAAGAAACAATGGTAAATGCATAGTAAATTGAATAATTGAAGGTGAAGATAATGAAAATTGCTATTGCAGGATCTGGAGCATTAGGGAGCCGTTTTGGTTACATGCTTCATCAAGCGGGAAACGATGTTATTTTAATTGATAAATGGAAAGAACATATCAATAACGTTCGTACCAAAGGGTTAATTGTGGAAGATGGTGAAGACAAACATGTTGTTCAGATTCCCATTTATTACCCAAATGAAGTACGCGATCAAGTAGATATTGTTTTCATGTTTACAAAATCGATGGGTCTTGGTGAAATGTTAGAAGATATTCAACCTATCTTGGGCCCACATACAAGTGTAATTAGTTTATTAAATGGTATTGGCCATGAAGATGTGTTAAAAAACTATCTACCGCTTGAAAATATTTTCATGGGTGTAACGATATTGACATCTGGTTTAGCAGGCCCTGGACATGTAGCTTTTTCTGGAGCAGGATTAACTGAAATTCAAAACTTTGTGCACGGTGAAGAACAAGAAAAAATTGCACGCAATATTGTCCAAGTAATGAATGAAGCCGGCATCAATACGAATTATAGTACAGATGTAAAATTCTCAATCTGGAGAAAAGCATGTGTAAATGGTGCAATGAATGCAACTTGTGCTTTACTTGACTGTAATTTGGCTGAATTTGAAGCAACTGCCCAGGCTGAAACGGTTATCCGCCACATTGTGAGGGAATTTGTAAAAGTTGCAAAAGAAAAGGATACATTACTAGATGAAGATGAGATGGTGCAATATATTTTAGAATCAGCAAGGAAAGTGGGGAGTCACCATCCATCTATGCATCAAGATCTGATGCAAAATCATCGTCCAACAGAAGTTGACTTTTTAAATGGTGCTGTTGCCCGCATGTCGGAAGGATTTGGATTTGATGCACCTTATAATCGTCTCATAACACAGTTAATCCATGCTAAAGAAGAAATATTATCTGTACATTAAAATAAAAACCTAAGATTCCTAGCAATGTACCTGATGGAAAGGACATTTTAAGGAGTCTTAGGTTTTTTAGATTGATTATTTTTAAATCGTAAAGAATAAAGTACTTTACGTGTAAACGCGTTAATTTTGTTTCATATAATTTATAAATTGAACGGCTGAATCACTTAAATGTTCATTTTTTCTCCTAGCAATACCGATTTGAAAATCATTTGCTTTATCATCGAATGGAATCCATTTCAAGTTAATGAAATTACTTAGTCGTTTGAATGCGCGAGGCATGAGTGTCATCCCATTAGTTAAAAGCGTATTGTGTAATAAAACTTCCCAATTATCGTTTGTAAATATAATATTTGGTTCAAATCCATTTTCTTGACACCGTTCACGAATAACTTTTCCAAGAACATAGTTTGTTGAAAAAGCGCAAATCGGGTGTTCTTTTAAGTCAGAAATTTTAATAGATTTATTTTTTGCTAATGGATGATCAAATGGTAATACAACATCAACAGAGTAGTCTGGGTGTGATGTATTTAAACTTTCAATGATAATATTTGGTTCGTAAATTGGAAATGAAACTAATCCAATATCTATTTCTTTATGAGCAAGTTTTCTTTGTAAATCAACTGACCCTCTTTGGATAAAGGTTAGCTCTACATTTGGGTGAACGGATGTGAATTTAATAATTTGTTCCATATATTGAATCGCAAATAGAACAGTGATACCTACTTTCAACATTTTATTGCCTTGTTTATTCATTTGTTTAATTTGATCCACGACATTATCCATGCTGGTAATGATATTTTGACCTTCGTCATAAAGTAGTTCCCCAGGCTTCGTTAACTTTAACCCCTGATCAGTTTGAAGGAATAACTGGGTGTTTAACTCTTCCTCTAATTTTTGTATATTCCAGCTTAAGGTGGGCTGCGTAACAAAGAGGCTTTTTGCAGCTGTTGAATAATTTTTTGTATTAGCAATGGTAATAAAATATCTTAATTGGCGAAGCTCCATGAGTCGTCAACCTTTCTTTGTCTAGGACATTTTTAATCAATTAGTTCCATATCATATCTAAATCCAATCTATTAAGTTACATCATGGTAACCATAGCATCCAAAGTTAATTCACCCTACCACCATTATAATAAATATGAAAGCGCATTATTAGACAAAACCCCATCGTTCATAAAAAATTCGGAAAGAAATGAAACACAGGTGAAACATGGGGACGGTTCTCGTGTTTCATCGAATTTGCTGTATCACAATATAAAAAGTTGATTTGCTGTTGTGACTCGTGGGGACGGTTCTCATGTTTCATCGATTTGCTTTATCGCAATTAAAGTTATCGCGTTAGACAAAGCAGGAAATAAAAGTCCAGGAAAAACGATAAAAGTGAAGTAATGAACAACCATTATGTTTGTTTAAAGCATCCATAGAGAAACCGATTTCCATGGACTGATGGATTTTTCGGAATTTTGTGTTGCCTTTTTGTTTCTTAAGCTTTATAATGATGAAAAGTAAGCGGTTTCCTTATTGGCGCACCGCTCTACTGCGGCTAAATAGGAAACCGATTTCCCTGCTTGCAAATCATATTATATTTAGGAGACAGAAGTTAGCATTAGTAATCTTACAAGGTAGCATACTGCCAATCTAGGGAGGTGTGAGTGTAGCATTTAGATATTGATTTCTTTACTTATTTGGAATATATCACACTTAGGAGGTAATTCTTAATGAAGAAAAGTAAATTATTTTTAATGGTTGGTATGATGTTGATACTTGCTTTCTCACTTGCGGCCTGTAGTGATAAAGGTGGTGCTTCTGGCGGTAAAGATGGAGAGGTAACATTAAATTTTTGGGTGTTTGGTGCTACAAATTATGAGGAATTAGCTAAGGAATATGAAGAAGAACATCCCGGTGTAAAAGTTAAAGTGAAGGTATCTGAGACAGATGATCATCATAATAGTTTGTTTACGTCGTTGTCTGCTGGAAGTGGAGCTCCTGATGTAGCGATGTTGGAGATTGACCAGTTAGATAGATTTAAAGAAGCAAAAGATAGATTTGAAAACCTATATGATCTAGGTGCTAAAGAAATTCAAAATCAATATTTAGATTGGAAATGGAAAATTGGAGAAAACTCAGACGGAGATTTTCTATTTGGTTTACCGACAGACATTGGTCCGAAGGCAATGTTTTATCGTACGGACCTGTTTGAAGAGGCTGGCTTGCCAACAGAACCAGATGATGTTGAAAAGCTAATTCAATCAAAAGAGGATTTCATCAAAGTCGGTGAGCAAATCAAAGAGAAAACAGGTAAGCCGTTATTAGATAGTATGGAAATGGCATACCGTGCGATTATTGATGGAGCTGAAGAAAGCTTTTTCGATGAAGATGGTAACCTATTAATTGAGAACGAAGGTAATGCGGTTAGAAAGGCCTATGATTTAGCAGTTGAGCTTAATGAACGCGGTATTATCGGTGATTATGAAATGTGGACTCCAGAGTGGGGGAATGCTGTGAATAATGGTGATTTCACTGCGGAATTAGGTGCGGCATGGTTGAAAGGATGGATGTTAGACAATGCACCAGATGCATCCGGAAAATTCCGTATTGCAACATTACCAACGGAATTTGCGGGTAACTGGGGGGGTTCTTATATTGCTATTCCTAGTGAAACAAAGTATGCAAAAGAAGCATATGAATTTGTTGAGTGGTTGGTTTCACCTGAAAACCAATTAAAATCATTTAAAAGTGATGCAGGTCTGTTCCCGTCATCACCAGTTGTTTATGATATGGAGGAATTCCAGAATATAGAAGATGAATTCTTCGGAGGTCAGAGTACTGCACAATATTTTGCGAATGCAGCTCAAGATATCAGTTTTATTTTTAAAGGAACGAAGTACAAACCTGCAAATGATGAAATACTTAATGCAATGAAGAATGTACAGCAACAAGGTGCAGACCCAGATAAAGAGTGGGATGCCGCAGTAGAAAGGATTAAGGATTTAATCAGCAGATAATTTAGCTGTAAGTAAACTAGAGACCATTTTATTGATATTAGGGATTATATATTCCATTGGTGTGGTGGTCTCTCCTATCACACCAATGGTCATTTACAGGAAAGGGAGGAGAGGCAATGTTTTATAAGCGTAAAATGAAATACCGCTCAGAAGAAACGAAAGATAAGATAAGCGCGTATTTGTATATTTCGCCCTTCTTTATTATATTTGCGATTATTGGTCTCTACCCAGCAATCTTCAGTATCTATTTAGCTTTTCAAAAATGGAATGGTTTAGGAGATATGAATTTTGTTGGTCTGCAAAACTTTCATACGGTGTTACACGATCCCACGTTTTGGAAAGCGTTATACAATACAATAGTTATGGGGCTGATGGGTACAGCACCACAGATAATTTTTGGTATTATTTTGGCGTTTATTCTAAACCAGGCGTTTTTAAAGTTTAAAAATATGTTCCGTGCCATGATATTTTTACCTTACATTACATCTATGGTAGCTGTAGCACTAGTCTTTGGGGTGTTTTTCAGTAGTAATGACACAGCTTTGGCAAACTACACTTTACAATTCTTTGGTATGGACACTGTAGCTTGGAAGACAAGTGAATGGGGTGCAAAAATAGCAATTTCTATCATGGTCTTTTGGCGATGGATTGGATACAACACGATCATCTATTTAGCGGGATTGCAAGGTATACCAAAAGAATTGTATGAGGCTGCTAAAATCGACGGTGCGAACATTATTCAACAGTTACGATATATTACCATGCCACTATTAAAGCCATTCATTGTTCTTACTGTATTCTTTTCAACTGTAGGAGCATTGCAATTATTTACTGAACCGACAGTCTTCTTAGGTGCCCAGGCATTTAGTAGAACAGAGGCTATGACTGTTGTGATGTATTTATATAGGGATGCATTTAGTTTACAATCTTTTGGAACAGGGTCTGCTACAGCAGTTATCTTATTATTGATTATTGTTGTTGCATCAGCCATTAACACATATCTTTCATCTGGAATAGGAAAAAAGAGAAAGGGGAATAAATCATGAGTACACATGGAAAAAGGCGCTTTAAGTTTGGTCGGTTTTTCATGTATTTGTTTTTGATTGTTGCAGCATTTCTTTCTATATTCCCTTTCTATTGGATGTTTGTAATGGCAACGAGGCCTAGTGCAGCGTATAATTCGATACCACCAACGTTGACTCCAGGGGATCGATTAATTGAAAACTTTCAGAATGTGTTAGATAAAATACCATTCTTTGGAGCGATGTACAATACGTTGATTGTCTGTTTAGTTGTGACGATTGTTGTGTTGTTAATCAGTTCTCTCGCTGGATTTGCCTTCGCAAAATTTAAATTTCCAGGGAAGAATATACTGTTTGTTTCTATTTTGTTGACGATGATTATACCTCCACAGCTTGGATTAATACCACAATACTATTTAGTAGCTAAGTTTGGATTGTTGGATACATTATTTGGTGCAATGATTATTTTCTTCTTGAATCCGTTAGGCATTTTTCTAATGAGACAATATATTACGCAATCTGTTCCAGATGAATTAATCGAAGCTGCAAAGCTAGATGGATGTTCAAACTTTCGTATTTTCCGAAGTGTCGTATTACCCATTATATTGCCGGCTTTCGCAACCCTAGGGATTATCGTATTCACAGCAACTTGGGGAGAATTTTTATGGCAATTTACTGTTCTTAGGGACCCAGATATGTATACAATACAGGTAGCACTCTCTTCCATGAACACAACAAGTAATGTTGACTTTGGAATGATGTTATCTGGGGTATTCTGGGCAACAATTCCTTTAGTCATTGTGTTCTTGATGTTTAATAAATTATTTATTTCTAGTATTACGGAGGGTTCTCTTAAATAACATTACAAACGTATGTTCAAAAAAGAAGGCTAAAAGGATGTAGGTCACCAAAATTGCAACATGATAGGAAAACGGTTGCCTTTTGTGCTGCAATTCGTAGTGATATCGTTTGCCAGAACTTTTGAACATACTTTACTAGAACATAAAGACGTGAGGTTGAACAATGAAACTTACCATAAAAGATATTGCGAAAATGGCTGGTGTTTCTCCAGGAACAGTTTCAAAGGTAATTAATCACACAGGGAATATCAGTCAAAAGACAATTAAAAGAGTACGTAAGGTAATTGAGGAAACTGGCTATCAGCCTACTTTTTCCGCAAAATCATTAGCAACTAAGAAGTCAAATCTTATTGGTTTAATTTACGCTGGGAATATTAACGCGGAGCTTAATCATCCATTTTTTAATGATGTTGTTAATGTCTTTAAAAATGCAATTGGTAACCTTGGTTATGATATCCTTGTTTTCTCAAATAATAAATTCAGTAAAGATAAACAGGATTATTTGGCTAGGTGCAGGCATTTCCAATTGGACGGTTGCTTAATCATTGCTGGGGATCAAATTGAAGAAGCTACAACTGAACTAGATCAAAGCAATGTACCTTGTGTTGGCGTTGATATTATTTTAAATGGGCCAAATTCAAGTTATGTCACAACAGATAATAATAAAGTTTCAGAGGCCGTTGTGACACACTTATATTTGAACCGAATAAAGGAAGTGGCTTTTATTGGTGGTCCTGAGGATTCTGTCATATCGAATCTTCGAAAGGAAAGTTTTATAAAAAATATAAATCTATTTGGTATGTTGACGAAGGATGACTGGCTACAGCATGGTGACTACTTTGAAGAAAGTGGCTATCAGGCGATGAATAGAATATTAGAAAAATCCCCCCTTCCTCAAGCAGTTTTTGCTATATCCGACATGATGGCATTAGGGGCATTAAGGGCTCTTAAGGAAAAGGGGATTTCTGTACCTGAAGAAATAAAAATTATCGGTTGTGATGATATTGAAGCATGTCGTTATAGTAACCCTTCGCTTGCTACGGTGAAGCAGGACAAAGAAAAGATAGGTCAATTGGCGGCGCATATGCT
Source organism: Paracerasibacillus soli (assembly GCF_042432965.1). Lineage (NCBI taxonomy): Bacteria > Bacillati > Bacillota > Bacilli > Caryophanales > Bacillaceae > Paracerasibacillus > Paracerasibacillus soli. The sequence goes on along the minus strand of NZ_JBHLWL010000001.1, from coordinate 63,292 downwards.
GCACGATTTAATTAACGGAGATGTCCAACCAACTTCTGTATTAGTTGATCCAGAATTAGTCATCCGAGAATCTTGCTTTATTGATATGGGTGGTACTTTAACAAATAGATAAACAAATGATTTGCAGTGTATGGATACTTTCTTTGTATTTATTTTAAAGTAGATTTCAGGAGATTGAAATCCGATGGAATATATTAGCATTACGACTCAACATGAAATAGGACATAAAGTATGAGGTGGGATAATGAAACATTATTTGGCTGTTGATATAGGTGGTACATTTGTCAAATTTGGAATTATTGATGAGCAGGCATCCATACAGAAAATAGGCAAAGTGAAAACGCCAAAAACCTTAGAAGGATTATTAGATTTAGTAGGTAGTAATTATAAAAATTACCCAGAGATAGTCGGTGTTGCAATTAGTTGTCCTGGTGCTGTTTCAGAATCCGGTATGGTATATGGGACTAGCGCACTTCCCTATATTCATGGACCGAATGTTAAACAGTTGCTATCCAAACGGTTAGGGTTACCGGTTTATATGGAGAATGATGCAAACTGTGCCGGATATGCAGAAGTATGGAAAGGAAAAGCACGGGGAAGAAAAGATGTCCTTATCGTTGTAATAGGTACTGGTGTGGGGGGAGCGATTATTAAGGATGGAGAGCTTCACAAAGGTGCCAATCTGCATGGAGGCGAGTTCGGATATATGGTTATACCTAATAGTTCGGGAACTAATTTTGATACATGGAGCGCAACTGCTGCTACTGGCGCATTAGTGAAAAATGTAGCCCAGCTAAAAAATATTAACGAAGATGAAATAAACGGCGAAGCTATTTTTGAAATGGCGCATGCTGGGGACGTTGATTGTCAGCAGGCAATCGATCAATTTTATGCGTACCTCGCCTTAGGAATTTACAATTTACAATATATTTATGATCCGGAAGTAATATTAATTGGTGGCGGTATTAGTGAAAGGGATGACTTGATTGATCATATTAATGAAAAACTAGATGAAATACTTTCTCGCTTTGAGGCATCTAAAATTAGGCCATCAATTGATACGTGCGAATTTCGCCAAAACGCTAACATGCTCGGTGCTGTGTATGGATTCTTAAAAGAATATAATTAGGCATAGACTATTGGCAAGGGAAACAGAACAGAACTTTTTAAACTGACCTGCCTTGATGACGGCCTAAATGAAAGCTATAAGTAGCAATTAATTACAAGTTTTTTAAAAATATTAATTCAAGATGGAGTTGAAGGAATTGTATCATTCTAAATTAGATCATTTTCCAAAAGATTTTCTATGGGGATCGGCTTCCGCTGCCTATCAAATAGAGGGCGCATGGAATGAGGACGGTAAGGGCCCTTCGGTTTGGGATAAATTCACTAAAATTCCTGGGAAAACATTTAAAGGGACGAATGGAGATGTTGCTGTAGACCATTACCATCGCTATAAAGAGGACGTATCATTGATGGCGGAGATGGGATTGAAGGCATATCGTTTTTCTGTATCTTGGAGTCGGATCTATCCATCCGGCAAAGGAAAATTGAATGAGGCAGGTATTCAGTTTTATGAAGATTTAATTGATGAACTACGAAAACATGGTATTGAGCCAATCATTACGTTATATCATTGGGACTTACCACAGGCACTGCAAGATGAATATGGTGGTTGGGAATCTCGCGACATCATCAAGGATTTTGACAACTATTGTATTACATTATTCGAGCGTTTTAAAAATAAGGTCAAATATTGGGTGACATTAAATGAACAAAATATTTTTATCAGACTAGGGTACGAAGAGGCTTCTCATCCTCCTGGTGTAAGTGACCGAAAGCGAATGTATGAAGCAAATCATATTGCTAATTTAGCTAATGCAAAAGTTATTCAATCATTTAGGGGAATTATTCCAGATGGGAAAATAGGCCCGAGTTTTGCTTATGGACCAGCATATGCATATTCTAGTAATCCAGAAGATGTACTTGCCGCAGAAAATGCCGAAGAATTTAATAATCATTGGTGGTTAGATGTATATTGTTGGGGTGAATATCCAAAAGTGGCTTGGAAGCATTTGGAGCAAAGGGGTTTAGCGCCAACTATTGAACAGGGAGATATGGAACTATTAAAGGCTACCAAACCGGATTTTATGGGAGTCAATTACTATCAAACTGCTACATTAACAGCTAGCCCACTTGATGAAGTCTTTGGTGAGGCAAAAGAAAATCATGATGGAAAAAAAGGTAATTTTGTTGAAAGTGGAGATGCAGGTTTGTTTAAGCGGAAGCGGAATAAGTCATTAGAGACGACAAACTGGGATTGGGAAATTGATCCAGTTGGATTACGGATTGGTTTACGAAGAATTACAAGTCGTTATGGGCTCCCGGTTTTAGTAACAGAGAATGGGTTGGGAGAATTCGATAAACTGGAGGAAAATGAAAAAATTCATGATGACTACCGTATTGATTTCATTCGTAAACATGTTGAACAATTACAAGCTGCGATTACTGATGGGGTTGATCTGCTCGGCTACTGCACTTGGTCATTCACAGATTTACTCAGTTGGTTGAACGGCTACCAAAAACGTTATGGCTTCGTTTACATAAACAGAAATGAAACGGAAGAAAAAGACATGAAACGAATGAAGAAGAAAAGTTTTTACTGGTATAAGAATGTAATTAAATCAAATGGAGAAGAACTCTGAACATGGGTGAAACATGGGGACGGTTCTCATGTTTCATCGATTTGCTTTATCACAATTAAAGTTATCGCATCAGACAAAGCAGGAAATAAAAGTCCAGGAAAAACGATAAAAGTGAAGTAATGAACTAAGGGGACTAAACGTAAGGTAGAGTTCAGCGATGATTTCGAGGAGTACAAGGCGCACACGAATGATATAATTCCCGAAATGAATTGCTTTTTATATGATTAAACGGCTGGAAGGATGATGGTATAAACCAGATTCATTTCAGCCATTTTTATTAAAATGATCGAAGCAAGGTTGCGAAGGTAATAGAAAAGGAATGATATTTTATAAACTTAGGAGTCACAGAATAGAAGTTGTTTATACCTCTACATGATTCATTAAAAATGTACATGGAAACTGTTATGACATAAACAATTATACATTAAGAATAATGTATGACTCTTCAAGGTCATACTACTGATGAGGTGACCAATATGAGGAAAAAGGATATGAAAATAAATTTATTCCTATTGGCTGCAGTACTTATATTGTATATTGTTTATTATTTCTTTATTTGGTTAACCAGTTTAAACATTTATCAGTGGTTCATCATAATTTCACTTATTTTAGCCTGTATGATGCTACGGAGAAAATATAAACATAAGAAAAGAATGAGGGAAGCGGAAGAACGAAGGGAATATCTTGAGAGACAAAGCAATCTTAAAGATTTAATGAAAATGGATTGGCTAGAATTTGAAAAATACATATGTGATTTATTCATTCAACTTGGCTTTGAAGCAAGTCTGACGAGTGCAACTGGTGATGTGGAAAAGACATCTTGATATATAAGGATAATTTTTTTGCTGTTGCGGAATGTAAAAGATATAGTAAAACGAATAAAGTCACTCGTCCAGATATACAAAAGTTTCATAGTGCCATCATAGATTGTAAGGCTGATAAAGGCTTTTTCATTACAACTGGCGAATTTACGAAGTATGCGGAGAGTTATGTGTTAGATAAGCCAATAAAATTAATAAATGGTGAAAAATTAGTGGAAATGATACAACACGGAACAAAGTTTGGCGCAAACAGTTATATGAAAAATCTATTGGAATAGGTACGATATAACGTTAGACTCCTTAAAAACTCCGCCATTTATTACAAAAGTGCCAAGGAAATAAACAGGAATCTAAACGCAACACAGTAGGGGAAAGATAAATAGTTGCTGTACCCAAGAGCACAAAAATATCCGAAAGCACCTTTAAATGGATTTAATTCATGATACCCGCATCCCCACTGTTTTCAATAAAAGGAGTCGTATTATTGCTTATAAGATTAAATTTAAACGAAAACAGAGCAGAAGTGAAACGCGAGAACCGTCCCCATGTTTCATGTAACCGTTGACATGATTTTGAACTTGTGTTAAATTGTATGTATCAAATAAAATATTTTTATTTAGGAATGTTACCTTCATAGGGCATAACCTGAATTGTTTTGAAGCACGATAAGTGTAGCTTCATGCAATTCAGGTTTTTTGATTCCATAAGGAAATTTATGGATGAGTCATCAAGTGAAGGAATGGTGAAGGGATTCATTCATGTTTTATTCTTGGTAATCAACTTTTCTTTTTCTTTTAGGATAAATAATATGTGAATCAGGTGTGGTAGAAATGGAAATTAGGAAGATCTTAAATAATAATGTTGCGATATCGCATAATGAGTTGAATCAAGAAATCGTTGTGATGGGAAAAGGCTTGGCGTTTCAGAAAAAAGTGGGAGAAGCGATTGACCCAGACAAGATTGAAAAGACATTCATCTTGGAGAATAAAGGTATTACGAATAAAATTGCGGAGCTACTAAAAGACATTCCGGATATGTATTTGGAGTTAGCGCACCAAATTATTACATTAGCGAAATCAAAACTCCCGTATAAATTAGACGATTACTTGTATGTTGCTTTGGTAGATCATTTAAGTTTTGCCGTTGAAAGACATGAACGGGGAATGGATTTGAAAAATGCACTATTATGGGAGATCCGTAAGTATTATAAACAAGAATTCGAAATATCATTAGAGGCGTTAAGCATAATCAATAAACGGTTAAATATAAATTTGCCAGAAGATGAAGCCGCTTCTATTGCATTACATCTTGTGAATAGTCAGCTATCCGGAAAAAACATGTCTGCTGCTGTCCAAGTAACGGAAATGGTAAATGACATATTAAATATTGTGAAATACCATTTCCAAATTGAATTAGATGAAACCTCAATCAACTATGAACGATTTTTGACACATCTGCGCTTTTTTGCAATGCGTTTTATCCGAAAAGAGAAAAGAGAAAATAGTTATGATGAGTTTCTTTATGAGCAAATTAAATTAAAATATCAGGAAGCATTCAGTTGTGCGATGCGAATTGCGACTTATATTGAAAAGCATTATAAATGGACCATTTCACATGATGAAATATTATATTTAACCTTGCATATCCAAAGATTAACGAGTAGAAATTAATTGTTATCTCTTAAAAATAAAATAAATATCTTCACTGATTCAATAGGAATGTAACCTTTTTGGGCATAACCTGAATGATTTTGAAGACGCAAATCTATGTGCTTGTGTAGACTTTCTACGTATGTACATAGCAAACTTGGTATCACACGAAGTTTGCTTGTGTTTTTGAAAACGTTCAGGTTTTTTTATTCAAAAATATACGTAATAATGGAGGGTTTAAAATGAAATATGAACAATTAGCCAAAGACATTATAAAAAATGTAGGCGGTAAAGATAATGTGAAAAGTGTTTATCACTGTGTTACGCGTTTACGTTTTCAATTAAAAGACGAAAGTAAAGCGCAAACCGAAGTACTTAAAAATATGGATGGCGTTGTAACGGTCATGCAAAAAAATGGACAGTATCAAGTCGTCATTGGTAATGAAGTGCCGGATGTTTATCAAGCGGTTGTTGCTGAAGGCGGATTTGAATCTCAAAAACAATCCTCAGAAAATGAGGATGAAGAGAAAAAGGGGATATTTAATAAATTCGTTGATATTGTCTCGAATATTTTCATACCAATTTTGCCACTACTCATGGCAACAGGTATTATAAAAGGTTTTAATTCACTTTTTGTAGCATTAGGTTGGCTAGAAAATACAAGCGGAACCTACCAACTGCTAAATGTGATTGGTGATGGATTCTTCATGTTCTTACCAATATTCCTTGGTTACACTGCAATGAAGAAATTTGGTGGTACACCGTTCCTAGGTATGGCAATTGGTGCAGCATTAGTTCACCCATCCCTTGTTGGTATTGCAGATGGTGAGACAATCAGAACATTATTTAGTGGTACATTTTTAGAGTCATCAATTCAAATTTCATTTTTAGGAATACCAGTTGTATTAATGAGTTATACATCGTCAGTTGTTCCGATTATATTTGCAACGTATTTTGCATCTAAAGTAGAAAATTGGTTTAAAAAAGTTATTCCAGCTGTTGTTCGATCTTTCATTGTTCCGTTTTTAACTTTATTAATCATTGTTCCTCTAACATTTATAATCATAGGTCCAATTGCAACATGGATTGCACAAGGGATTGGTGCTGGAGTGTCAGCAGTTTATGAATTTGCTCCACTTGTTGCGGGAATTGTGATAGGTGGTTTCTGGCAAGTGTTTGTTATATTTGGTGTACATTGGGGCATCATTCCAATCTATTATAATAACTTAGCTGTACAAGGTTATGATATGTTAATCGCGATGACATTTGCAGCATCTTTTGCGCAAATTGGTGCGGTTTTAGGTGTTTGGATTGCAACTAAAAACAAAAAATTAAAATCATTAAGTTTACCGGCATTTATTTCAGGATTCTTTGGTGTTACAGAGCCAGCAATTTACGGGATTACGTTACCATTAAAACGTCCGTTCATTATGAGTTGTATTGCATCAGGTGTAGGTGGTGCAATTATTGCAGTAACAGGTGCAGCACTTTATAGCGCAGGGCCTCTTGGAATATTTAAGATTCCTACTTTTATCCATCCTGAAGAAGGAATTAATGGTGGATTCTGGGGTATGATGATTGCCATCGTAGTCGCTTTTGTACTAGCATTTGTTTTAACTTTATTCTTCGGTGGTGTAAACAGAAAGAAAGACGAAGAAGCAACTGTAAGTGAAGAAACGAAACAGGAAGAAACTGAAACTGAAGGAATGAAGGAATTAGAAAACGAGGAAATTTTAAGCCCAGTAAACGGAGAGGTTTTGCCGTTAGCAAATATTCCTGACGAAGTTTTCGCAACTGAAGCGATGGGAAAAGGGATTGGAATTAAACCAGCGGAGGGGCGTATGACTTCTCCAGTAAACGGTACAATATCGACCGTGTTTAATACAAAACATGCAATCGGAATCAAATCAGATAAAGGTGCGGAAATATTGATCCACATTGGCATGGATACGGTGCAATTGAATGGGAAATATTTTACTACTCATGTTAATCCGGGAGATAAAGTAAGTGTTGGAGATTTATTGGTGGAATTCGATATCGAAAGTATTGAAAAAGCGGGTTACGCGATAGTGACACCTATCATTGTGACAAATAGTAGTGAGTATGCTGAAATTGAAACAAAGACAAATAAAAATGCAAACCAAGGTGACGTATTGATCATTACTAAAAAATGAACTTAACAGTAATCGGGTTGAATTGTAAGATAGCGGAAGCGACATTAACGAGGAGGTAATCTTATGACAAACAAAAGTAATTTTCCAGAAGGATTTCTATGGGGCGGTGCATTAGCCGCTAACCAAGTGGAAGGCGCATATTTGGAAGATGGAAAAGGATTAACGACAGTAGATTTGATGCCAACAGGTGAAAAACGTTGGCAAATTGCAACGGGAAATATTGCATCGTTAACACCAATGGAAGGTGAATATTACCCTTCACATGAAGCAATTGATTTTTATCATCGTTATAAAGAAGATATCGCTTTGTTTTCCGAAATGGGTTTTAAAGCGTTACGTGTATCTATTTCTTGGGCAAGGATTTTCCCCAATGGTGATGACAAGACACCAAATGAAGCGGGATTACAGTTTTATGATGATCTATTTGATGAGTTGCATAAATACAATATGGAACCTGTTGTGACGATGGCGCATTTTGATGTACCAGTTCATTTAGTTGAAAAATACGGAAGCTGGAGAAATCGGAAGCTTGTGGACTTCTTCGAAAACTATGCGAAAACAATCTTCACACGGTATAAAGATAAAGTGAAATATTGGATGACATTTAATGAGATTAATATGCTCTTGCACATGCCATTTGTTGGTGCTGGACTTGTGTTTAAAGAAGGGGAGAATGAAACACAAATTAAATATCAAGCTGCACACCATCAACTTGTTGCAAGTGCACGTGCTGTGAAGGCATGTCATGAGATCATCCCAGATGCTCAGATTGGCTGTATGCTTGCAGGCGGCTCGATGTATCCATACACGTGTAATCCGGATGATGTGTATAGAGCGATGGAACGTGATCGTGAATCATTCTTTTTCATCGATGTTCAATCTCGCGGTGCATATCCAGGCTATGCGAAACGTTTCTTTAAAGAGCATAATTTAACAATTGAATTGGAAGCGGAAGACGAAGCATTGTTGAAAAACAACACGGTTGATTATATCGGATTTAGTTATTACTCTAGTAGAACTGCAAGTACGGATCCAGAAGTGTTACGTAATCAAACAAGTGGTAATGTGTTTGGCTCTGTAAAAAATCCATATTTAAAAACATCCGAATGGGGCTGGACGATTGATCCAAAAGGATTCCGTATTACCGCAAATCAACTTTATGATCGCTATCAAAAGCCATTGTTTGTTGTAGAAAATGGACTCGGCGCAGTGGATGAAGTGAATGCGGATGGCACAATTGATGACGACTACCGCATTGATTACTTGAGACAGCATATTGCCGAAATGGGCGAAGCAATCAAGGATGGCGTGGACATCATTGGTTACACAAGCTGGGGACCAGTAGACATCGTCAGCGCCTCCACAGGAGAAATGAAAAAACGCTACGGCTACATCTATGTCGACCGAGACAACAAAGGAAACGGAACACTAAAACGCACCAAAAAGAAAAGCTTCAACTGGTACAAAAAAGTCATCGAAACAAACGGCAAAGAATTGTGAAACATGGGGACGGTTCTCGTGTTTCACACTGGCATGCTTTAGCATAATGTAACGCGTGTTGAAACACTGGAACCGTCCGATTCCACTAATAGGGCAATCTTTAAATCGTGCCTAAAGTGATTAATAGACAATCCCCCAAGGTTGTTATGATGGAGTTACCTAAAATCATTAACAATTTGGGGGATTTTTTATGGAATCAGATACCAAACAACTTACTAGAATCTGATTCTTTCATATCACTAGTTTTCAACTTATTGTTCCCAGTTTGCAATCAATGAATCTGAAGCGAGATGCAATGATTCATATGCATCCACTGAAATAAGTCCATGTTCCTTTTGGTAGTCTAGAAGCTCTTTAAATCCATTCATATGTTTCACTAGTTTAGCTGTGTTTTCTTCTTTCTCGTAATGGCTTACTGCAGTAAGATGGAGTTGTAATGCTTGAACAATTTCTTTGTTTTCAAAAGTATCTTGTCTCGCAAATTTCTCCACTAACGCCTGAATATCGTTGACAGTACTTGCGGTTGTAGTTGTTTCATGCCCATAACTTATTAAATTCGTAAATATGCGATATCCACCTGAAACTTGATTGGCAATTTGGCGATAAAACACAAGGTTTGTGTAGAGGTATGTCCCTTCACCATATTCTGCCATTAAAATGCCACCATCGAAAGGATCTTCGTTTGGATCAGCCATACTGACAAAAGTTTCATACCTATCATCCCAATTCATTGGGAAATAGAGGCCTCTCTCCTGTACCCAACCATCCCAGTCAGCATCGGTGATTTTATTTGGGTAGTTGAATAGTGGGTGATCCGGCTTTGTCATGGTGACTGGTGCTGTCTCATCAGTTACACGCCATTCAATAGATGGCATACCGAGTTCAAGTGAATATGGGAGTGTCTCGTTAATATCCCAATTATCCCCGGGTTTATGATATTGGAAGACAACATGTCCACCGTTTCTTGCATATTCTTTTAATCGTTCGTTATTAGCAATCAGGTCTGCACGTGCTAAATTGGCACGAATCCCAGTGACAATCGTATCATACTCACTTAAATCAGCCGAACTCAAATCGGTTTCTTTTAATTTTGTTACGTCAAAACCAACGTTTATTAAATAATCGGCTACTTCGTCAAAGCCACTCTCGATATAACCAACTTTTAAATTGCCAGGCTTTAAAAGTTCAAAGCTAGCTACGTGAACTAATGTAGGATACTGAAAATACTCATGGTTAATATGGTCGTAGGTGATTTCCTGTATGGTTGAATCGTACTTTTTTCCATCAGATAATGCTTTTACGTGAATATCTAGTTCGCCCTCTTTCACATCTTCAGGGGGGATAATTGAAAATTCAATTTCCTTTGTATCAAAGCGATTGTCTAATTTAATCGTATGTTCTACTGGTTCACTTTGCCATCCTTCAGGCAAATCGAGTGAAACATCCACTTCTTTTGTACCGTTAACGTAATTTTTAGCCTCAACTGAAAGCGTATAGAAATCTTGCATATCAGCTGTATTGATAACGACGTTTGCAGGCTTTGTTGTTAAGCTAACGTCAGGTAAAACGGCAACTGTGTCTGTAAAGTTTAAGGCATTTTCGGAAACCTCGCCTTTTTCTTTTATAGAAAGATTTGTTTGTAATATTGGTTCTTCATATGGATGATAAAATTTCTCCTCTTCAGGCACGATAACATTGAATTCAAATGTTATTGTTTCACCAGGTAGGATTTTCTTGATATGTTTGTCTTTGTCTACTTCCCAAGTGCTAGGCGCGGCTATTGCTAAGTCGATATGCTTTACAGTGAATGCACCTTTGTTTTCAACTTTTACTGTTGCAGTTGTTTGCTCACCTTGGGTTAAGACAGGCGAATTTAATGTTGTTTCAACGTCTAATCCAGAGGCAACTAAACTGACTTCGTTTAATTGTTCTTCTTTAATCTCCAATTTATGGAGTAAATCGTGTTTTAAATCCGGATCAAGCTCTGATTTTCCGACTTTCTTTGTAACCTTTTTGACATCTTTTAGAGCTTGATGTGCATCTGAAAAAATGACTTCCCGGTTTGGATAACTGTCTACAATAGTATCTAATTTTTGTTGTAATTTCGTTAATTGATTATGCAGGCCTTGATTTGGCACAATCTCTGCCCAGTCATAGAAGTTATAAGGTATGCCTGAGAATAAATCCTCATCTTCACCGTCTGTTACATTTCCTACTAATTCTAAATGAAATTGTCTTGGTTCGACTGGAACGTCGCGTCCCATGCCTTGACTCTTATGCAAATATCGGGAAGCCTCACCAATCTGTGGGTAAGACATATCGTAAATTGGATCATAATCTCCAATTTCAATTGAAGTTGTTGCAGTTTCTGCGGACGCCGCAGGCAAGTAAAACTTTTTCATTTGCCAAGTAGAAAGGCCTTCCTCCAAATGCTCGGGGTAAATATTTGGATTTGCAGCATCTTCAAAAGCACGTTCACTTAAAATTGTAGCTGCTCGGTGATGCCCATGCTGATTTGCCACGTTTCGGAATGAAGGCATCACAATATCTGGTTGGTATTCACGAATGAAACGGATAAAACGTTCGTATGTTAAATCTTCACCCCATTTTTCGAGTGTCTCTTCAGGTGATTTGGAGAAACCAAAATCATAAATTGGATCAGATGTTGTTTGACTTAAATGATAGGCTTTCACACCTGTCACACCTGCTGCTTCAATCATTTCATTGGAACGGATAATCCCAAGCCCATCACCAAGTTCACTCCCAATTTCATTTTGTCCTCCTTCCCCACGATTAGCAATCAGGCTAGCTGTTTTAATACCTAATCCACGCGAAAGATAGGCTAATAAATCACTACGCTCATCGTCTGGATGTGCACCTGTATTTAGGAAAGTAACCGTTGTATTTAATGGGTTTACAACATTCCATAGGTCAACGTCATGTTGATGGAGCGGCGCTTTTGCTGTCCCATGCATCGGTAATAGGAATAGGACGAGCATGATTGACAATAAAGTATTCAAGAGTTTCCTCACTTTGTAACCCCTTTCATTTTGTAGTACTCGTTATTAAATCTCGTATATTTAGAATAGATTGGTCAAAGTTGTGTTGTTGTATAAGTGGATGAAGTGGGTTCTTTTAGTTTGAGTTTACCTTCACACTAGCTTGAAGTATTGTACATAGATGGAAGTTGCTAAGAAAATGGATAATTAAAAATACCAGAAAGTCACTTGTATTACATGTGTTTATATACCATTCATTAGCTTCATAGTTAGTAAAGGAAACTAACCAACTATCTAGAAATATACGAAACTTTAAACAAGTCTCGTAATACAGTGTAGCGATGCGTCGGAACAATGTAAATAGTCAAAAAGAACTATTTGATAGTAGTAAAATCGTAATTATTACGGGAGATACAAGGGTACACACACTTATTAAAATATTTTAAATTTTCCTCTTTACAAATGGAAGGGCTTTCATTATAATGTTAGGTAATTGGTTAGTAAGGGTTACTAACTAACTGATTGGTAAGCAAATTTACATGAAAACGTGCTATTTATTCCTGAAAATATATAAGGTACATCTGATATGTCCGTTTAATTGCTTTTGCTTTTAACTTTATATGGGGTATCACTTTATCGTCTAAAAAAATTTGCTGATTAAATCACAATAATCTAATCAGTATTAGCCATCCAAAGGTGAGATAAGGTATTCCATTCACTAGGGAAGTATATGAGTGACTGTAAAAGTATCGAAAGCACTAATTGTCATATAGTATTACGGGTGCTCGAATGAGGAGAAGGTTCAAAATGTTCGGGATTGTAGCAAAATCTTATTAGTAAAAGGTTAAGCAAATGAAAAACAACGTCTAAGGGGTTTATTTTATGCAAAGAGAAGGTGTGGCCAACATTAAAACGATTAATATGAGAAATGTGCTGAACTGTATTGTAGAGGAACATGCACTTACGCGAGCAGATATATCAAAGAGGCTTAATCTTAGCAAACCAACGGTATCTTCGATTGTAAAACAATTAACGGATGACAGGTGGATACTTGAAGTAGGAAGTGGAAGTGCTTCGGCTGGCGGTGGAAGAAAGCCTGTTCAGCTAAAATTCAATGCAAAGAGATCTTACTTAATCGGGATTGATATTGGTGGAACAAATGTTACTTTAGGATTAACAGATTTGAATGGAGATGTTTGTGCGTACAGAGAATTTCCGACGCAACAACATTTACATAGTGGTTTATTTGAAGAGATTGAGAGATGCGTAGATTCAATGAGAAGTCAGCTAGGGCTTCAGGACAATGACATCCTTGGTTTGGGTGTCGGATTACCAGGTATAACGAACGTAGAAGAGGGGTTCGTTGTTGAAGCACCGGCTTTGGGTTGGAAGCACTATCCAGTTCGAGAAAAGCTAGAGAATATTTTCGACTTCCCCATATATGTAGACAATGATGTGAACAGTGTGGTGCTAGGGGAGCATTGGAAGGGTGCAGCTAATGATAAATCAAATTTGATTTATATTGCAATTGGAACTGGGATTGGTAGTGGGATTATATTAAATGGTGAATTATATCGCGGCAGTAATTACAGTGCTGGTGAAATGGGATATTTAGTAACAGATCGTAAAAATGCAAAGGAAATTCAACCAGTATTTAAAGGGTATGGTTATTTGGAAAGTGTGGCGAGTGGTTCTTCAATTAGCCAACTATTATCAACCAGGTTGAATAGAGATGTCACGGCAAAAGAGGCATTTGAGCTTTACGCACAACACGATGCAGATGCGATGAGTGTTATTGATTTGGCAATTGATAATTTAGCGATTGGTATTGCGAATTATGTTTCTCTTTTTGATCCAGAAATCATTATTTTAGGAGGTGGTGTCAGCAAGTCATTTCATTTGATTAGTGAGAAAGTGATTGACATCATAAGGCAGCATACGCCACAGCATTGTGACGTGGTGCAGACGACCTTGGGGAAAGAAGCAGGAGTTATTGGAGCTGCAGCTCTGTTTTTGAAAGAACATGATTTACTACTAAATATTTAGGGGGAAAGGGGTAATTTTAGTGAAATCTATGAAAAAAAGCTGGTTATTACTGTTAGGTATTGTATTGGCGACGCTTCTAGCTGGATGTATGGCAGGAGGGTCAGATGATGAGGGGAAAAAATCCGATTCATCAGCAAATGGGGCAGAAGATAGTGATTTGGAGGAAAAGGTTGTTGTTTATTCACCGCATGGAACAGATATTTTAACAGAGTTCCAACAACAATTTGAAGAAAAGTATGGTATTAAGATGGAATTCTTAGATATGGGTTCCCAGGAAATTCTTGATCGGGTACGTTCAGAAAAAAATAATGTTCAAGCAGATATTTGGTGGGGTGCACCACAAGTTAACTTTAACCAAGCGGCTGATGAAGGACTTCTTGCGGAGTATAAACCATCTTACGCGGACACATTAGATGAGCTTTATCATGATGAAAATTGGTTGTGGTCAGGTACATCGATTACACCACAGGTCATTATGTATAACACAAAAGAAATTTCTGATGAAGAAGCACCAAAAGATTGGGAAGATCTACTCGATCCTAAGTGGGAGGACGAGATTATTATCAGGTATCCATTGGCTTCTGGTGGTATGCGTACGATTTTCTCGGCAATTATTTATGATACTTACAAAGATACAGAAGATCCACAAGCGGGTTATGATTGGCTAAAGAAATTAGATGCTAATACGAAGGAATACTCAGCAAACCCTGAGATTATGTACAACCAAGTAGCTAAAGGAGTAGGAAATATTTCGGTGTGGAATATGCCTGATACAGTTCAGTTAGCTGAAGAAAAGGGATATCCGTTTGGTTATCATATTCCTGAAAGTGGTACACCTGTTATCACGGAAGGAATTGCGATGATTAAAGACGCGCCACATCCAAAAGCTGCTGAAGCATTTTATGAATTTGTGAATACTCCTGAAGCTGCAAAATTATTGGCTGAGGAATATTACCGTATCCCTACTCGTGATGATATTGATGAACTTCCAGATTGGATTAAAGAAACAGAAATTATACCGATGGATATGGATTGGGGATTAGTTGAAGAAAAACAGGATGAGTGGATGGAATACTGGGATAACAATATTAAGAACACAGATAAAGACAAAAGTGATGATAATTAAGTGACTGTGTTTCAACTAAGTATTCGCCCAAGCTATAGATAGACATTTTGTAGGAGGGGTTGTTGTTTCATGTCAACAGTATATTTAACCGAAATTACAAAGCAATTTGGTAGTGTGACAGCAGTCAAAAATTTAGATTTAACAATCCAAGAGGGAGAATTCTTCACGTTTTTAGGTCCGAGTGGATGTGGTAAGACAACAACTCTTCGTATGATTGCTGGCTTTTACTACCCAACAACCGGGAAAGTGAAATTTAATGAACGAGATATGACAAAGGTAGCTCCAGAGAAAAGAAATACGGGTATGGTCTTCCAAAACTATGCCCTCTTTCCTCATATGACTGTGTTTGAGAACGTTGCATTCGGTTTAAAGGTAAGAAAGCTAAAGAAATCGGTCATTAAAGAAAAGGTAACGGATGTATTAAAAAAAGTTCGACTTGATCAGTTTATTGATCGTCAAGTGAGTCAGCTTAGTGGTGGGCAACAACAGCGCGTTGCTTTAGCAAGAGCGCTTGTCATTGAACCGGATATTTTATTACTCGATGAACCGCTTAGTAATCTTGATGCAAGATTACGTGATGAGATGCGGACAGAGATATTAAGATTGCAACGTGAATACGGCATTACAATGGTTTACGTTACGCATGATCAGGTAGAGGCTCTTTCGATGAGTGATCGAATCGCCGTTTTTAATACGGGTGAATGTCAGCAAGTAGGGACTCCGACTGAAATTTACAATGAGCCAGTCAATGATTTTGTGGCAAAATTTATCGGGGAAACGAATTTGCTTCCAGTGACATTTGAAAAAGATGTGGATGATCAATCTGTTTATTATTCTGAAACAATGGGCGATTCTTTCTATGTAAATAAAACGGATTTAAATATTGCTCGGCATCAAGAAGTAGATCAACTATCTATATCAATTCGACCAGAGGTTATTCATATTAGTGAAGGAATAATAGAGGGGAAAAATGTTTATCAAGGGAAAGTATCACTTGTTCAGTTTACTGGTGAAGCTGTTCATACTTACGTAAAAATCAATGAAACTGTGACAATTAAAGCGACCGATTTGAATCGTGGGCCAAAGACGTATTTAAAGGAAGGCAGTCAAGTCAATGTTTATATCCCTGAAGATCAAGTCCGCATTGTACCACAATCGGGGAGTGATCAATAAATGTTAAATGCAGAACGAAGACGGACACTTTATTTATTAATTCCAGTTCTCATTATTTTACTAGGTTACGTCCTTTATCCAACGTTTGAAACCTTTTTGGAAAGTATCCGAAAAAATGGTGTCTTTTCATTGCAAAATTATCAAGATTTTTTCGGTGCGAAATCCGCGGCAAACTTTGAAGCATTATGGAACTCTGTATACATATCATTACTTTCTGTTTTGTTTAGTGCTTTGATAGGGATTCCTTTAGCGTTTATTTTTACACGCTATAACTTCCCAGGTCGCCAATTTTTTTCCAATATCGCGATTATGCCAATTGTACTGCCTTCCCTTGTTGGGGTTATGGCATTCATGTTTTTATATGGTGAAGCTGGCCTTGTACCCAATGCGATTAAGGATTTATTTAATTTGTCTAAGGTGCCATTTAGCATCGGTGGAGTGTCTGGGATATTAATCGTTCACGCGTATACAATGTATCCCTACTTCTACATGACGACATCTTCAGCTTTAAACAATATTGATCCATCGTTGGAAGAAGCAGCAGCAAATTTGGGGTCAAGTCGTTTCAAGGTGTTCTGGAAAGTGACGTTTCCGCTCTTAACACCAGGTATTGTTGCAGCTTCGTTACTCGTTTTTATGGTATCAATGGCCTCGTTTAGTGCCCCGTTTTTATTAGCTGGTGGTTACCGAGTGCTTAGTTTACAGATCTATTTCTCCAAAATTAATGGTGATTTAGAAATGGCTGCGACACAGTCGATTATTTTATCAACAGTATCAATTGGATTCCTAATCTTTATGCGTTGGTATCAAAATCGTAAGGATTATCGCATGGCAAGTAAGGGGATTGGTGTTCACCGTAGTGAAGTGAACAATCCATTATTAAAATGGGTGATGGTTACGATTGGAATCATTGCGATGATTGTGTTGTTATTACCTCACGCAACATTACTCTTACTATCTCTTGTTCCTGATGGGGCATGGACATGGCAAACATATCCGACGGCTTTTAGTTTGGAAAACTTTAGACTTTTATTTGATACACCACGAATTTGGGAGCCGGTCAAAAATAGTTTAATTATGACAGTAATGGCATGTGCTGGTGTGTTTGTTTTCGGAATTATTACGTCGTATACGCTTGTCAAGCGCAAGTTCATCGGTAAGAATTTACTCGATATTTTAGTAATGGTTCCGTGGGCACTACCTGCAACGGTTGTAGGGATGAATTTAATCTTAGCGTTCAACAAACCATCTGTCTTTTCATTTGGTAATATTCTTGTCGGAACGTTTTGGATTTTACCGCTAGCTTATTTCATTCGTTTCTTGCCGTTAGTTGTACGTTCAACAAATGCTGTCCTCGAGCAGCTTGACGACTCGATTGAAGAAGCGGCACAGAACTTAGGGGCGAAATGGTTTTATACTTTCAGAAAAGTTATCATCCCGATTATTATGCCAGGTGTTTTAAGTGGAACGCTTTTAGCCTTTGTTCAGGCCGTCGGTGAATTCCCGACATCAGTCTTGCTTTATACATTAGGAAACCGTCCGATTTCAATTGAAATTATGAACCAGTTGCGCATGTTCAATATGGGGCAGGCAGCCGCTTATGGGATGATTCAAGTCGGATTGATTTCGATAGTGATGTTTATTTCTTATAGGTTCTTTGGTGTGAAGTCGGAAAATACGTTATAAATCAAAGCTTTCCGAACGAGTGTGTTAGCAATAAATGAAGTATGAGGAAATAATTAAGAATAGAAGAGGTGCTACTTACAATGTTTACATCAAAAGAGGAATTTGAGCAGAAAGATGGCTCCCAATTTCCCGGGAAAGTATTTAGTGAAACGTTATTAAAACCTATTTTCTATGATCAAAAAGAACATCTATTTGATGCAATGTTTATGATTCATAAAGCACACACGAAGATGTTGGCAGAACAAAAAATATTAACAGAAGACGAAGCAAGAAAAATTTTGTCTGGTGTGGAGCAAGTAGAGAATATGGATCCTGAAACCATCGAGTATCATTCCGAATATGAAGATTTATTCTTTTTGGTGGAATCGCGTATCGGGGATATTATTGGTGATGAGTTGGCTGGAAAAATGCATATCGCTAAAAGTAGAAATGATATGGGGGAAGCGATGTACCGCATTGTTTTGCGAGATTACCTCACTAAGACAATTGAACATGCTGAGGATCTCGCCAAAGCCTTACTATATCAGGCTGAGCAACACGTTGAGACAATCATGCCGGCACATACGCATACTCAACCAGCCCAGCCGACAACTCTTGGTCATTATTTAGTTGCCCTTTATGACAATCTCACACGCGATATTGAGCGGTTGAAGCAGGCATATCGAACGGTGAATCAGTCACCAATGGGTGCTGCGGCCATTACAACTTCAGGTTTTCCAATCAATCGTGAGCGTATGGTTGAGTTACTTGAATTTGACAGCTTAATTGAAAATTCATATGACGCCATTGGTAGTGGTGATTATTTAACTGAAGCAGCCCAGGCATTAATAAGTCTTATGACAAATATGGGCCGCTGGCTACAGGAATTATTAAGAATGTCTTCAAAAGAAGTCGGCTTAATCAAAGTGTCTGATGCTTATGTTCAAATCAGCAGCATTATGCCACAGAAAAGAAATCCTGTTTCTATCGAACATTCGCGCTCCATTGCAAGTAGCGCTGCTGCAGAAGGCATAGCTGTTGTCCATATGGTGCATAACACACCATTTGGTGATATTAATGACACCGAGGATGACTTGCAACCGCATCTTTATGCAGGATTTAATAAAGGGATCCGCGTCTTACAGTTGATGGAAGCCGTTATCACGACAATGGAATTTGATAAAGAACGTGCTTATCAACAAGCTAGGGAAAATATGATTACAATTACAGAGTTAGCAGACGTTTTGGCTCGTGATTATGATGTTTCATTTAGAAAGGCGCACCATAAAGCAAGTGTTATTTCGAAAAAGGCAGATAAACTTGGTAAGGAATTATATGAGCTATCAGTGGATAAAGTCAATGAATGGATTGAAGACGTTAAAATCTCTGAACAGGATTGGAAAGAAATCGTCGATCCATATTACTTTGTCGAACGCAGAAAAGTTACTGGTGGCCCAAACCCTAATGTTGTTCGAGAAATGATTAAGAAACGCATGAAGCGTTGGTGAAACATGGGGACGGTTCTCCTGTTTCATGAAGGTGAGCGTTAGCATAATGTGAAACAAAGGCATCTGATTACTGTGAAAAACAGTGGTTACAGATGCCTTTTATTTGTTTTTATTATGGTGGTAATGTGAATAAGAAATATAAAGGCCAAAAAATTTCTAAGAAAGAATAAGTCTTTTTTTAAAAAAGTTCACGAGGACTTGCACAAACCCTGTTTCTATCGCATTATTATTTTCGTGATAGGTTAATTTCCATATTTAAACTTTCAAAAACAATTACGTCCAAGAAATGTGAAAATGCGTAAAAAAGATAGTCACTTTCAAGTCACTCACAGTATAATTAGTCTTAAAAGAAGAAAATGATAAGGGTGATGGGATTGGATAAGTGTAGTCACTGCGGTATGAAGAAAGTAAAAGTTAATTTGCAGATTAAAGGAGAACTGCTTCATTTATGTAACGATTGTTACAATAAAATGATGTCGGATGAATTGAATGTAAATTTAGAACAAGTTATAGAGTCTTTTACGTTAGTGGACGGCCGAGGTATTAGTCGTACTTTTTATGTAGAAAGACGGGTATACCCGATTGGATTCTATTTTGAGGCGGTTGAAAATATAGAATTCGGGTATAAATTTGCTGTGCATGGGGAATTAGAGGGAAGTCAGCAGGAAATGATTTCAAGATTAATTGAGAAGACTCGAAAGGGAATAGCCGAGCAGTATATTGAAACAGATGTCTTTTCAGGAGGCCAAGCATATCAAAATATGAAGAATGATCAAATTGTGGGAGTCATCGAATATAATGAAGCCTCTGATGATGAGCCACTTGTGATAATTGATGGGAAGCCATATACATGGGAAGAAGTCGGGAAAATGGTTACGGCTTTTGAGGGGTTTCAGATTAAATTGAAGATGTATGATATTACGGATGATGTGGAATAGGATTAGCCCATGAAACATGGGGACGGTTCTCCTGTTTCACACCGGCATGCTTTAGCATAATGTAACGCGTGTTGAAACACCGGAACCGTCCGATCCCACTAATAGGGCAATCTTTAAATCGTGCCTAAAGTGATTAATAGAAAATCCCCCAAGGTTGTTATGATGGAGTTACCTAAAATCATTAACAATTTGGGGGATATTTATGCTTAAAGAAAAAGGCTACACTTCCCAAAACAACACTCTATCATTAATGCATATTTGCTGTGGTAAATACGCATTTATAATAGGGTGTCTTTTTATTTCTCCTATCCCTCTGCTTTAGTACCAGACAACTGCCATTTTACACATAGTAAAAAATTTCTCCATTATCCCCGTTCAAAAATCTATCAATATACTTCTTTACTATCTACGGAATCCAATAGATAACAATCATACTAGTGCTTATATCAATTTCTTCAAAGCACGATCGCCTTTTTTAAATATACTGAAGTATTGTCTGTATCTTTAGATGGATGTCTTTTCTCCTTGTGAAAATTCTGTATGTCTTTTCTATGATACTTTAGAACCAAGTGATAGTAGTAAATATAGTATATTAGAATCAATTTTCAAAATATAGTATAATTTTATATACTTTCAAAACGCCAATGATATAATCATAATTAACAGAATATAAAAAACACCCGTGTGTAACGAAATAAAAAGCGGGGGGTGAATACATTTTTTTATGCAAGATTGTAATAAATAACCATCATCATTAAATACTTCATGTTTATTTCCTTAGATCTCTATTCATCTATGATAGCCTCTACTTATTCAAAATAGCAGTCCAGGTCTACTTTTATTTAGTAGGACACTTCCTAGAAATAGAGAAAGGTAAAAAAATACTTAAATTGAATGATGGTTACAACATGAGTCAACTCCATAAAAGGCAAAGAGGTATTACTTAACAAAATAGTACTACGACGGAACGAAAATAAAAAAGTCTTGGGGAGGAATATAAATGAGTATTAAAAAGAAGTTCAGTATGGGTGTTATGTCAGCGGCATTAGGTTTAACGCTAATTGGTGGTGGAACGTACGCATATTTTAGCTCTACTGTAGTTACGAATAATACGTTTGCTGCGGGTACGTTGGATTTATCGGTGGAGCCGACAGCCATTGTGAATGTAGAAAACTTGCAACCGGGTGATTCAATCATTCGCGATTTTGAATTGCAAAATAATGGAACGTTAGATATCGAGAGAGTAACGTTGGATACGGATTATCGAGTGATTGATGTAAACGGAGACAATACAGAGGATTTTGGAGAGCATATCCAAGTTGAATTCTTATATAACGCTGATAATTTAGATGAGGTCATTTATGAGACGACTTTAGCTGAATTAAAAGATATGACGCTAGATGCTGTTAACGAACATATTTTTTATCCGGCATTTGGGGAAAAAGGTCTTCCGGTTGGTTCTTCAAATGACTTAGTCGTTAAATTTAACTTTGTTGATAACAGCGCGGATCAGAATCAATTCCAAGGCGACTCGCTACAACTGGAGTGGACATTCATCGCGCATCAAGTTCCTGGTAGTGATAAGTAATCACAACTTCACAACTTTATATTTGGATTCATACCTTTTAAGCATAGTGGGTTACTAGATGAAAAGAAAGTATGGAGCCGAAAAACCAGTTATCTATTCGTACTAAAAAACGCGGATTGTATATTTGAAAATAAGGAGGCAACAAATTGAAATTAATAAAGCGCTCTTTTATTTTAGCAATTAGTTCTCTCTTATTGTTTTCACCAACTGTTTTTGCAGCTCCATCCGGACTAGACTCGTTTCCTGATGCAGTTGATTCAGAAACATGGGTATTGCCAGAAGATATGGAATGGGATGACTATCAAGCTGTCCCGGGGGTTAATTGGAATGAAGTGACGGCTGAGCCTGAACGTCTATTAAAAGGAGCTCTTGTGTTAGTAGATTTTGCTGACCAAGAATTCATTTCAAGTTTACCAGAAGGATCGGATGAAGCGGGTAATCCAATCGGATCTGGGGATATTCCACGAGAAGAACTTGGCCAATTTTGGGAGGACTTCTTAAATAAACCGCAAGAACTTAATCATTATCGGACGATTAATGAATATTGGCGAGAAAACTCTTATGGAAAATGGGGCGTTGAGATTGATGCGTTTGGTCCTTATCGTTTAGATGGTAGGGAGTTCCAGTACGGTTTATCGTATGGTAACCAAATGCCACCTGGATACCAATCGAGAAATATCCAGACAGAATCATTAAATTTAGCCCAGGGAGATTTGGATGCTTCTGGTGAAGAATTTGATTTTGTATTTATTCTTCATGCGGGCTATGATCAGTCAGGTGTTTGGCAGGAATTTGGCGAAATGATGTTCCAGGATCGGGATGCGGTTACAGATGAGTTCGGGCCGCCAGCGGATTTAGGAGATTTACCTAATTGGGCGTATACACGTTATGTGCCATGGACGTCATGGTTTGCTGCGAAATCTATCTGGTCACATGCAAACATAAGAAACGGTATTTCAGTTCAAGGTGAAAGTGATGGTATGGGTGTGTTTGCACATGAGTTTGGTCACATTATGGAATTGCTAGATAACTACAACAATCCATATGGGGAGCCAGTATCACGTACTTATTCCGGACCTTGGGAGCTGATGAGTCGTGGAAGCTTTAATGGACCAGGTGGCCCGCATACGCGCTGGATGATTACACCAACGCTTGGTGGTTCTGCACCTTCACACCATATGTTACGAAATAAAATTAAACAAGGATTTTTAGATGAGGATCAATATTTGAATGTGGAACGGGATGCGCTAGCTGATACAGGTCCAATTTTTGCTGATATTGTTGCGCGGGCTGTACCGGTTGGAGAGAAATTTGGTCGGACAGGCATTCATGGCATCAATATTGAAATGGAGGATTTAACACCACCAAACTCATTGGAAGATGACTGGAGAGCGGATATGCAGCGCGGTGCAAAGTGGTATGACAATTATACGATTGAAGTTGTAGACCGTGTTGGATTTGATTCTTTCACGCCTGATTCTGGTGTGTTAATGGCGAAAACAAAAAATGCTGAATCTGCTCCAAACATTTGGGTTGTTGATGCAAAGGATGAAGATATTTCGCAAGTAGACTTCATTCGACCTGATGGATCAGAAGCAATGTATTCACTTGGAGATTACCGTCAACTGTCGGATGCGCTATTTAAGGCTGGGACAGATGAAAATGTAGTAAGTGAATATGTGGATGAGCATAACCGTCTACACTTCTATATTTTAGATAAGCAGTATGACGATGAAGGTGTACTATCCTATCGTGTATCTGTCCGTCATTTAGATGGAGCAGGAGATTATGAGCGTGGGGTCGTTGCTGCAAGTAGTCAAGCTGAAAGAGCTGTACCTGGAAAAGTTGCGACACATTATTTCCAAGTTACGAATACCGGGGAGGCCACTGACTTATTCCGAATTAATGTCAATACAGATGCTGGTTGGGAAACGATGATTCAGCATCATGTAATTGAAGTTGAGGCGGGGGAAACAGTAGAGGTTCCAGTATATGTTAAAGTTCCTGAAGGCGAAAGTGCACCTACAATCCTTACATTTACGGCAACTTCTGAGACGGATACAGAGCAAGTCGCAACAGCGCAAGACGCACTATTAAGCGAGATTAGTGCTGCGAGCTTGCAGACATTGGTCGATATTTTTGCCGATATGGAAGAAATTGAAGCTGGTGCGGTCCGTCCATTACAAACGCATTTAACTGCTTTGGAGCAATATGAAAATAAAGCAGCACATGATAAAGTAGCGAAACATGTTGACGGGTTAAAGGTGCTTATCAACCATTTTGCAGATAATGGATTAATCACTGCAAAGGCATCACAAGCGCTTGAGGATTATGCGGATCATTTAATTAAATAATAGCTTCATAGATTTCTCCTTCCTGTAATAAAAGGTATTGCAGGAAGGGGTTCCTAAATGATAGAAGTAGCTTCATTTATGTTTGGGAAGAAGGGTGAGTGAATTTAATTGTTTTTCAAAAAGACCAAGCAAAATACGAACATCGTGTTTAAATTGCTCATCGTTACTTATTTAGTAGGTTTATGTGTGCACCAAGTTACATTACCAACTTATGCTTATTTTGATAGTCAAACGGTAGTTGAAACAACAATCGATATAGTCGATACGTTTGAACAGGTAGATTCAGACGAACATCCTGCAACACGTGACGTTGAAACTAAAGAAGATTTCGACACGGAGGAAAAAAGTGAAGAGGATGAACCGGTTGACAAGCAAGAAGAAATTGCTGATGAATCAAATGAAGTTCGTGCTGAGGAAATAGATGATGAAACAGTTACGGATGATGAAGTTGGAGAAGAAAATAGTGATGTTACGGTGGAAAAAGAAGAACGTGAAATAGACGAAGCGCCAGATGTTGAACAATAGAGTCATAGATAACGAAATGAAGTATGGTTAAGAGATTGCAAACATGAGGTGATGGGGTTGAAGCGGGAAAGGTTGTTAAAGTTTGTGAATCGATTCGTAACGATTTTGCTGTTTACTGTATTGCTTTTCACGATGTATCTAGTAGTGAACTCAAAAATAGCTGGAGGACATGCAAGTATTTTTGGTTATCAAATAAAAACAGTTTTATCTGGTTCAATGGAGCCGGACATTCAAACGGGTTCGATTATATTTGTTAAAACAGGAGGAGATATGACGCGTTTTAAGGAGGGCGATGTCATTACTTATCTTATGGAAGAAAATGTTCTTGTCACACACCGAGTTGAAAAGGTGGAAAGTAACGGACAACTGTATGTAACAAAAGGTGATGCAAATGACAGAGCAGACTTTGAACCTGTACTTGCAGATAATGTTGTCGGTGAATATACAGGAACAACAATTCCAAAAGTAGGCTATGTCATGAACTTTGCCAACTCAAAAGAAGGCGCTGTTCTCCTCCTTATCATACCAGGCGCACTATTAGTCCTCTACGCATTCATCACCATATGGCGAGCAGCACGCGAACTCGACCAAACGAAACATAGGGACGGTTCTCGTGTTTCATGAATTGCGCTGAAACATGGGTGAAACATGGGGACGGTTCTCGCGTTTCATGGGATTTCACCGAAACACGAGGGAAGGTTCTTGCTTCTTGCACTCGGCACTTCATGTTTTTAAAGACATCGAAATGGTTTAACAACAAAAATACCATACGCTACTCATGATTATCTAGTAATTTGGACAGCGACTTTTGGAATGACAACAGCGGTCAGAAACGAAACAAGGTTAAATGGATGAAATGGGAGGTATGCATGTGCAAAAAATGAAGCAGCGCGTTTTTAGAGGTTTCTTCTTACCGGTCATCACTTTATTATTGCTCGCATCACCAATGTTACCTACTACCATGATGGAAGAACCGGTTGAAGCTAGTTCTAGTTTTATATTAGAAAATGGTGTAACACAACCGATTTATTCATACGAGGACGCGATTAAGGAAACGATTTATGTTGCATCATCTTTAGACAGTGACCGAGATGGAGAAACAGATCGTATTGCAATAGATATTATGCGTCCAAAGGAAACAGAGGGGGATTTGAAAGTACCTGTCATTATGGATGCGAGCCCATATTATGAAAGCATGGGGCGTGGAAATGAGGCGGAAATTAAAGATCCGGACGGGATTGGCGAAAATACGATGTTCCCTCTGTACTATGATAACTATTTCGTACCAAGAGGCTATGCGGTTGTATTAGTGGACATGGTTGGAACAAATAATTCACAAGGGTGTCCGACAACGGGTGGCTTTGAGGAAATTGAAAGTGTTGAAGTTGTCATTGACTGGTTAAATGGTAGAGCGAAGGCATGGGATAAAGATGGAGAAGAAGTTGCGGCGGACTGGGCTACTGGAAAAGTAGGCATGATTGGAAAATCATATGATGGTACGCTCGCAAATGGTGCTGCTGCTCGTGGGATAGATGGGTTAGAAACGATTGTACCAATTGGTGCGATTAGTAGCTGGTATGATTATTATCGCTATGGTGGCATTCCGTTTTATCGTAATGGTCCTGGTGGTTTAGCTGGAAGAGTGACGAGTAGTGAAAGAGTCGCGGATTGTGCACCTGTTCGTGAAGAAATGAGAATACAATCAGATGACGAAACAGGTAATTATAATGATTTCTGGGATGAGCGAAATTACGTGAAGGATTCAGATAAAGTTTCAACTAGTGTATTCGTCATTCACGGTCTTAACGATTATAACGTAAAGGCAAATCATTTTTCCAATTGGTGGGAAGCATTAGCTGAAAATGATGTACCACGAAAACTTTGGCTCACACAAACTGGTCATGTTGATCCATTTGATTTTAGAAGGGCAGAGTGGGTTGATACACTCCATCGCTGGTTTGACTATTGGTTGTTAGGAATTGAAAACGGCATTATGGATGAGCCTACAGTCGATATAGAACGGGCTGCAGATGAGTGGGAAACATATACTAGTTGGCCTGATGCCGAAGCGGATGAAGTAGCAGTGAAATTAGCTCCCGCAAATGAAACGTTGCCTGGAACTTTGCATACTGGGCCGGTCATTCATAAAGAAATACAATCTTTCATTGATAACCCAAGACAAACTGAGCGGGAAATGGTGGAGGATGAGTTTACAACAAAGGATAATAGATTAATATTTTTAACGCCGGAACTAGAGGAAGATATTCGTTTAAGTGGTGTACCGGAAATGAATCTATCTGCGCTGGTAGATAAGGATAACACAAATCTAACAGCTTTAATAGTAGATTATGGTACAGATGTGAGAGTCAATCATCGCTCAAGAGAAGAAGGAATTCGTACGTTGGAAGACATCACATGTTGGGGTGAAAGTACGCCCGCGGACAATGCATGTTATAAAGAAACGGAAAAAGTAACGCATGAGGCACCATATGAAATTGTGACACATGGCTGGTTGGATGCACAGAATTGGGAATCCCTGCACTATTCTAATCCACTAGAACCAGGTAAGCAATATGGTTTCCAATGGGACATGTTGCCGGAAGATTATGTTTTCAAAAAAGGGCATCGTCTCGGGGTGATTATCGTCGGAAGTGATCCAAATTGGATTATGACGGATAGTAATCGGGCCAAAATTGACGTATCACTAGGTGAAAGTTATATAAAACTACCAATTGTTGGTGGTAAGGAAGCATTTAACGAAGCAATTGGGTATGACGGTGGCACTTCACCAAAAAGTACAGCGGATTTACTTGCGGTTGTAAAGTACTTTTTAGATGAAGGGGCTTTTGAAAATGAAGATGCTGCTAGAGCACTAGATATGCATCTTGCTGCTATTGGCCATTATGAAAGAGAAAATGAAATGAATAAAGTTTTGAAACATCTTGAAAACTTTAAAGTGCTACTTGCCTATCAAAAAGATCAGCAACTCATTTCTAGTGAGGCGTATCATGTTCTAAAAGTAGATACGCAATATTTAATAGACTTATTCGAGTAGGTCGTACAAATTGTGTGGGAGGGGGAATCTCTCCCACATTATGTAAATCGATAAGGAAATTCTCTTACCATGAATACAAGGGGTGGCCTATAGATGAAGAAACGATTAATTGCTATGACCACAATACTTATTTTATTTAGTTTGGGTGCATGTAGCGGGAATAAAGATGAAGCAAATGTCATTATCGAAACGCGCGTTGGTACGATTACAGAAGATGATTTAAATGAGGAATTACAAAAACGATATGGTGAAAGTGTTTTACAGGAGCTTGTCACGATAGATGTTTTAAGTAGTGGATATGATATAGACGAAAAAAAGATAGATGAGGAATTAAATAAAGTAAAAGAAGAACTTGGTATGCAATTTGATATGTATTTGCAACAGCAAGGTTTGAATGATGAAGATGCATTCAAAAGTAAAATCTATCTCGGATTACTTCAAGAGGCAGCTGCATTAGACGGAGTGGACGTATCAGATAGTGAATTAAAGGAAGCGTATGATCAGAAAACGAAGGAAATTAGTGCGCAACATATTCTTGTAAAAGATGAGGAAACCGCACTGGAAATGATAGAAAGCCTTGAAGATGGTATTGATTTTTCAGAGCTAGCAAAGGAATACTCAGAGGATAAGGTATCCGCAAAAGATGGTGGAGACTTGGGATATTTTTCAGTGGGAACGATGATACCAGCTTTTGAACATGTCGCATTTTCCATGAAAAAGGGAGAAGTCAGTGAGCCAGTTCAGACAAATTATGGCTATCACATTATAAAGCTGAACGATATTCGTAAAAAGGATCGCGAAATCGCTTCATTTGAGGAAATGAAAGAAGCGTTACGTGAAGAAATCCGTTATAACAAAATCAATATGGTAGAAACGCAAGGGAAAATTGAAAAGATGATTCGTGACGCTATCGTTGATGTGAAAGATGAAACATATAAGGAATTATTTAACGATTTAAAAGCAAATAAGACTGAGGCTAGAAAATAGATGAATAGAAAAGGTTTAGGAATAATATATTTATTATAATATGAAGTTATCAGTATTTAATTCAGAATGTTTGTAACATAAATAATCCATGCAACAATTACCAAGCACCCAAGGGGGATAAATGATGACAGATGCAGTTTTAGAAATAAACAATTTACGCACCCACTTTTTTACAGATAGTGGAGAAATACCTGCAGTTGACGGTGTGAGTCTACACGTAAAAAAGGGAGAAATTGTTGGCATTGTTGGGGAGTCTGGTTGTGGAAAAAGTGTCACGTCATTATCCATCATGCAATTAATTCCTAATCCACCAGGTAAAATTGTTGATGGTGAAATTAACTTTCACGGTGAAAATCTTGTGAAAGCTTCTGATAAAAGAATGAAAAAGATTCGTGGAAATGAAATTGCGATGATTTTTCAGGAACCGATGACATCACTTAATCCGCTGTTTACGATTGGAAACCAGTTAATAGAAGGGATTCGTAACCATCAGAAGATGAGCAAAAAACAAGCGCGTTCTAAAGCAATCCAATTACTGCAACAAGTCGGGTTGCCACGTGCAGAAGAGGTGGTGGATGAATACCCACATCAATTATCAGGTGGAATGAGGCAACGGATTATGATTGCGATGGCGATGTCATGTAATCCGGAACTCATTATTGCTGATGAACCAACGACAGCGTTAGACGTCACGATCCAAGCTCAAATACTAGATTTAATTCGACAATTAAATGAAGTGAATCAAACGGCTGTTCTATTAATTACACATGACTTAGGTGTTGTAGCCGAAATGTGTAGTCGGGTCATTGTCATGTATGCTGGACAAGTTGTGGAGGAAGGAACAGTAAGGGAAATATTAAAAGATCCACAGCATCCTTATACAAAAGGGCTCATTCAATCCTTGCCGAAAATTCATGAAAAGGATCAGAAATTATACTCTATTCCAGGAACAGTACCAAGACCGAAGCTAGGTAGGGTAGGGTGTCGTTTTGCTCCAAGATGTGAATTTGCATTTGATCATTGTTGGCAGGAGAATCCTGAATTGTATGCAATTGAAAATGGAAGCCATCGTAGAAGTCGCTGTTTCTTATATGATGGCGAACATGGAAAGGATGTGATTCATAGTGGAAAAACCGATATTGGAAGTTGAGCAGCTAAAGAAATACTTTGATATAAAAGGTGGTGTCTTTGGTCGGAAAGTCGGGGAAGTGAAAGCCGTTGATGATATTTCTTTTGCTGTAAAAAGGGGAGAAATATTAGGGATTGTAGGAGAGTCCGGTTGTGGAAAATCAACAACGGGTAAAGCAATTTTGCGACTGATTGAGCCTACCTCAGGTCAAATTAAATTTGAAGGTCAAGATATCACGAATTTAGACGCTAAAAAAATGCGGCAATTACGACGTGATATGCAAATAATATTTCAGGACCCGTACGCATCACTTAATCCTCGTCATACTGTAGAAAAGATTATCGGCGAGCCCTTACTCATTCACGGTATGAAAAATGCGAAACAACGTAAAGAGCGTGTAAGGGAATTGTTAGAAGTTGTAGGTTTACAAGCTTATCATGCGTCACGCTATGCACATCAGTTTAGTGGTGGGCAGAGACAAAGAATTGGGATTGCACGTGCATTAGCGAATAATCCGAAGTTGATTATATGTGACGAGCCTGTCTCGGCATTAGATGTTTCCGTACAATCACAAATCTTGAATTTAATGGAAAAACTTCGGGATGAGTTTCATTTAACATATGTTTTTATTGCACATGATTTAAGTGTCGTAAAACATATTAGTGATCGGGTTGGGGTCATGTATTTAGGACAAATGGTGGAGCTAACTGATAAGGATAAATTGTATGATGATCCAAAACATCCGTATACACAAGCTCTTTTATCAGCGATTCCGATGCCAGACCCAGATGTGAATAGGGAGCGCATTATTTTACAGGGTGATGTACCAAGTCCGTCTAATCCACCGACAGGATGTCCTTTTCATACGAGGTGTCCACAAGCAATGGAAATATGTAAAACGTTGAAACCAGCTTTTAAGGAAGCGAGTGATAACCATTTTGTTGCTTGCCATCTTTACGAGAAGGAAGTAGCAACAAATGTTATATAAATTATTAAATAATATAAGGGGGAAGCGTAAATGAGATTTAAAAAATTGCTGTTATTGTCCTTGATGGCGACGTTATTTTTTATTCTCGCTGCATGTAGTGACGATGATTCAAATGAAGGAAAGAAATCGGATGATGGGAAGAAGTCTGAGGAAGTATCTGGAAATACAGATGGTGAAGACAAAGTGCTTATTTTTGCCCGAGGAGGGGATTCGGAAAGTTTGGATCCAGGTAGTACTTCAGACGGGGAGTCTTCACGTGTAACACGTCAAGTATTGGAAAGTTTATTAGACTTTGAAGCTGAAACATTTGAACTAAAACCTGGTCTTGCGCATGATTGGGAAGTTTCCGATGATGGATTGAAGTATACCTTTTATTTAGAGGAAGGTGTTACTTTCCATGATGGTACTGATTTTAATGCAGAAGCTGTCAAAATCAACTTTGAGCGCTTTGCTGATCCGGAGCATGAATATGCTTTTGCTGATGATGGTTATGTTTATTTCATGTATGAAACGATGTTTGGCGGACAAAAGGGTGATAAAGGTCATGTCGTGGATGAAATAAACGTCGTGAATGATTACGAAGTGGAGTTTGTATTAAATAAGCCTTTAGGATTCTTCCTACAAAATATGGCGATGACGTATTTCCCAATTACATCACCAGCAGCTTTGGAGGAATATGGTGCGACAATCAATGAAAACCCAGTTGGAACAGGGCCGTTTAAGTTTGTTAGTTGGACTAAAGATGATTCGATTGTCTTAGAAAAATTCGAGGACTATCGTAAAGAAGGTTTACCGAAAGTAGATAAAGTAATTTTTGAAGTTATTCCTGATAATGCTGCACGTCTTATTGCCCTACGCTCCGGCGACATAGATATCATGGATGGTTTAAATCCTGATGATGCGGCGGGTGTTGAAGATGATGAAAACCTAACGTTATATGCGCGTGCAGAAAATAACTTTGGTTATGTTGGATTTAACGTTCAAAAGGATCCAGTAAGTGATAAGAAACTACGTCAGGCGATTAGTCACGCCATTGACCGAGATGCAATTGTGGATGCGTTGTATGCTGGTTATGGTACGCCTGCTGTGAACCCATTACCACCAAATTATTTAGGATATAATGACGAGATTGAAGGTTTCCAGTATGACCTAGAGAAGGCAAAGGAACTGTTAGCCGAAGCTGGTTATGAAGATGGTGTGAAAATTGATTTATGGACAATGCCAGTAGCTAGGCCGTATATGCCAGATCCAGAAACTGTTTCGGAGATTATCCAAAATAATCTAGCTGAAATTGGTGTAGAGATTAATATTGTGCGAGAAGAATGGGCGCCATATTTGGAAAAAACAATGAATGGTGAACATCAAATGTATATGCTTGGTTGGTCTGGAACAAATGGTGACCCGGATTATTTCCTAAGTAGCCTCTTACATGGTAATAACATTGGAGATAGTAACCGTGAGTTTTATGAAAACAAAGAAGTGGATCGTTTATTAGATGAAGCAAAAGTAGCTGTTGATCAGGACGAACGTGAAGCGATGTATAAAGAAGCGCAAGCGCTTATTGCTGAAGACGTGCCAATGGTTCCATTAGTTCATTCAACTCCAGTTATGGCAACATCAAGTAAAGTAAAACATTATGTTCCACACCCATCAACAAGTGAATCATTAGAAGAAGTAGATATAGAATAAACAAGGAGGGGTCTGACCCCCTCCTTGATTACTAATGGGGTCAGACCCCAAAAATGGCAGTTACGTCAGACTTTTTGTTGAGGTGAAAGAATGGGTTCATATATACTACGTCGATTATTAATGTTAATTCCAGTTTTAATAGGGATGACGATCATTACATTTTCAATTGTTCATCTCATACCGGGAAATCCTGCACAAGTCATATTAGGTGAGGCAGCTACTCAAACGGCGATTGAAAATCTAGAGGAAAGTCTCGGGTTGGACAAGCCGGTTGCTGTACAATATGGTGCCTATGTTAAGGATTTGCTACAGGCTGACTTAGGAACATCATTACGTACGAAGGCTGAAATTTCAAAAGAGATTTGGCCATACTTGGCGGCAACGTTTGAGCTTACATTTTTTGCGATGTTGATCGCCATATTTGTCGGTGTGAATGCGGGTATTATTAGCGCATGGAAACAGAATTCTTGGTTCGACTTTTTAGCGATGATTGTCGCACTTGTCGGTGTTTCGATGCCGGTCTTTTGGCTTGCCTTAATGGAGCAGTGGGTGTTTGCCCAGGAACTAGGGTGGTTGCCTGCCCATGGAAGACAAAGTAATCGAGATCCAATTGAGCCAATTACTTATTTTTATGTCATTGATACGATCATACAGCGTGACTTTTCACAGACGATTACGATGTTGAAACATCTTATTTTACCAAGTATTGCCTTAGCAACGATACCGATGGCAATTATTGCCCGTATGACACGTTCGAGTATGTTAGAAGTAATGAAGTCTGATTACATCCGTACAGTGCGTGCGAAAGGTTCTAATCAGTTTTTGATTATCTATAAGCATGCCTTAAAAAATGCATTAATTCCGGTTTTAACTGTCATTGGATTACAAACCGGTGTGTTATTAGGTGGGGCCATATTAACCGAAACTATTTTTAGTTGGCCAGGGATTGGTAGATATATATTTGAAGCAATTAGTTATCGGGATTACCCTGTCATTCAATCAGGAATATTGGTGATCGCTTTCATGTTCGTCATCATTAATTTACTGGTAGATATCTTATATACGTATATTGATCCAAGGATTAAATATTAGGGGGGATGAGATATGAAGAAGGTGGCACAAGAGCACAAGGTTGAAGAAAACTTGGCAATAAATAGACCAATAGATGAAGAGGAAATGGAAGAAACATCTCCCTTAAAAGATTCCTTGATGCAACTACGTAAAAATCGCTTTGCAGTTGCAGGATTTGTTATTATTGTATTTTTTATTTTACTCGGCCTATTTGCACCAATGCTTACTAGCTATGGGTACAAAGATCAAGTACTTGTCGATCGGCTTCAACCTCCTTCTGCCGAACATTGGTTAGGTACAGACGATGTAGGGCGGGATATTTTCTCTCGTATTGCGTATGGTGCAAGAATATCTTTGCAAGTAGGCTTTTTTGCTGTTAGTGGTGCGCTAGTATTTGGAACATTATTAGGAATCGTTGCAGGATATTTTGGTAGATGGGTAGATATGATCATATCACGAATATTTGATATGCTACTCGCCTTTCCTAGTATTCTATTAGCAATCGCGATTGTTGCTATTTTAGGAGCTTCTTTACAAAACGCATTAATCGCAATCGCTGTGATTAATATTCCTATTTTTGGAAGACTAGTTCGCTCGAAAGTAATTAGCTTACGGGAAGAAGAGTATATTATGGCAGCACGAGCACAAGGAATGAAAAATGGCCGAATTATATTCCATCATATTTTGCCAAATAGTATTGCGCCAATTATAGTACAAGCTACATTAGGATTTGGTACAGCTATATTAGAAGCGGCTGCTTTAGGCTTTTTAGGACTAGGTGCGCAAGCCCCACTACCTGAATGGGGAAAAATGCTTGCAGAAGCACGTAATTTTATCCAATTAGCACCCTGGACTTTAATCGCACCAGGACTATCCATCATGCTAGTCGTACTAGGATTTAACCTAATCGGCGACGGCCTAAGAGACGCCCTAGACCCCAAAATGAAAAATTAGTGAAACATGGGGACGGTTCTCGTGTTTCATGGGGTGAAGCATGAAGCAAAGTGAGACGTGGGGACGGTTCTTGTGTTTCATACAGTGAAGCATGAAGCAAAAGGATGGGTGGTTCTTAAGGGTGGACAAAGGAAAGTTTAGCATGAGGAGTGTGCCTTCATGAGAAAATCTATTATTTTCATATTATGTATTTGGCTGCTTGCTGGTTGTAATGGAGACCAAGTAGAGGTAATCGCGGAAACGGATGTTGGGGACATTACGGAAGCTGAATTTTATGAACAGTTAAAACATCAATATGGGGATAAAGTTTTGGAAGAAATGTTGCTGTTGAAAGTGTTAGAAGATAAGTATACTGTCGGGGAGACTGAAATCACCGCTGAAATAAATATGATCAAAGAACAGTATGGTGATCAGTTTGAAGAATGGTTAGCACAACAAGGAATGAAGGATGAAGATGCATTACAGCAAGTGATACAACTTCGATTATTACAGGAAGAAGCAATTGCCGAACATTTGAAAATTAGTGAGGAAGCGCTACAAGAAAAATATGAGAGACTGCTTGAGGATCTTGAGGCGCAGCATATTTTAGTTGAGGATAAAGAAACTGCTGAGAAGCTATTAGAACAAATACAGGCAGGGGTAGATTTTAATAAATTAGCGAATGAGTATTCGCTTGATGTCGATGCAGATGATGGCGGTTATTTAGGTTATTTTTCAGCAGGAGATACGGAACCTAATTTTGAAAAAGTTGCTTACGAGATGCAAGTTGGTGATATAAGCGACCCGGTTGAAACAAAGTTTGGTTACCATCTCATAAAAGTAACAGATCGCCGTCAAACAAAGGATGAAATAGGGTCATTTGCTGATGTGAAGAAACGTATTCAGCGGATGATGATTTCTGAAAAAATCTCCGCTGAAGAAGAAGAGGAAATATTAAATCAAATATTAAAAAATGCAAACGTACGTATGAAATGAAACATGGGTGAAACATGAGAACCGTCCCCATGTTTCAAAGGAGGCGAGTAATAAGTGAGGAAGTTAGGTTTTATGTTGGGGGTAATTTTTATTGTTCCGATTCTTTTTGGGGCTGATGTACCAAAAGGGCTGGGCGCTACACTTCCTACTATTCTAGTAGAAGATGGGGTGACGCAACCGATATTTTCTAAAGAGGAAGCGATTGTTGAGAGGGTCTTCATTGAGACGGAGGTAGATAGTGATGGTGATGGAAAGAAAGACCGGATTAGGGCGGATCTTATTCGACCAAAGGAAACGGAAGAAGGATTAAAAGTTCCTGTTATTTACGAAATAAGTCCTTATCGGGCTGGCCTAAATCCGATTGATTTTCATGATGTCGATGTAGAATTGACTCCGACGCCAATCAATCCGAATGATAGCACTGGAGGAAAACCGTTTGCTGCAGATTTACCAGGATATTATGACGATTATTTCCTGCCAAGAGGCTATGCTGTTATTCTTGCTGAAAGTATCGGAAGCGGCATGTCCAATGGTTGCCCAACAACTGGTGATAGTCAGGAAGTTTTGGCAACGAGAGCTGTCATTGACTGGTTAAATGGCCGTGCAAAGGCGTATGACGAATCTGGTGAGGAAGTTTTCGCGGACTGGTCAACAGGAAAAGTAGGAATGACAGGTGTTTCTTACAATGGCACGTTACCAAATGGCGTTGCAACAACGGGAGTGGAAGGATTAGAAACGATTGTTCCTATTGGAGCGATTAGTAATTGGTATGATTACTACCGTGCGAATGGAGCCGTGATTGCGCCAGGAGGATATCAGGGTGAGGACGCAGATTCATTAGCCAAAGCCGTTTTAACGCGAGATAACCCTGAGGTTTGCTCTGAATTAATGGAAGAAATCGAAATAGAACAAGATAGGGTGACGGGAGATTATAACGATTTTTGGGACGAGCGTAACTATTTAAATGCTACAGAAAATATTAGGGCAAGTGTGTTTGTTGTACATGGATTAAATGATTGGAATGTAAAGACAGAGCAATTTGCACAATGGTGGGATGAGCTTGAAAAATATGATGTACCTAGAAAACTATGGCTCCACCAACATGGGCATGCTAGTCCGTATAGTTTTAGAAATACGGAGTGGCTGACAACGTTAAATAAATGGTTTGACTATTGGCTGCATGATATTGATAACGGAATCATGGATGAGCCAATGGTTGATATTCAAAAGGAGAACCGTACTTGGGAAACGGAACATGCGTGGCCACATGAAGAAATGCAAGAAACAACATTATATTTTACCTCAAAGCATACAGAAGATGGAAACTTAAGTCATCGACCTGTTTTAGATACACATGTCTCACAAAAATTTGTTGATGATTCATCTATTAGAGCACAAGAATTGGTTCAACAGCCTATGTTGAACATGGAGAATCGCCAAATATATGTGACCCCAGAATTAACATATGCCTATCGCATCAGTGGCACCCCAAATATTTCAGTTAAAGCTAGTATAGATCGACCGACAGCTAATTTAACTGCCTTACTCGTAGATTACAGTCCAAATGGAAGTAGTCGTATCATCACGCGCGGATGGATGGACCCACAAAACTTACATTCTATTTCACATTCAGAAGCCCTTACACCAGATCAACCTTATACATTTACGTGGAATATGCAACCAACAGATTATGAGATAAAGGAAGGTCATAGAATCGGTATTGCTGTGATATCAAGTGATTACGAGTATACGATTCGGCCAAAACCAGGAACAACGCTTTCTATCTTTCCAGAACAAAGTTATGTATCATTACCACTCGTTGGAGATATCACACAAGAGCCAACAAGTGTGAAGGAAATAAAAGAGCTCATTCAATATTATGAGCAACAAGGAGCGTTCAGTAGCCCTACTGCAGTCCGTCAGCTACAAACACATTTAACAACAGTGGAACATTATGAACAACAAGGCGCAGAAGATAAAGCAAAAAAACATTTATCCGGATTTAAATTATTACTAGACTTCCACGCCAAGCACATGACAAAAGAAGTACACGATATTTTACAACAAGATATCGACGCCTTATTAAGGTGAAACGTAGGGACGGTTCTCATGTTTCACGCAGAAGAGATTTGATGCTAAGGGGGTGGTGAACAGCCCAATTTTGAAACATAGGGACGGTTCTCATGTTTCACTGCACAATGCAGACGACCGAACTGAATCGTGACTCGTAGGGACGGTTCTCATGTTTCATGTAGAAGTATTTACCCACCAAGAAAGCTATCAAAACAGATTCAAAGTCATTTTTTACTAGTATATTTGCAAAAAGGGATGCAATTAGGTGGAGTTTTCGTCTTTGTATAAATATAAAACACCTCAGCGTATGGGCGGGACTCCGCCACTTAGGAGGTTAATAATATGCGAACAATGAAACGATCTTTCATGCTAGTTGTTGTATTACTCATTGCATTTTCACCTACGATTTTCGCAGCGCCAACAGGGCTTGATTCTTTTCCTGATCATGTAGATACAGAGTCTTGGAAACTACCTGAGGAAATGACATGGGAAGATTATAATCCTATTCCAGGAGTTGATTGGAATTCTGCAACTATTGAACCAGAAAGGGTACTAAAAGGTGCGCTGGTTCTGGTAGACTTTCCTGATCAGGAGTTTATTTTAAGTCAACCTGAAGGATCCGACTTAGCGGGAAATCCAGTAAACACTGGTGATATTCCATATGATGAACTTGGGGATTTTTGGGTGGACTTTCTAAATAAACCACAGCCTTTGAACAATTTTCGAACAATGAACGAATACTGGCTAGAAAATTCATATGGTAAATGGTCGATGGAAGTTGATGCATTTGGACCTTATCGTATGGATTTTAATGAATTTCAATATGGGTTAAATGAATTTGGTCAAACGATTAATATGCCACAAGGCTATCAAGCAAAGAATCTTAGAAATGAAGCTGTAAATGCAGCTCAGCCAGACATTGATGCATCTGGAGAAAATTATGATTTTATCTTTATACTACATGCGGGATACGATGAATCGGGAATTTGGCAACAATTTGGTGAAATGATGTTCCAAAATCCTGAGTCGGTAACGGATGAGTTTGGTCCACCAGCAGAGTTTGATTTGCCTAATTGGGCGGTTACGCGTTATGTACCTTGGACATCTTGGTTTGCTGCTAAATCTATATGGTCAAGTGCTAGTCGTGGGGTCTCAATCCAAGGAGAAAATGATGGAATGGCAACATTTGCGCATGAATTTGGTCATATTATGGAGCTTGGTGATAATTATAATAATCCGTATGGTAACCCAGTCTCACGTACGTATTCAGGACCATGGGAGCTAATGAGTCGTGGTACATTTAATGGTCCAGGGGGCCCTCACACACAATGGAAGGTTCTACCTACGATGGGTGGATCAACCCCACCGCACCATATGTTACGTAACAAAATTAAACAAGGTTTTTTATCTGAGGAACAGTACATTAATGTCAATCGTGATGAGTTAGCTGAATCTGGTCCAATATTTGCTGATATTATTGCCAGAGCTGTACCGACAGGTGATGAATTTGGTAAGACAGGCCTATACGGTATTAATATTGAGATGGAAGATTTAACGCCTCCAAACTCATTAGAGGATGATTGGCGAGCAGATATGCAACGTGGGGCAAAATGGTACGATAATTATACGATCGAGGTAGTTGACCAGATAGGGTTTGACTCATTTACTCCGGATACTGGTGTGCTCATGGCAAAAACAAAAAATGCTGAAGCACCACCTAATATTTGGGTTATTGATGCGCACGATGAAGATATTGCACAGGTAGATTTTATTCGACCAGATGGAACTGAAGCGATGTACTCACTTGGGGATTATCGACAACTCGCAGACGCGCTCTTCAAAGCGGGTACAGATGAAGGTGTTGTGAGTGAGTATGTCGATGAACATAACCGTCTACATTTTTATATTTTAGATAAATTTTATGATGAAGTTGGGGCACTTTCATATCGCGTATCTGTGCGCCATTTGGATGGTGCTGGAGATTTTGAACGCGGTGTTGAAGCAGTTGCGCACGCGGCTGAACGAGCAGTTTCAGGAAAAATAGCTACACATACATTTAGCGTGACGAATACAGGGGAAGCAACTGATTTAGTGCGTATTCAAGCTGAAATCGATACAGGTTGGGAAACGATGATTCATCACAATGTGATAGAGGTGGAAGCTGGTGAAACAGTCGAAGTTCCGGTGTATGTAAAAGTACCTGCAGGGGAACAACAGCCTGCGCAACTTACATTTACAGCAACATCAGAAACAGATTTGGGACAAGTCTCTTCGGATGTCGATGTGCTATTAAGCGATGTGAATGCAAAAAGTATGCAAGCATTAGTGGGAATTTTTGCTGAATTAGGAGACATTGACCAAGCCGCCATCCGACCATTCACGACACATTTAATAGCTGTTGAACGTTTTGAACAACAAGGAGCACAAGATAAAGTAGCGAAACATATGGAAGGATTCAAGCTACTCATTAACCAGTTTACAGAGAATGAACTATTAACGAATAAAGCATCAAAAGCACTGCATGACTATACAGATTTATTAATCAAATAGTGAAACATGGGGACGGTTCTCGCGTTTCACGGCACGGCACGGCGCAGCACGACCGAACTGAATCGTGACTCGTAGGGACGGTTCTCATGTTTCATGTAGAAGCTTTTATCCATTAAGAAAACGATCAAAGCGCAAAAAAGTCATTTTTTACTAGTGTAAATGGGAAGGGATGGTTAAATTGGGAAATCGTATTTTTCGGAAACTGTGTATCTTCGTTCTGATGATTCCTTTACTTGTATTGTCTTTTGGAAAAATAGATGTATCACATGCACAATCTGTCTCTGCTGATAACCAGAAATTAGAATTAGGGGATGTCAATATTGTGCCACTACAAGTTACAGGTCCAGCCGAAGATCGATTAAACCTGATTATTTTTGGTGATGGATATACAGCAGATGAAATGGATAAGTTTCGTGAAGATGTAGATCGCAACCAAAATGTTCAGTGGAGTGTGGAGCCTTTCCGTAGTTACCGTAATTACTTTAATGTGTATATGGTAGAAACCCCCTCGGTAGATTCAGGGATTAGCTGTGACCCGGATGATGGGAACGTAAGGCGTGACACGGTGTTTCATTTACAATACGCAAATCGATGTCCAGCTGATGAGCTTGCACGTGGTGTAACATTTGGTACCGGTGGGGCCGAAGCGAGAAATAAGATTATGAGGGAATATATTGCCCCAGCGTTAGGTATATCTGAAAATGACCAAAACATTCAAACGTTAACAATTGGGAATACATTTACGTATGGCGGTATTGGTGGCGTTCATGCTACAACGACTGGTGGTAGTCCACAAGGTCCACTCGTTTCATTGCATGAATTAGGACATTCATTAGGCAACCTACAAGATGAGTATTCTTATTATGATCGCGGTGTGCCTGGTGGTCCACATCCAGATCAAGAACCAAATTCTATTCATCATACGCGAATGACTTCTGAAGAAATGATTGAAAAACAAGCGAAGTGGTGGCGTTGGCTAGGTGAAGAAAGTGAGTCTGGTGGCCTGATTAAAGCTGCTGATCCAGATGGGTATGAAAGTGGTCAGTACAGTAGCTCAAATATTTGGCGTCCTAGTAAACATTCCATGATGCGACATACTGGATTTTACTTTGATCAAGTTAGTAGAGAACAAATGACGCAGCGAATAACGGGGATGCGTAACGCGGAGGAGATGCCATTAACTTCTACACCTGAAGGAGAAATCGGCAAAGATGAGATTCTCTCGGTTGAGACGATGTACCCAAGATTTCATTTGTTGGATGTCACATGGGCAATTAATGGGGAAATCGTTGCAAATACGAATAATGCGCGGCATCTTGATTTAAGTAAATATGATGTAAAGCAGGATGATATCGTCAAAGTTACGATTCAGGACAAGACGCAATTTGTCCGAGATCCTAATTATTTAGATGGACCACGAATGACACAGACACGAGAATGGACGATAGGTAGTCCACAAAATGTTACGGAAGTAGATGTGGTATTTACAAATCATTCCACAACTGCTCATGCTTTAGCATTAGATGAGATTGTATTTGTTGAAACACCTAATCCGACAGACCGCTTGTTAAATGTTACTTGGAAATTAAATGGCGAGGTTCTAGCGGATGC
This sequence comes from Paracerasibacillus soli, assembly GCF_042432965.1. NCBI lineage: Bacteria > Bacillati > Bacillota > Bacilli > Caryophanales > Bacillaceae > Paracerasibacillus > Paracerasibacillus soli. The sequence continues at coordinate 21,439 of NZ_JBHLWL010000001.1, read as the reverse complement.
ACAAAATAGCCGTTTCCTTGATTTAAATGAAATTGATTTACCACAGGGAGAGTTAACATTAAGTGCAACGGTTACGGACCCTCAGCAAACTCGTTCAGATTCGGAAACAATTTCATGGATAGTTGACAATCAACTTCCAACAGCTCCAAGAAAATTAACAGAACCAATCGCGACACTACCAGGTGAGGTGGAGCATCATGTGTATTTTAATAAGTTTGATATGAAACTTGAACCGCAAGATGATCAAACAGGTTTTGTTGTCGGGGAAATTCGATTAAATAAAAGTGGTTGGTATAACTATTTTGGATTTCCTGAAGAACCGGAAGGGGAGCCATTTACATTTTCATACTCTGGAACAGATATTAAAGAGCTCACATATGGCAACCTTGGAACAGGTGGACTATCCATTGTAACGTATGAAAAATCTTACACGGAAGAAGACCCGGGTGAAAAATTTGTGCCAGGTTTTGACACGCATTTTATTGAACATCGCGCCATTGATGCCGCCGGTAATATTGGAAATGCAGAGGAATATTACGCTACAGTCATTCCGGGAGAACAAGCGACATGTACACATGCGATTACAGAAGATTACCAAGGCGATTTACATGTGACAGAAGGCGTGACTTGTCTTGAAAATATAACCGTAACGGGTGATGTTTTCGTACAAAAAGGTGCGTCATTGGTGATTTCAAATAGTACGATTAATGGAGATATAGAAGCTGAGGAAGCACATACAATCCAAATGTTTGGGGCAGAAGTAAATGGTCAAACTTATATTTCACAAACGATCCATGACACGACGTTAGTAGGTAATACATTTAATGGGTGGCTAATTTTGCGTGACAATGAGCAAGTATCAGCAAATGCGCAATATGACGAATATGGACCTGTTTTAGTTGGAAATACGATTCATGGTGTACAAGGTTGTTATGAGAATCGTTCTGATATTGCAGATTTTGGCGCACCTAATCGAGTATCCGCATTTAACGTTGGTGATTGTGCAAATGCAGACTTGAGTGCTACAACGCTAATAAACTATGTAGCGCAATTTGGTGAACTTGATGTTTTTGCAACAGAAGATACGAAACGTTCTTTCTCTACTCATTTAACATCTCTTGCGCATTTTGAGCAACGTGGTCTGGATGATAAAGCGCTGAAACATTTGAGTGGATTTGAAATTCTTCTGGAACAAAAGTATGAGCAAGGATTGATTGCGAAACAAGCGTACATTGTTTTGACGCTCGAGGCGAAAAGATTACATGAACATTGGGAACAAAATTAGCTAATAGAAAATCGTGACAAGGACAGGTGTTCATGAGATTTATACGTCATCACTTATTATTTACCATTGGTTCTTGTTCGCTTGATCAAGCAGGGACTAAACACCTACCATTTTTGGTTGCTAACTCGAAATAATAGGTGATTACGATTATTTATTTGAAAATTTGCAATATACAGTTGATTAGGCATCAAAAATATGATAGATTAACTGCAAGATTATCATATCAATCTATTACAGCAACGAAATGATAAGGAGGGTAGTGGAAAAGGATTTTTTTTATAAAAATAGAAAGGGGAAAAGAGAGATGAGTACAAACAAAAAGTTTGGTTTAAGTATCGCAAGTGCAGCATTAGGGCTTACTTTAATAAGTGGAGGAACATTTGCTTACTTTAGTGATACAGCGGTGGCGCAAAATACGTTTACGGCGGGAACTTTAGATTTATCGTTAAATCCAGAAGTTTTAATTGATATTAGTAACATGAAGCCCGGAGATAATATGTTACGGGAATTTGACTTAACGAATGAAGGGACTTTAAAAATCCAAAGTGTTTTATTGGAAACAGATTATCGAATTATAGATTTAGAAGGTAACAACGTAGATGATTTTGGTAAACATATTCAAGTAAACTTCCTATGGAATTGGAATCAAGAAAGTGAACCTATTTTTGAAACAACCTTATATGAGCTGAAAAATATGGATCCAGATGTTGTAAAACGCGATGTATGGGATCCATTATGGGAGCAAAAAGGCGGACTTGATGTTGGGGAAAATCATGAGTTTTGGGTAGAGTTCAGTTTTATTGATAATGGAGAAGATCAGAATATGTTTCAAGGAGATAGTCTGTTGCTAGAATGGAAGTTTCATGCAACGCAAACAAGTGGTGAGGACCTATAATATGATGAAAAGGATGAGGCCAATGAAAATGAATAAGAAAATTATTTCCTCCACCTTAGCATTGTCTTTAACCCTTAGCGGATTTTTAATTGGTGGAAAACCGGTGTCAGCGGAAGAGGTCCGTATCGCGTATCACGAAGCATATCAAACGCCTTCATATATGATTGAGCAATGGGAAGCTCCTAAAGGATTGAGCAAAGTAGATATCGTTTTGGCTTATTTAGATAGTAAAAGTAAGTCATTTAAACTATCGAATAATACATTGACGAGTTTTAAAGTTTTAGAGGAAACAACGGACAAAGAAACAGACACTTCTCATTTCAGGGTCAAGCAATATTTTGATGGTATACCTGTTTTTGGGGCGGATCAAACAGTGGCCTTGGATCATGACAATCAAGTGAAGGCGTACTTTGGCCAAGTCATTCCCAATTTGGATAATAAAAATTTAAAGACAGAAGCAAAAGTTACGAAAGGACAGGCTGTATCAATATTTAAGCAAGCCTTGGAAAAAAGAATAGGTGAAGTAGGAGATTACGAAGGAGTAGAGGTCAAAGAGTATATTTATGAGTATGATGATAACTTCTACTATACGTATCTTGTAACGGCATCGACCGTTAATCCAAAGGTTGGTTATTGGCATTATTTCATTGATGCGGTTAGTGGGGATGTAGTGGATCAGTTTAATGCTGCACATGAAGTCACTGCTTTTGGTACAGGGGTTTTTGGTGAGAAGAGGAAATTTGAAGCGCAAGCAATTGATGGTCTATTCAGGTTATATGATGAAACACGTGGTAAAGGCGTCGTAACGTATGATCAAACAACAAATACAAATGTTGACGTGACGAGTGTAAATAAAATGTTTAAAGATGGTGCCGCAGTGGATGCCCACAGAAATGCACAATTAACTTATGACTATTATATGGATACATTTGGAAGAGACTCTGTTGATAATAATGGTCAGCAATTAATATCGGCTGTGCATGTTGGGGATAATTGGAATAATGCATCGTGGAATGGAAGGCAAATGTCGTACGGTGATGGAGACGGCATCCGATTTCATCCATTAAGTGCTGGTTTAGATGTTGCTGCACATGAAATGACACATGGTGTCGTACAACATACAGCAGGCTTAATTTATCGCAATGAATCAGGTGCATTAAATGAGTCTTTTGCAGATATTTTTGGAGCAATGGTTGATCGGGATAATTGGCTCATCGGAGAAGCAATCATGGCGGATGGCAATCATGCATTACGGGATATGCAAGATCCAACTTCTTTGATTGAAAGTAGAACGGAAAGATCATACCCAGATCATTGGGATTTACGCTATGAAGGTAACCTGGATAACGGTGGTGTTCATATCAATAGTAGTATCAATAACAAAGCCGCCTATTTAATTGCAGAAGGTGGCGAACATTACGGTGTCACTGTAAACGGTGTCGGCAGAGAGGCAACAGAGCAAATTTACTATCACGCACTGAGCTACTACTTAACAGCAAATTCCAGCTTTTCTATGATGAAACAAGCAGCCATCCAATCCGCAACAGACCTATACGGAAGCAACTCAGCAGAAGTAGAAGCAGTCAAACACGCATACAACTCAGTCGGAGTAGAATGATAGTGAAACATAGGGACGGTTCTCCTGTTTCATGAAAAGGAGCTTACACCCGTTAAAAAAGGACAAGGTCATTTTATATCGACCTTGTCCTTTATTGCGGGCGAAACATGGGGACGGTTCTCATGTTTCATCAAATAGTAGAGGTGCTTCATGAATCAAAGTGAGTTATCATCCACGAGCACCTGGTAACAACTATTTTAGTTTTAAACTACTTAATGCAATACTACTTACCAAGCATATCTTTTATTCTCTCCCGCATTTCTTTTGTATAACCTTGCAGTCCGCCTGTATGGATAAAAAGAATGTTTTCTTGATCATCGTACTTTCCTTGCTTTATTTCAGTGATTAATCCACGGAAGGCCTTTCCTGTGTATGCAGGATCAAGAATAATGCCGGAGCTTCTCGCGAAATCAATATAAAATGCAAGTTCTTCATCTGTTGCTAGACCGTAACCTTCTCCAACATAGTTATCATTGATGAAGATGGTGTCGAAGTTATGGGCTGACTTACTTGACTCATCCGCTTCATCAATGTCCAGCACGATTTTTGTTACTTCTTCTTTGAATTCTTCCGCTGTATTGTCAACAGAATAGCCGATAATTTTCTTGTTAAATCTTGCTTGTTCATTTCCATACCACAGTCCTGCATATGTGCCGCCAGAACCAATAGCAAGGTTAATAGAATCAAAATGAATGTTCATCTGTTTTTCTTGCTTTACGATTTCGTTATAACAATTAATATAGCCGTGGGAACCGAGTGCATCTGATGCACCAACAGGAATTAAAAATACCCTTTTACCTTGGGCAGCTAGTGTATTTTTTAGCTCCTCCATTGCATCTTCACGGGACGCACCTGGGGAGATAATGTGTACATTTGCACCAAGCATATGGTCTAGGAAAAAGTTCCCTTCGAATTCTTTTACGTCACCCCTTAGCACAAGATGACAATCTAAATCTACCATGGCGCAAACAGCAGCGGTTGCCCTTGCGTGGTTTGATTGAATCGCGCCAGTAGTAATGACGGTATCATACCCATTTTCTCGTGCATATTGAATGGAGTACTCTAATTTTCTTACCTTATTACCAGATATTTCAGTTCCAGTAAAGTCATCACGTTTTATATAAATATTTTTGCCTAGTTCCTGACTAAGTTTTTCTAGCTTTTCAATAGGCGTATCTAAATGTGCAATATGAAGTTTGTGCATTTGCTTATTTGCCCCTTTTTCATTCAGTTTTTCTAACTAATGGACTTATTCATTTATTTTTAGCATGTTGGCGTCATCCAAGATGTCACCTATTCCTGCGTGTAAATTTTTCCAAAAATATTTCAAATAAAAGCGGAGGCATTTTATACTACCGCGATAGAAATAATAACAACGAACGATGCTTATTAGAAAAAATAGCCAGTCTATGCTCTAAAGGAAATATAGCGTAATACCTTCCTCTAAACAACATCCACTTCAAATAACTAGCGGTTATTTATGAGCATGTAAATAAGGTGTTAGTAGCATTTTGTCAATTTTTGTTTTATGCTTTATCTTACATATTATACACAAGTTTGATATGTTTTTACAATTTATAGAAAAGAACAGGCATTGATAATATACAAATATAAGCATCTAGAAAAGGAGAATTTTACATGAAAAGATTATTAGATTGTACAGCTTCTGATTTTCAAAAGATGAATGGCCAAGACTTAAAACAATCCATTCGAGCTAGTGAAGGAAGGGTTATGCTTTCTGAAACGATGGCTTCTGCAGCACCATTATATCCAGGTGTGACAAATGCGGAATTAGCAGCTGCTTTTGGTGCTGATTTATTATTATTGAATTTATTTGATGTGTTTCAACCTTCCGTTACAGGATGTGCGTGTGAGGCGCATGAGTCTGTCGTTCAAAAAATGAAGGAATTAACCGGCCGTCCAGTTGGTCTAAATTTAGAACCAGTGGATTTACATGCTGAACAAATTGAACAGTTGGACGAAATATCACGCGGAAGATTAGCTACAGAAGAATCCTTAAAAGAAGCAAAAAACTTAGGGTTTGACTTCGTATGTTTAACAGGGAATCCGAAAACTGGTGTGACAAATGATGAAACAATCGTTGCGATTAGGAAGGCGCGTGAGATTTTTGGGGAGGAAGGATTAATTATAGCTGGAAAAATGCATGGTGCTGGTGTGGCAAATGAAACGGGTAGCGGCATTATTTCAGAAGCGGATCTAGCCAGTTTTATTGAGGCAGGTGCTGATATTATTTTAATGCCGGCTCCGGGAACAGTACCAGGAATTACATTAGATACAGTGGAAAAATATGTTCGTTTTGTACACGCTAAAGGAGCATTAGTGATGCTTACCATTGGGACAAGCCAAGAGGGAGCTGATGAAGCGACCATCCGCCAAATTGCATTAAATAGCAAAATGGCAGGCGCTGATATTTTCCATACTGGAGATACAGGATTTTACGGAATAGCAGTACCAGAAAACATCATGACATATTCCATCGCAATCAGAGGAAGACGACACACATACGTTAGAATGGCAGCATCTGTAAAACGGTGAAACATGGGGACGGTTCTCGTGTTTCAGCGTCCGCCCGTGCAACGCGGGGACGGTTCTGATGTTTCAGCGTCCGCCCGTGCAATGCGGAGGGGTTTCTCATGTTTCAGCGCCCCCGCCGTGCAATGCGGAGAGGTTTCTCGTGTTTCAGTGCCCCCGCCGTGCAACGCAGGGACGGTTCTCGTGTTTCAGCACCCACCTTGTGCAATGCGGAGAGGTTTATCGTGTTTCAGCGTCCGCCGTGCAATGCGGGGATAGTTCTCATGCGCACACTAAACCAATTTTAGAAAAACCTGGCCAAACGGCGGATATCAACTTATGGAAGACAAAAGTTGGTGTCTCTTTTTCTTTCTAGACGAACGACGTAACCTTCCCGTCTTTTTAGCTGACGCAATATGTAGAATGATTGCACTTAGATAAAGAATATGAGATAAAAAAAGCTACTCTTTTATTGCAGGGATAGACCCTTTAAAAGAGTAGCTTTTTGATTTGAAAAAATTAATAACGATGAAAGGCAAATCTAGTTTGTTTTTTGTAAGGTTCATTTGCTTCTAAAAGGATGGATGGTAATCCTTGTTGATGTAAGGAAGCGGGAGGACCTTGCGTTTCAAAACAGACACCTAAGTATTTTTTAGACATGCCTTCACGTAATTGTAACTGATTATCCAATCCATTCCCTGTATACATAACGACACCTGGCTGATCCGTATTTATCTCTAATATTCTCCCACTCGTATCTTCCTTTACAATTATAGAAGGCTCCGCATCTTTATTGAAGAGAAAATAGTGATCATATCCATGCCCAACCGTTATATTTTGTGGATGTGTTGCCTTTAAACCTTCTATGAGTCTTTTTCCTTTACGAAAGTCAAATGGTGTATGTGTCACATCGATTAGCTTTCCTGTCGGGAGAAGGTTTTGATTTAATTCAATAAATTGGTCGCTGTTCATGTTAACGAAGTGGTTTCCAACTGTTTCTTTTTGTTGCCCTGTTAAATTAAAATACGTATGATTCGTTAACGTGAGAATTGTTTTTTTATCGGATATAGCTTGATAATCGATAAAAAACTCATTTTTATTTGTTAAAGTGTAAGTGACCGTAACGTTTACGCGACCAGGATAACCACCTTCCCCATCAGGGCTAGTATGTGAAAGCTGTACCCCAATCTGATTATTTGTTTGAAAAGGTGATGTTTCCCACATAACTTGATGAAACCCGCCAGAGCCACCGTGTAGATGGCGAGTTTCCTCATTATTTTCTAGTTCATACCTTTTTCCGTCGAGATGAAATGAAGCATCTTGGATACGTCCAGCTACTCTACCGATAATCGCTCCAAAGTAGTTGGGATTTTGTTCATACTCTTCGTACTGCCGATAGCCAAGTACGACATTTTCTAATACTCCATCACGATTTGGGACAATTATCTCTGTAATAATCCCACCAAAGTTTAAAAAACGAACTTGCATGCCATTATTATTTGTTAAGGTAGTTTCTACCCATTTATTTAAGACCTTTTCAGAGGTAATCTTCATGTTATCATTCCTAGTTCAGTGTACGAATAAATCGTCTAAAAGCATCTCTTCCTGCAGTTGTTTGTTTAAATACACCAGCATAAGCTAGTACCTTTGCAAACTTCAAACCTAATTCCTTTTGCAAAATGAATTCAGCTTGTTCTAAATTTGTAAGTATGCCATAATGACTCTTTAATTGTTCGGCCCACTCAAGGTGATAGTCAGCAACAGAATGAGTGGATCCAACTAAATAGTTTTTAATTTCTTGAAGTTCTTCTTTTAATCTAGCAGGTAAAACTGCTAATCCCATTACTTCAATTAATCCGATATTTTCTTTCTTGATATGATGCACATCCGCATGAGGGTGGAAAATTCCCATTGGAAATTCTGCTGTCGTCCGGTTATTTCTCAGAACGAGGTCAAGTTCAAATTCCCCATTTCGAAAACGCGCAATCGGTGTTACCGTATTATGTGGCGTTTGATCTGTAAATGGGATAATATCTACACGCTCATCGGTGTACTGCTTCCAAGTGTGAAAGATGTGGTCGGCAGCGTGAACAATATGCTCCTTATGTTTGCCGCGTAGTCGAATTACGGACATTGGCCAATTTAAAACAGCAGCAGATACGTCCGGAAATTGCTTCAATTCGAAGTTAAATGCATCTTTTGCATTTGTCATCGCAAACTCATAACGACCAGCTTGGTAATGATCATGACTTAAAATGGAGCCACCGACAATTGGCAAATCTGCATTTGACCCGATGAAATAATGCGGAAATTTATCAACGAATGTAAGTAGTCGCTCAAACGCATTTTTATTAATTTTCATGTCGCGATGTTCTTCAGAAAAGACGATACTATGCTCGTTATAGTAAACATATGGTGAATATTGTAAATACCAGTTTTCATTTAATAAGGGTACTTGCATGACGCGATGGTTTGCTCGAGCCGGATAGCCAATGCGCCCAACATAACCTTCATTCTCACGGCATAAAACACACTGTGGATAATCTAATGTTTGCTTCATTTCTCGTTCACGTTTGATCTGTTCCGGGTCCTTTTCGGGCTTAGATAAATTAATCGTAATATCAAGCTCGCCATAAGCGGTATCTGCTTTGAAATGAACATTTTTGGCAATTCGGTTCATTTGAATATAATTGCTGTTCTTACTCAGTTCGTAAAAAAAGTCTGTTGCAGCTTGTGGCGATTCTTTATATTTATGATAAAATTTATCATGTAAAACAGATGGATGCGGAATAAAACAATTCATGATTTTAGCAGAAAGTATTTCCTTGTCGTCAAAGATATCTTCAATGACATGATTTTGGATTGCGTAATCTATTATTTTTTCGAGTAAATTAGGAATGGTATCACTTGTGACAGTCGTTATTTCTTTTGGAAATGATGCAATTTGCAACAGGTGTAACACTTGGTTTCTTACATAAACTTCGTCTTGTGTCTCTATTAAGTGTACTTCTTTTGCTTGTTGAATTAGACCTGCCACATCTTCAAATATTGTCATCTCTCTTCATTCCCCCTCATACCCATTTGGATGTTTTGAGTGCCACTGCCATGCATCTTGAATAATTTTTTTAATGGATGTACGAGTCGGTTGCCATCCTAAAATATCTTTTGCCTTTTGCGAACTTGCGATGAGTATAGCTGGATCTCCAGGACGTCGCGCACCTAATTGAGATGGAATATCTTTTTTCGTTACTTCTTTTGTTGCATCAATCATTTCCTTAACTGAAAATCCTTGACTACTACCTAAGTTGAAAATATTACTTTGCCCACCTTGTTGCAAATAATGAAGAGCAAGGATATGGGCGTTAATTAAATCTTGCACATGAATATAATCGCGGATACATGTTCCATCTGGTGTATCATAGTCATCACCGAAAATAGAAATAAATTCCCGTTGACCTAAGGCGACTTGTAAAATAATCGGAATGAGATGTGTTTCTGGTTGATGGTCTTCTCCAATGACTGCTGATTCATGAGCGCCTGCTACATTAAAATATCGCAAGGAAACAAATTTTATGCCATGAGCTTGTTCTGTCCATTTCATTAATTTTTCCATTGTCAATTTTGTTTCGCCGTACGTACTTGTAGGGTTTGTAGGCATGTTTTCTGTAATCGGAACTGATTCTGGTTCTCCATATGTTGCTGCGGTAGATGAAAATACGATTGATTTAACTTGAAATTCAGTCATGACCTGTAGTAAAACTTGTGTACCATACACATTATTATCGAAGTATTGCAGTGGCTTTTCCATTGATTCTCCGACAAGCGAGTTAGCCGCGAAATGAATAACTGCGTCAATTTTTTCTCGCTTAAAAACATCGCGAAGGAAGTTTATATTTCTAATATCTCCTTCATAAAAGGTCGCTTTCGGATGAACTGCTTGTTTATGACCAGTTTCTAAACTATCAATGACAACGACATCTTGCTTGTTTTCTATGAGCTGATAAACAGCATGGGATCCAATATAACCTGCTCCACCTAAAACGAGAATACTCATTTATATCACCTCTCCAATTATTTCTCTCGCACCGTCCCCAATGGCGGCTGTGTAAAATGTAGCTTGATAACCGATAGTTTCTTCGTAGATACGATTTACGTTTTGTTTAAACGCTTTTATATCATCATTTTCTACAATGGCAATGGCACATCCTCCAAATCCAGCTCCAGTCATGCGGGCGCCGATAACACCTGGCTGTTTCCATGCGGTTTCCACGATGGTATCAAGTTCTATCCCGGTTACTTCATAATCATGCTGTAGGGAAAGATGAGATTCATTCATTAATTTCCCAAAACCATGCAGATCATTTTCTGCTAATCTCTTTAATGCGTCTCGTGTTCTAGCATTTTCATAAACAGCGTGTTTTGCACGTTTTCGATTCGTGTTGTTACGGATGAGATGTTTATGTTTTTCAAATTGTTCTGGACTTAGCTCGCCAAGACTTTCAATTTGTAGTTCACATTGTAAATCAGCAAGTGCTTCTTCGCATTGTGTGCGTCGCTCATTATACTTTGAATCAGCAAGTGCTCTACTTTTATTTGTATGAATAATCATGATGGCATGGTTCGGTAATTGAATGGGTGCATACGTGTATGCAAGCGTACTTGTATTTAAATGTATCGCATGACCACTTTTTCCCATACCAATCGCAAATTGGTCCATAATCCCACTATTAACACCAATATAGTCATTTTCTACCATTTGCCCAAGCTTGATCATATCAACACGGTCTATCTTCAACTGAAATAAACCTTCTAAAATTACGCCTGTCACCATTTCAATAGAAGCGGAAGAGGAGAGGCCTGCGCTATTTGGAATATCTCCGTAAAAAAGAATATCCATGCCCGAATAAATGTTGTATCCGCTTTCTTTTATGAATTTAATCATACCTTTAGGAAAGTTAGCCCAATTGTGCTCTGGCTGATAGTCTAGTTGCGTGAGTTCACATTCTACAATACCTATATCAGGAAAGTTCATAGAATAAAAACGTAATTTGTTATCTGTGCGTTTAGTTGCTAAAGCATACGTTCCAAAAGAAATGGAAGCGGGAAACACATGACCACCATTATAGTCTGTGTGCTCGCCAATTAAATTAATTCGACCAGGTGCGAAAAAAAGGCGAGGTGTCGTCGTTGTGTTAAACTGATTATAAAATGCTTCATACAAATGTTGATGTGACATCGTATACCTCCCATGCTGTTGTATATTAATTAATTAATTTAACTAAGTTAATTGTACACAAAATGCATACGATTATCAAGGGTGAAACATGGGGACGGTTCTCGTGTTTCATCATTAAGAATGATGGGAAGAGCGGTAATCATGAGGACAATTTGGGAGATTGTTAATATTAAGTGGATTCATTGCTATCTTATTTGGTATATGGATATTCACGAAGCGGAGAAAAGTAAGTGGTTGAATGAAAAAGTAAGATTAGAAGTATCTCATTTAAGTTAAGTAATATTGTGTGAGCTGAGAAGGGAGCGCCCCCGACGTTAGCGGGAAAATAGCTAACAACAGGGGGCGTTTTTATTGCAACGGGCTTTTACGTGTAATTTGAATCTACTGAGAGAGCTTAACGGGTTGTAAGATTCCGGTTGATTAAAGTTTCAATTTATGGAAAAATATAGCGAAACGTATAAAATAAAAAAGGATGAAGAAGAAACACCTTTTTATGATGTAAATGTATTTGTTATATTAAAAAGCATAGCATAAAAAAGGAGAGGAATATTATTGAATAGCGTTGCTGAAATATGTTGTGGTAGTTTAGAAGATTCATTAAACGCACAAAAGGCGGGTGCCGACCGTATCGAATTAAATAATGCCATGTATTTATATGGATTAACACCTTCTTTAGGAACAATCGAGTTGGTAGTTGAATATTGTCATATCCCTATTGTCGCAATGGCTCGACCACGCCCAGGTGGATTTCATTATAATGAATATGAATTTGACACGATACGTAAAGATGTTGAATCGATGCTTGCGTATGACATTGAAGGCGTTGCTTTTGGATGTTTAGATGAAGCTGGGAATATAGATGTAAAAAAGAATCAGGAAATAATAGATATTATTCATAAACATAATAAAGATGCTATTTTTCACCGGGCGTTTGATGCCGTAAAGGATCCATATCAATCCATAGAGCTGTTGATTGATTTAGGGGTGAAAAGGGTTTTAACAAGTGGACTACAACCAAGTGCGGTAGATGGGGTTCCATTATTAGCCGAGTTACAGGGGAAATATGGTGATCGCATTGAAATATTAGCAGGTGGTGGAATTGATGCTGCGAACTGCGCTCATATTAAGAATAAAACTGGCATTCAACAGTATCACAGTTCTTGTAAAACTTGGCGAAAGGACCCAACAACAATTGGGAATGTTTCATTTGCCTTTGCAGAGCCACCGCACCAAGAGGATTATAATATCGTAGGTTACAATAAAGCAATATCGTTCGTGAACGCTGTAAAAAGGAATACCGTCAAGTAAAACCTAATACTTCACTTTATTGATTTACGGATTTATGCTAAGGGGATAAAAATTTTAAAAGTAATATTACTTATTCATTACATATCAATAGTTTCATAACGGTATGAAGATGGAAAACTCGGACAAGCTCCGGGTTTTTATTTATTCCATTTTTAATAAAAAAATATGAGTTAGACAAATTGCAGCTACATCTTTCGCAATTAGGACTAAATTTTTTGGCAAAAATAGTTAAAACATCATGCAATTCTGTAATTAGGAAAGTGAAACTAACAAAAGTAATCGGATGTTCAGTGATTTGATATTGTATGAAGTCTCCAATATACCTTCAGTACAATTTTGCACAAATTCATGTGGTTCATTTGGTCTTATCAGGCGTGGTAAACCACAATATAATACAAATATAGGACATACTACTTATGAACTATAGAGTTAGGGGGAAAAAGATGGATCAGCGTAGTATGGCAGTTTTAAATCAACTATTGAAACAGGATTCATATATAAATGTTCAAGAACTTGCTGCTTTATTAAACGTGTCGCGACGCACGATTTACAGTGATCTTGATAAAGTAAATGATTGGTTGAAGGAACATCATTTTACTGAAATTAAACAAGTAAGAGGACAAGGCTTATATATTGATGAGCTAACTAAAAAGGAAATGCTGACTAATTATTCCTTGTCTGGAATGACGTACTATGAATTTTCCCCCACAGAAAGAAAAGCGTGGATTTATATTCACATTGTAGGTCAGGAAAAAGCTTATTTTCTAGAAGATATTCGCGAGCTTTTTCAAGTAAGTAGAAATACAATACTTGACGATATCAAAAAACTAAAAGAAGAATTAAAGCCTTATAATATGTATGTTTATTCAGAACGAAAATCTGGATATTTTATTCAAGGGAATGAAAACGACATTAGGAGGTTGATGATTCATTACTTATCGTTCGTCATTCCGAAAGAGGGTTGGTACATTTTCTTATCTAATTTTCAAAAGCCTTCTATAAGCAGTGATGATCAATCCATACGACCTTATTTGATTTTTGACGTTCCATTGATGAATTTATTCATTCGGTTATTACATGATTATGAAGAAGATTTTAAGATTGAGTTTACCGATGACGTTCTATATAACATTGTTGTTTGGTTGCACTTTTTTATCAAACGTATAAAAAAACAAGCGTTTGTTGAAGTGGATGCAATTGAAAAGGAAGTTATTAAAACGACGGAAGAATATGTAGGAGTAAAGACGTTATGTCATCACGTTTCCGAAACATTAGATATTACGATTCCAAATGACGAAATATATTATTTTGCTAAGTATTTACTAAGTGCCAAAGTGAATTATAACTTCAGTCCACAATTACAAAGTGAAGAAATGAAAGCATTACTGCATGTAGTGGAGAAAATGGTTGTTGATTTTCAATTGTATGCAGCGATAGAATTTCGAGAACCTGAGCAAATGATTCAAAACTTATTGCTTCATTTAAAGCCTGCTTACTATCGAATTAAATACGGGATTGAAGTAGAAAATGCTTTGCGAGATTCAGTGATACAAAATTATCCTGAAGTATTTCATTTAACGAAAAAGGTCGTCCATTATTTTGAAGATTTAATTGGTCAGTCCATTACTGAAAATGAAGTTGCATTTATTGCGATGCATTTTGGTGGATGGCTTCGCAAAGAGGGTGTGATGCTCGAACAAACTCGTAAAAAGATGCTCGTCGTTTGCACGAATGGACTAGGTACTTCGCGATTATTGGAAAGTCAACTTGAAGGATTATTCTCAGATGTACAAACGATCGGTGTAACGTCATTAAGGGAATATGAAAAGATGGATTTAAATGTTGATTTTATTGTTTCCACCATTCCATTAACAGACCGGGGGATTCCAGTCTTTGTCGTCAATCCTGTTTTAGATAATGAGGACAAAGAGCAGTTGTTGAAAAAAGTTAACAGTTTGTTTGAACACTCTACAAAAAAACAAGTTTATTCTGTTGAAACAGTGATGGATATTATTAAAAGGTATGCTGTGGTAGAAGATGATGAAGTGTTATCACAGGAACTAAGACGATACTTTCATGCACCAATTAATGTTGAAAGTGAAGTGATGAAGCCGAATCTATATGAGCTTTTATCACCTGATCGAATTGTGTTGAAAAAACAAGTTGGAAGTTGGGAAAGTGCAATTAAAGTTGCTGCTGAGCCATTGTTGAAACAAGGGTATATCCGTAAAAGTTATGTTTCGAAAATGATTGAAAATGTTATCAAGATTGGTCCATATATTGTGATATCCGATCATTTTGCACTTCCGCATGCTAACCCAGATGATGGTGTCATGAAGACAGGGATGAGCATGTTACATTTGAAAAACCCGGTGGACATATTGGGAAAAGATGTGAATGTCATTGTCGTTTTAGCATCTCGGGATAATGAACAGCATTTAAGAGCATTATCGCAACTAACGAAGCTATTTTCTGACAAAGAGAACAGAGAAAAAATAATTAACATTACAGATAAAAATCGGATTGTTGAATTGATTCAAGCATATTCTGCAGCGAGAGATTAACAGCAAAGGATAGGGTGAGTGTGACTTATGAAATTTTTAGAAAAAAGTATTGTGAAGGTTGGTGTGGAAGTAGCAAATGCGGAAGAGGCTATTGAGGCTGCAGGGAACTTACTCACGCAAGCGGGGCTTGTAGAAAGTTCTTATATTGAAGCGATGAAACATTCGTATCGAAATAACGGTCCTTATTTTGTACTCGCACCGAGCATTGCGATTCCGCATGCCAGACCTGAAGATGGAGTGAACGAGGCTTCCGTATCGTTTGTGCAGTTAAAAGAGCCGGTTGAATTTGGACATGCTTCCAATGATCCGGTACGTCTTGTCTTTGGTTTAGGTGCATCATCAAGTGATGAGCATTTAACATTACTTCGGAAATTAACGTCACTTCTTAATGATTCGGAGAACGTAGAAAAGCTAATAGCGGCAACAAGTTATGAAGATATAAAAAACATTTTAGAAATGGAGCGATAAATATGATGAAAGTTTTGACAGTTTGTGGATTAGGTCAGGGAACAAGTTTGATTTTGAAAATGAATGTGGAACAAGCATTGGCGGATAAAGGGATTAGTGCAGATGTTGAGCATACGGATGTTTCTACAGCTTCAAGTATGCAAGCAGATTATATTATAACGAGCAATGAACTAGCAGAAAGTCTTGTAGGTCACAGTGCAAAAGTGTTTATTGTAAATAATTACTTTGATATGGACGAAATTAACAAAGCAATTGATGAAAACGTTGTGAGTTAAGTAGACATAGGAGGAAATGCGAATGGATACTATATTTTGGATTGCTACAAATATCTTTGGACAAGCAGCTATTTTACTAGGATTTATTGTTCTTTTAGGATTGCTACTTCAGAAAAAAAGTACAAGTCAAGTAATTAGCGGAACATTTAAAGCTGTTATTGGATTTTTAATTATTAGTGCTGGTTCAGGTGTCATTACAGATGCGTTAACAGTTTTTGAACCGTTATGGAAAGAAGTATTTAATTTATCTGCGGAGCCACTTGGAAACTTTATGGGGCAAGAGGCATTTAACGCAAAATATGGTAGTGCAGTTACGCTAGCAATGACATTAGGATTTGTGATTAACGTAATATTAGCTAGGTTTACTAGATTTAAATTTATTTATTTAACTGGTCACATGATGTTCTGGACGACAACTATTTTTGCAGGAATTGTTGTTCAAACGGCTGGTGATGTTTCGTTCGGTAAACTCGTGATCTTTTTAGCTGTATTTATGGGATTATATTGGACAATTCAGCCTGCATTAACACAACCATTTATGCGGAAGATTATGGGGAATGACAATATCGCCCTTGGTCATACATCAGCTTCCGTTTCATTATTAAGTGCTTTAGCTGGTAAATATTTAGGTAATAAAGAGAATGACTCTGAAAAAATTAAACTACCAAAAGGGTTAGAATTTCTAAGAGACTCTAACGTTATTACCGCATTAACAATGGGATTACTATTTTTAGTTGGTGCGATTATTATTTCCTTTAAAGATACCCCTGGAGCGCAAGCATTAGTTGAAGCTGCTGGGGATCAGAACTTTATCGTATACGCAATCATTCAGTCGTTCACTTTTGCAGCAGGTATTGCAGTGGTTTTACTAGGGGTGCGTATGTTTATCGGTGAAATGGTTCCAGCATTTAAAGGAATCGCTACAAAAATCGTACCTGGTGCGAAACCAGCACTAGATAGCCCAGTTGTGTTCCCGTTTGCTCCAAACGCTGTAATTTTAGGATTTTTGGGATCTTTTGTCGGTGCGCTAATCTGGTTGGTTGTTTTAGGAAATACAGTTAGTTATGTATTTGTTCCAACGATGATTGTATTATTCTTCCACTCTGCAACTGCTGGGGTATTCGGTAATGCTACTGGTGGTGTAAGAGGTGCAATCATGGGTGGTTTCATTACCGCGACTGTTGTTGCATGGGGACAATTTATTATGGTAAAAATGCTTTTACCTGGTACGGTTCCGGATACTGCAATGTGGGCAGCGGATTCAGATATGTTCGTTTTAGGGCCAATCATTCGGTTCTTATCACAATTATTTTTCTAATTTCAACTAAAATGGGGATGTACTTCCCCGTTTTTCCATTTATTTACTAGATATATGTTGCTTCCTTTTTAAATAAGGGTCTTACGCATGATAAAAGGGGAGCAACAAAAAGAATGGAAATGCAAGGTTGAATATGAATGGAAGTTTCTTCCAAAATAGCGAGGTCGAGATAATTTCAGATAGAAATATAGGGGAATTACCCTTTCAACCAAGCTCGATTTTATTAAACTTTTAATCTGCGGGACAGAAGATATTTCCACAGAGACGATTTAAAAATTTACATCAGGAGTGATTGAAATGAGTTTTATTAGAACATTTCATGGCGATATCGATCCATCTCAATTAGGTTTCACATATTCTCATGAACATATTGTATGCCGTCCCCCATATTGGGTAGAGCACCATGCAGATGATTTACTTCTTGACGATAAAGAAAAGTCGAAGCAAGATGTGCAAGATTTTAAAAATCTCGGTGGCCAAGCAATTGTTGATGCAACTGCGGTTGACTATGGACGTGATGTGCAAGCAGTGAAGGAAATTGCCGAAGAAACAGGTGTGACGATAGTTGGTACCGCAGGATTTAATAAAAGTTTCCTATGGGATGCACATATTCCCGAACATGTAAAAAAAGTTGTTGGTAATTATGACACCTATTATGAATGGATTGATGCAAAATCAATTAATGAATTAGCGGATTTCGTCATTCGTGAAATTGAAGAAGGGCTAGAAGGTACGAATATTCGTGGTGGCCAAGTAAAATTTGGTACTGGTTATAACAGAATAACACCGTTAGAGGAAAAAACATTGCGTGCAGTAGCAAGAGCTCATCATGAGACAAAAGCACCGCTGCATTCCCATACTGAGGCGGGTACGATGGGCCTAGAACAAATTGAACTATTGAAAAGTGAAGGTGTCAATTTAGAATATATTAGTTTTGGCCATATGGACCGTAATCCAGATCCATATTACCATGAGCAAATTGCACAAACTGGTGCTTTACTTTCTTTTGATGGTATCTCAAAAATTAAATATGCTCCAGAAAGCACACGTATTCAATGTATTTTAGACCTTGTGAATAAAGGTTATGAGGATCAAATACTCGTTAGTGGAGATACAGCAAGAAAATCCTATTACAAACACTATGACTATGGTTTAGGTTTAGAAAACATTATTGGGAAATGGGTACCGCGTTTTATTGACGAAGCAAATAGAAAAGGCTTTGATGGTGAGAAATTAATCAATAAGTTTTTCATTCAAAACCCAGCAAGATGCTTTGCATTTAAAAAATAATTATATTGAATCGGACGGTGAAGACAGCATGGAATTCCAATATGAAAATTCCTTTGACGTAAAGGAAAAAATCAACCAATCAAAAATTGCGATATTACCAATCGGTGCAGTTGAGGCGCATGGTCCTCACTTACCACTTGGAACGGATAATTTACTAGCTGAGCGCTTATCGGAAAAATTGGCAGAGCGAGTGAATGGTTTTGTGCTACCGACTTTACCTTATGGGCAAGTGTGGAGTCTACGTAACTTTCCTGGCAGTATAAATATTAGTAATAACGCGCTTATTAGCTTTCTTGTTGATATTGGGGAAAGTCTTTATAAGCAAGGTTTTAGAGTATTTGCAATGGTAAACGGACATTTAGGAAATCAGACGGCTTTAAAAGAAGCGGCACGTGTACTGTATGAGTCATGTCCAGAAATGCGCGTGTTCTATTTCTTCTATCCAGGTATGAATCAGGCTGCAGCTGAAGTACGGGAGAAAACTTCAGCACATAGCACATATTTTCATGCTTGTGAAATTGAAACATCTTATATGTTGTACTTGGCACCGGAGCATGTTGCGATGGATCGGGCGCTTACGGATATTCCAGATATCCCGTTGCATGCTGATTCAACACCAACACCGTGGGAAGAGTTTACAAAAACAGCCGTGTTAGGTGACGCCAGTCTTGCAACAGAAGAAAAAGGAAAATATATTATCGATATCGCCTTAGAAAATATGGTGAAAATGATAGAAGAATAGGGGGTCAGACCCCCCAGGGACTTTTTCTTGATCCTTTTTACTTTTTTGAACAGGCACTAAAAATATAAGGGTGTGACTCGTTGTGAGGGAAAAACTTTATGATAAATTTTTATTTAACTTTTTAGCAAGTGATCGCGACAATGCAGCGGCAGTGATGGAAGCTGGTTCTGGTTATGTCGTTCCCGGAATTGTATCCGATAAGTTTGATTCCATTGAAACAGCCGCGGAAAAAGTAGCAGAATTAAAATCCGTAACGGACATGGTGAGCATTGGCCTTGGTGGTGGGGGAAATACAGCTAATTGGAAGAAAGTACTAGATATAGCTGTTGCATCTAACCCGGGTCATATCAACCAACCATTTGAAACTGCAACATATGCAAAAGGATATGTAGACGGAAAAGGTATCCCCAAACAATTGGTTAATGCACTTGTGCAACCAACAGGTGAAGTAGGAAAAATTAAATTAGCCAATTCTAGTAAAATTCTACTTGTTGAGGATTTCATTGAAGTTGCGGTAAGCCTTGGCATTGAAAGTATTAAAATGATGCCGGTAAAAGGGACACAGCATTTAGAAGAATTAATCTACTTAACTCAAATAGCAGCCGCTAAAGGCATTCGTGGCGTGGAACCTGCTGGTGGAATTGATGCAAGTAATATTAAGGAAATAATAAACGGCGTGAAAGACATTGATATTGCATTCTTTATGCCACATATATTTGGTTCAACGATTGATAAATTAACTGGAAAGACAATTCCAAGTAAAGTACGCGAAATTATTTCCGAAGTGGAGGATTTATCATGATTCATCAATACTTTAATAAAATTACAGACTTACTATCTATAGTTGAAAAAGAAGAACAGGCAGTAATGAGTAAAGCTGCTAAAAAGGTTGCCGATGTTATTCAAGCTGGTGGAGTTATTCATTTGTTTGGTTGTGGACATTCGCATATTTTGACAGAGGAAGTCTATTATCGTGCAGGTGGACTAGTTCCTATTCATCCTATTTTACATGAACCACTAATGCTTCATGAAGGTGCCGTTCGTTCATCAACTTTAGAAAGAAAAAATGATTATGCGAAAAACTTTATGGAAGAACAGGATATTCGTAAAGATGATGTCTTCATTGTTATTTCAACATCAGGAAGAAACCCAGTTCCAGTTGATGTCGCACATTTTGCTAAAAAGAAAGGTGCGTATGTGATAGGTATTACCTCAATTGCATATTCATCTAGCCAACCATCTCGCCATACAAGTGGAGAGCACTTATTTGATGCAGTGGATCTTGTTATAAACAATCATGCTCCAGTTGGGGATGCACTCTTGTCCCATGAAAAGGTCAATGTTAATTTTTCACCTAGCTCGACTGTAATTGGCGCTACAATTTTAAATGCTATATTGGCAGAATCTATCAAGCAAATGGCAGAGAACGACTTCGAACCCCCAGTTTTCTTAAGCGGAAACATCGAAGGCGCCGACGGACACAACCAAAAACTAATCGATATGTACAGCGAACGAATAAAACTATGAAACATGGGTGAAACATGGGGACGGTTCTCGTGTTTCATCAATCCTTCGAACATGGGGATGGTTTTCGTACTTCATACTAATTCAATTGTTTCATAAACGATGATCCTGCATTCATGCCATAAATTAGCTACTACATAACGAGCTAATTTTTTAGGGTCATATTCATATTATTCACTGTTTTATTTAAATGGCATTGGGGAATCAGTTCCTTCACCTTGACCTGATAGTATGGAACTGAATCCCCGCCGCCCAATCAATGCAAATAGTAATTACTTTGGAGGAGGGGTCTGACCCATAGGCCTTGCACGAATGTAACCTTATGTAAGACATGTAATAATTTTACAGTTCGGTTTATTGTTTGAATAAAAAAAGGGGGATGAG